>DATKRH010000104.1:0-79182 GCA_035532295.1 Streptosporangiaceae bacterium
GGCTAGTGGTACTCGTTCTGGGCGGCACTGACGCCGCGCGCCAGCAGGGCCTCGACCATGTCGGCGGCCCGGTCCAGCAGCTCGGGCAGCTGCGCTCTCTCGGCGGCGGAGAAATCGCGCAGCACGAAATCAGCGGGGTCCATCCGGCCCGGCGGCCGGCCGATCCCGAGCCGGGCCCGGTGATAGTCCCGCGTGCCGAGCGCCGCGGTGATCGAGCGCAGTCCGTTATGACCGTTGTCCCCGCCGCCGGTCTTGAGCCTGACGGTGGCGAAGGGCAGGTCGAGCTCGTCATGGATGACGAGGATGCGATGGGGCGGGATCTTGTAGAAGCCACGCAGCGCCGCCACCGGGCCGCCCGAGAGGTTCATGAAGCTGAGCGGCTTGCCCACCGTCACCGGCGTGCCCGCCAGGGTTCCCGTCGCCACCTGAGCCCGCGAGCGATCGCGCTTAAAGCTAGTCCCGATCCGCGCCGCGAGCTCGTCGGCGACCATGAACCCGGCGTTGTGCCGGTTGGCCGCGTACTGCGGGCCCGGATTGCCCAGGCCCACGATCAGCCACCGCTCATCGGCCATGCAAAGCTCACCTCAGGCCGCCCGGAGCGCCGGCCAGCCGGCGCTCCGGTACGGGTGGGCGATCAGCCAGCCTGGCCAGCGTCGGCAGGCACCGCGCCCGGAACCGCGGCGGGCGCCTCCGCCTGCGCGGCGCCGCCCTCCTCGCCCTCGGGCAGGCCCAGGTCGGATTCCATCTGCTCGGCCGTCGGCGCCCCGATCACGTGCAGGACCAGAATGTCCGGCTCCACGGCCAGGCTGACGCCCTGCGGCAGCTTAAGATCACCGGCGTGCACAGCCGCGCCGACCCGCAGGCCCTCGATGCTGACGTCGATGCCCGGCGGGATGTGCGTGGCCTCGGCCTCCAGCGAGATCTGCACGAGCTGCTGCTCGAGCATGCCATCGGGGGCCAGCTCGCCGACGAGGTTGATGGGGATCTCGACGGTCACCTTCTCGCCGCTGCGGACCAGGATCAGGTCGACGTGCTCGACGGTGCCCTGAATGGGATCACGCTGCACCGCCTTGGGGAGCGCCAGCTCGCTGCCGCCCGGCAGCCCGTCCAGCCGGATCAGCACGTTGGCCGTGCGCAGGGCCAGCAGGACGTCATGGCCGGGCAGGCTGAGGTGACGGGGATCGCCGCCGTGTCCGTACAGCACAGCCGGGACCTTGCCGGCGCGCCGTTCGCGCCTGGCCGGGCCCTTGCCGAATTCCGTGCGCGGCTCGGCCGCGATGCGTACCTCGGACACGGTGACAACTCCTTGTGATGACAGGGGCCTGCAGTCTAGCCGACACGGCAGGTACCCGCGGACGGGCTCAGACCTGGCCGTCGAACAGGCTGGTCACTGAGCCGTCACTGAAGATCTCCGTGATGGCGCGTGCGATCAGCGGGGCGATCGACAGGACCGTCAGCTTATCGAAGCGCTTCTCGTTGGTGATCGGCAGCGTGTTGGTGACGATTACCTCGCTGATCCGCGAGTTCTTGAGCTGGTCCACCGCGGGCCCGGACAGCACCCCGTGCGTAGCGGTCACGATCACCTGGGCCGCGCCCTGCTCGAACAGCGTCTCGGCCGCGTTCACGATGGTGGACCCGGTGTCGATCATGTCGTCCACCAGGATGCAGGTGCGACCCGCCACCTGCCCGACGACTTCGAGCATCTTGACCTGGTTGGCCACGTCGGGGTCGCGGCGCTTGTGAATGATGGCCAGCGGGCAGCCCAGCCGGTCCGTCCAGCGCTCGCAGACCCGCACCCGGCCGGCGTCGGGCGCGACCACCGTCACTCCCGCGACGTCCAGCTTGCCTTCCAGGTAGGAGGCCAGGATCGGGAGCGCGAACAAGTGGTCGACCGGGCCGTCGAAGAAACCCTGGATCTGCGCGGTATGCAGGTCGACGGACATCAGCCGGTCGGCCCCGGCCGTGAGGAACAGGTCGGCCATCAGCCGGGCGGATATCGGCTCCCGGCCGCGGCTCTTCTTGTCCTGCCGGGCGTAGCCGAAGAACGGCGCGACCACCGTGATCCGCTTGGCCGAGGCGCGCTTCAGCGCATCAACCATGATCAGGTGCTCCATGATCCACTGGTTGATGGGAGCTGTGTGGCTCTGCAGGACGAAGGCGTCGCAGCCGCGAACCGACTCGAGGAAGCGGACGAAGATCTCGCCGTTGGCGAAGTCGTAGAGCTTGCTCGGTGTCGGCTCTATGCCCAGGCACCCGGCTATCTCGGTACCAAGCTCGGGGAAGGCACGGCCGGAGAAGAGCATCATCTTCTTCTCGCCGGAGGCGGTTATCCCGGTCATGTGACTTACTCTCCCTTGCCCAGCGCGCCATTGCCCAGCGCGCCCTTGCCCAGCGCGATCGGGTCACGCTCGCCCGGCGCGACTGGCCCGCCCGGGGGAACCGCGCCCGTCACCGATGTGCTCGCCTCGACCCTGGCGCCGGCGGTCAGGTGCGCGTACGGCCCGACGACGGCGCCCGGCCCCACCACGGCCCACTCGCAGACGGACTGGATGATGGTGGCTTCCGCGGCGATGACGCAATCGCGGACCAGGCAGCCGGGCCCGATCCGGGCGCCCGCGCCGATCTTGGTGCCACCCTCCAGCTGAGTGGCCGGGCCGATCTGCACGCCCGGCTCGAGCACGACGCCGACATCCACCCAGGTGCTCGCCGGATCGACGATCGTCACGCCGGAGCCCATCCACGAGCCGAGCAGCCGGTCGTTCAGGACCCGCCGGGCCCGGGCTAGCTGAGCCTGATCGTTGACGCCCAGGATCTCACCGAAGTCCGCGCACCAGATGGTGCCGACCTCGAAGCCGTCCGCGCGCAGGATGGACAGGACGTCGGTGAGGTACTCCTCACCCTTGGCGTTGTCGGTGGACAGGCGCGCCACGGCGTCGGCCAGCAGGCGGCCGTCAAAGGCGTACATGCCCGTGTTGATCTCGTCGATCGCCGCCTGCTCCGGGCTGGCATCGGCCTGCTCCACGATGCCCGCGAAAGCGCCCGCCCGATCCCGGATGATCCGCCCGTAGCCGACCGGGTCCTCGGCGCGAGCGACCAGCGCGATCGCCGCGGCCCCGGTGGACTCGCGGGCGGTCACCAGGTCGGCGAGCGTCCGCCCGCGCAGCAGCGGGGTGTCGCCGTAGGTGACGACCACGGTCCCGTCCAGCACTCCGAGCGTCTCGCAGGCGATCCGCACCGCGTGGCCGGTCCCGCCGCGCCGCGACTGCACGACGGGCAGGGCATCCGACGCATACTCGGCCAGGTAGCCGGCCACCGGCCCGTCGGCGTCGCCGACCACGACCGCGAGCCGCCGCGGCCGCAGTTCGCGCGCCGCGCCCAGGACGTGGCCCAGCATCGTCCGGCCGCACACCTCGTGCAGCACCTTGGGGGTGCTGCTCTTCATCCGCGTGCCCTCGCCCGCGGCGAGGACAATGACAGCGGCCGGAGCGCTCATGCTCACTCGGCTCGGCTCCTTGACGTGGTCATGGGCTTTCTGCGATGGGGCATCTAGGCGCTGGCACCGCCAGCTCACATCCCCCGACTCAGGCAGAATACCGCCCGGCTCCCGCCGCCGGACCTGCGCGTCAGGAGCTGGACGCCTGCCGCGATATGCGCAGATGCTCCCGGGCGAGGATTCGAACCTCGGTTGTCCGGACCAAAACCGGAAGTCCTGCCGCTTGGACGACCCGGGAACGGGTGAGGGTTACTCAACTCTACCGACCTGGGACGGCACTGCGCCCCTGAGACGGCACTGCGCCGCCACGGCTGTCCGACGCCGGCAGCCGCCCTGTATGAGCCTTATAGACCCGCTGTCCGTGTGAGCTTCGCGACATGCCAGAAAAAAATTCAGTTGACCCTTGCGCAACCTACGGTCGCGTAGCCTACGGTTACGTAAGCGTATTCTGCATCCGCCCTTGCCCCGGTGCGTGCGGACTGCCCAGCCCAGACCCCGCGCCGCCAGGTGCCAAGCGAGGACGCCATGACCACGACCGCTGACCGCCCAGCCGCCAACTCAGCAGGCACTGCAGCTGCCACCAGGACTGGCCCGCTCCCCGAACTCGACCCCGAGCCGATCGGCAGCGGCGAGAAGATCCTGGTCGGGATCTTCGTCGTCGTCCCCATGCTCGCGCTGCTCGCCGCCGTCCCGCTCGCCTGGGGCTGGGGCCTGGGCTGGCACGACATGGTGATCGCCGTCGTGTTCTACGCGATCTCGGGTCTCGGCATCAGCATGGGCTTCCACCGCTACTTCACCCACGGCTCCTTTAAGGCCGTGACCGGATTTCGCGTCGCCCTGGCGATCGCCGGAACTATGGCGATTGAGGGACCCGTGCTGACGTGGGTGGCCGACCACCGCCGCCACCACAAGTACAGCGACCGCGAGGGCGACCCGCACTCCCCCTGGCGCTTTGGCAGTGACTGGCGGGCGCTGACCAAGGGCCTGGCGTTCGCCCACATCGGCTGGCTGTTCGACGGCAGCCACACCTCGCAGGAGAAGTTCTGCCCCGATCTCCTGGCCGATCCCAAGATCCGCCGGGTCTCCGCCAACTTCACCGCGATCGTGGCGGTCTCACTGCTGGCGCCGGCGCTCATCGGCGGCCTCTGGTCGATGTCCTGGCAGGGCGCCCTGACCGCGTTCTTCTGGGGCAGCCTGGTCCGCGTCGCGTTCCTGCACCACGTCACCTGGTCGATCAACTCGATCTGCCACACCTTCGGCAAGGAAGAGTTCGAGGTCCGGGACAAGTCCAGGAACGTCAACTGGCTCGCGATCCTGTCGTTCGGCGAGTCCTGGCACAACCTGCACCACGCCGACCCGACCTGCGCCCGGCACGGTGCGCTCAAGGGCCAGATCGACATCGCCGCCCGGCTCATCTGGTTTGCCGAGAAGCTGGGCTGGGCCACCGACGTCCGCTGGCCGGACACCGACCGGCTGACCGCCAAGTACCTGGGCGGATCGCGGACGCTCGGCTCCATGGCCCGGCCCTCGGCCCGGCTGGCGGCATCGTCGGCTCCGGTGCCGGCCGTGGCGACCCGCGAGTCCGGCGAATTGGCTGACTGAGCGTGGTCCAGACATGATGGACGAGTGACAAGCCAACCATCGGGTAGCAGTCGCAAGCGAATGACTGGCAAGGAACGCCGCGAGCAGTTGCTCAATATCGGCAGGCGCCTATTCGCCGAGCGCGGCCTGGACGGCACCTCCATCGAGGAGATCGCCGCCCAGGCCGGCGTGTCCAAGCCGGTCGTTTACGAGCACTTCGGGGGTAAAGAAGGCCTTTACGCCGTGGTCGTCGACCGCGAGGTCGGGCGCTTCCTGGAGATGGCGACGCGCCTGCTCGAGGGCGAAGACACCATGCCGAAGTTCGAGGTCGCCGCGGTCAGCCTGCTCCGTTACATCCAGGACAACGCCGACGGCTTCCGCATCCTGGTCCGCGATTCCAACCCGACCTCGGGCTCTGGCACCTTCGCCAGCCTGATCAGCGACGTCGCCGGCCAGGTCGAGTACATCCTCGGTGACGTGCTCAAGGCCCGCGGCTACGACCCCAAGCTGGCGCCCATGTACGCGCAGATGCTCGTGGGCATGGTCGCCTTCACCGGCCAGTGGTGGCTCGACGCGCGCAAGCCGAACCTCGAAGAGGTGGCCGCGCACCTGGTGAACCTCGCCTGGAACGGCCTATCTCAGCTGGATCCCAAGCCGCGTATCTCCCCGGCGGCCCGCGACCGGCTCCGCGAGATCTCCTAATCCCGTCTGGCGACCACGAATACGCGGCGGAATGGCAGGATCGTGCCGTAGGGGGCTGGCGGGTAGGCCGCGCGTACGCCGGCTCCGTATTCCGCCAGGAAGGCGGCCGCCTGGGCCGGCTCCAGCGCCGCGAGGACCGGTCGCAGGCCCGTTCCCTTGTACCACTCCAGCACCGGGTCCTCGCCCGGCAGCACGTGCAGGTAGGTCGTCTCCCACGCGTCTACACGGCAGCCGCCCCGGCTGAGCAGATCCAGGTACTGCGCCGGATCGCCCGCCTGCCGGTTCAGCGGCACGTCCGCTAGCAGCGAGCGCCACCGAGGCGACCGCGCCAGCTCGCGCAGGATCGCATGACTGGGCTGGTCAAGATTGCCGGGAACCTGAAAGGCCAGCCAGCCACCCGGGGCCAGCCCCGCGGCCCACGAGACGAGCAGTTTCTCGTGGTCGCGGACCCATTGCAGCACAGCGTTGGACACGATCACGTCGACCGGCTCGGCGGGCTGCCAGTCCCGGATATCGCCGCGCTCGAAACTGAGCTTGCGCAGGCCTCCCGCCGGGGCGTCGCGCCGCAACTGCTGTGCCGCCGCGATCATCTCCGCGGCGGAGTCGATGCCGCGGATGTGCGCGTCGGGCCACCGGTCGGTCAGCGCGGCCGTCAGCTGGCCCGGTCCGCAGCCGAGATCCACCACCAAGCGCGGGCGCTCCGCTCCGATCCGGCCGACCAGGTCGAAGAACGGACGCGATCGCTCACCGCCGAAATGCAGGTACTGCGCCGGATCCCACACATCCACCACCTAAATCTCTCGACATCAAGATACTTGAGCTTCATATCTACCGGGCCTGAAGTCTCGATGTCAAGAGATATGCTGCACGGCATGGCGCTGCGCGGGACACGCGGGACACCCGATGACGACACCTCGTCGCCTCCCATGCGCGACGAGGTCGACGATCTGGTCGAACGCTGGCACGCCGAGCGGCCCGACCTGGACGTCTCGCCCCTGCAGGTGCTGAGCCGCCTGTCGCGGCTCGCCCGGCACCTGGACCGGGCCCGGCGGGCCGCGTTCGCCGCGCACGGGCTAGAGCCCTGGGAGTTCGACGTCCTGTCCGCGCTGCGACGCCAGGGTCCGCCGTATCAGCTCAGCCCGGGCGCGCTGCTGCACGCGACGCTGGTGACCTCCGGCACGATGACGAACAGGATCGACCGGCTGGCCGCCGCCGGCCTGGTCAGCCGGCATCGCGACCAGCAGGACAAGCGCGGAGTCCTGGTCGCGCTGACGGACCGCGGCAAGCGCGCCGCCGATGCCGCCCTGGCCGGCCTGCTGGAGCGGGAACGGGAGTTGCTCACGGGTCTGGACCCGGCCCAGCAGTCCGAACTGGCGGCCCTGCTCAGGATGCTGCTAGCGCCGTTCGACGCACCGGCGCAAACGCGCCTAAACGGGGGTTAGCAGCCATCCGCCACTTCGTCACCAGCATCGCAGCGGTCGCGGGCTGCGTGGTCGCGACGGTCGCGATCGCTGGGTGTTCCGGCTCCTCGGCCGGCACGCCCGCCCGCACCACGGCAGACCGGCCCGTCGGCGCCAGCGCAACGGCGGCGACGGCGGGGCCCCGTTATTACCTATCTCTTGGCGACTCGCTCGCGCGCGGCGTCCAGCCCAACTCAGCCGGCGTCAGCCAGGCGACCGCCGACGGCTATCCCGACCGGCTCTACGCCGTACTGCGGCGCGAGCACCCCAGCTTGCGCCTGGTCAAGCTGGGCTGCTCGGGCGAGACCTCGTTCACGATGATCAGAGGCGGGATCTGTCACTACACCGCCGGCTCCCAGCTCGCGCAGGCCCGTAGCTTCCTGCGCGCGCACCGCCGTCAGGTCTCGCTCGTGACCATCGACATCGGCGCCAACGATCCCAACTCCTGCTTTCTGGGCGCCCCACTCGGCAAGGTCGCCCGCTGTATGAGCTCCCGGGTCAGACTGACCGTTGACGACCTGCGGACCATCATGTCGGGCCTGCGCGCGGCGGGCGGTCCCAGGGTCAAGATCATCGGGATGAACTATTACGTGCCCGAGCTAGCCGGCTGGTTCAAGGGGAAGATCGGCAAGGAGATCGCCGTGCTGACCGAGCGGCTCGTGGACGGCTACAACGGCCTGCTGACCCGCATGTATCAGCGTTACGGGGCCCGTGTCGCGAACGTCTTCGCCGCCTTTCACAGCGGCGACTTCACCGACCGGGTACACCTGCCGCAGTTCGGCACGGTCCCGCGCAACGTCGCCACCATCTGCCAGCTGACCTGGGCCTGCGCCCCGCACCGGCCGAACGAGCACGCGAACGACACCGGGTACGCCATCATCGCGCTGGCCTTCCTGCTCGCCGACCAGCCCTAGCCCGGCCTAGCCCCCGAGTTCCTCCGCCAGGACCAGCCAGCGCTCCTCGAGCGCGGCCCGCTCCTCCTGCGCGGCCTTCAGCTGCGCGCCGAGCTCGATCAGCCGGGCGTAGTCGGTAGCGCTTTGCGCCAAATCTTCGCCCAGAGCCGCCTCGGTTTCGCTCAGCTTGCTGACCTGGCGTTCCAGCCGGGTGAGTTCCTTCTGCCCGGCCCGCTGGCGGGCCGCCACTCCCGGCGCCCCGGAGCTCGATGCCGCACCGGCCGCACCGGCCGCACCCCCCGCACCGGCCGCACCGGCCGCACCGGCCGCACCGGCCGAGCTGCCTGGACCGACCGCACCGACCGAGCCCCTGCCCGCACGTTGCTGGTCGCGAAGCGCCAGGTACTCGTCCACGCCGCCCGGCAGGAACGCGAGCTTGCCATCGACCAGCGCGATCACATGATCGGTAACCCGTTCGAGGAAATACCGGTCGTGGCTGACGGCCACCACCGAGCCCGGCCACCCGTCGAGCAGGTCCTCCAGTTCTGTCAGCGTCTCGATGTCCAGGTCGTTGGTCGGCTCGTCCAGCAGCAGCACATTCGGCTCCGCCAGCAGCATCATCATCAGCTGGAGCCGGCGGCGCTCACCCCCGGACAGCTCGCCGACCGGCGCCCACTGCCGCTCACCGCTCAGCCCGAGCCGCTCCAGCAACTGGCTCGCGGATAGCTCGCGCTTCCCGATCTGCACCGACCCGCGGACCTGCTCGGCGGCCTCCAGCACTCGCAGCCTGGGATCAACCCGCGGTGGTTCCTGGGTGAGGTAGCCGAGCCGAACCGTGCTGCCGCGCACCACCCGGCCGACGGCGTGCAGCCCTCCGCTCACCTCCCCGGTTCGCGGCGACACCGGAAGCGCGTCGGCCAGGAGGCTCAGCAGGGTCGTCTTCCCGCTGCCATTGACCCCCACGACGCCGACTCGATCACCCGGTCCGAGCTGCCAGGTGACATCGTCCAGCAGCGTCCGCCGGCCGGCGGTCACCGTAACGTCCGTCAGCTCGATGACGGTCTTGCCCAGCCGGGCCGCCGCCAGGCTGGTCAGCTCGACACCGTCACGCGGCGGCGGCTCGTCGGCCGTCAGCGCGGTCGCGGCCTCGATGCGGAACTTGGGCTTGCTCGTCCGGGCGGGCGGCCCGCGCCGCAGCCAGGCCAGCTCCTTGCGGAGTAGGTTGCGCCGGCGCACGTCCGCCGCCTCGGCGAGCCTCGCTCGCTCCGCCCTCGCCAGGACGTAGGCGGAATAGCCGCCGTCATAGGCATGCACCTGCCCGTCGGCAAGCTCCCACGTCCGCTCGCACACCTCATCCAGGAACCACCGGTCGTGGGTCACCACCACGTAGCTCTTGCCGTAGTCGCGCAGGTAGCCCGCGAGCCAGCGGATGGCCTCGATGTCCAGGTGGTTGGTGGGCTCGTCGAGCAGGAGTAGGTCGTGAGAGCCGAGCAGCACCGCCGCCAGCATGGTGCGCCGACGCTCACCGCCCGACAGGCGCCCGACCTCGGCGGTCAGGTCGATGTCGGACAGCAGCGCCCCGATGACGGCCCGGCTGCGCGGATCCGCCGCCCACTCGTGCTCGGGCAGCGAGCCGAACACGATCTCCGCGACCCGCCCGGTCGCCTGCTCGGCCTGCGGTAGGTAGCCGACCGTGATGCCCCTGACTCGGGTCGAGCGTCCCGAGTCGAGGTCGGCGGTTCCCGCCAGCGCCGCCAGCAGCGTGGTCTTGCCCGCGCCGTTCCGCCCGACCACGCCGACCCGGTCCCCGGCCGATACACCCAGCGACAACCGGTCCAGAAGCACTCGCGGGCCGTACGCCTTGGTGGCCAGCTCCAGGTTGACCAGGTTCACACCGATTCCCTCACGGGCACGACGGCGGCGCCCGGCACCGGTCCGCTGGCCACGGTCACGGCCCGGCAGATCCCGGCGCCGGTCAGCGAGACTGCGAGGTCTCGCGCATGCGCCGCATCGCCGGCCAGGAACAGGCAGGTCGGACCCGAGCCCGACACCATCACGCCGACCGCGCCGTGCGCCCGGCCGGCCGTCAGCGCGCGCCGCAGTTCCGGACGGAGCGAGATCGCGGCCGGCTGCAGGTCATTCACCAACTCCGGGCCGACCGCGGTCGGGCTGCCGGATCGCAGCGCGGCCATCAGTGGGCCGCTGAGCTGCGGCTCGGGTACCTCGCCCACCGAGCGTGCGGCCCGCAAGCGGTCGCAGGTGGCGTAGACCTCGGGAGTGGACAGGCCGCCGGAAGCGAAGGCCAGCGCCCAGTGGTACGACCCGGCGGCCAGGGCTGCCGTCAGCAGTTCGCCGCGCCCGCGCCCGACGGCCGTGCCGCCGACGAGCGCGAACGGGACGTCGCTGCCGAGCCTGGCAGCTATCTGGCACAGCTCCTGCTGGGTCAGGCCGGTGCGCCACAGCTCGTTGCACGCCACCAGTGTGGCCGCGGCATCCGCGCTCCCCCCGGCCAGCCCGGCAGCCATCGGGATGCGCTTACGGATCTCTATCTGCACGGCCGGCCGCGCCCGCTGCCCCGTGGCCCGGGCCAGCGCGGTCACCGCCTTGCTGGCCAGGTTGGTGGGGCCGGTGGGCACCGATGCCGCGTCCTCGCCGCTCACCACGATCCTGGTCCGCTCGGCCGGGCGCACCGTCACCTCGTCGTACAGCGAGACCGCCTGGTACACCGTCACCACGCCGTGATAGCCGTCGGGCCGGACTGGCCCGACGGCTAGCTGGAGATTCACCTTCGCCGGCACGCGGACAGTCACTGCCGACGGCGTAGTAAGGGTCACGATCTGATGATCGTACGCGGATCATCCACCTAGGCGGGAGCCTGGTCAGGCCCTCCAGACCGGCACGTTCCTGGCTGGTCCCCGCGGACGCTTGGCGTGCCACCATGGCGAGGTGGAGCGTCCAGATACCCGGAAGATATGGAATGCCAATGCCCCCGCGTGGACGGAACTGTCGCGCGCCGGCTATGACGTTTACCGAGACTTGGTCAACACTCCTGCGTTCTTCGCGATGCTCCCGCAGGTCAGTGGCATGTCGTGTCTGGACCTGGGCTGCGGCGAGGGGCACAACACCCGCCTGCTTGCTGATCAGGGCGCTCGAGTCGTAGCTCTCGATGTCGCCGAGTCGTTCATCGCGGCGGCCGCCGCGCAAGATAGGCACGGTATCCGCTACGTCATTGCCGACGGGGCCGTTCTGCCGTTCAGCACGTCGACGTTCGACGCGGTGACCGCCTTCATGAGCCTGATGGACGTGGCCGATCCCGAGCGGACGCTTCGCGAGGTGGCGCGTATCCTGCGGTCCGGCGGCTTCGTGCAGTTCTCGGTAGTCCATCCGGTCACGTCGACTCCCGTTCGGCGATGGGCGAACGACGAGTCAGGCAGCCGCGAGGCGCTGACGATTGGCGACTACTTTTACGAGGGCCCGCTGACCGAGACCTGGAGTTTCGGCGCCGCGCCGAAGAAGGTTCGAGAGCGGCATCGGCCCTTCACGATCACCTACGCGCGCCGGACGCTCGCCGGGTGGCTCGGCGCGGTCCTCAGCGCCGGGCTGACCATCGAGGAGATCGTCGAACCCCGCGCTGACGAACACACTGCTACCGCTCACCCAGAGGTTGCCGATACCCGAATCGTTCCGTACTTCCTCATCATTCGTGCTCGAAAGCCCTGACGCGCCCCGGAGACGCCTGGGGTGTGGGTAGTTGCCTGTCAGGCCGCGGTGGCGCCTGGTGGTCCATGGCTGTGCAGCACCTTGGTGCTGTCGGGGCTGGTAGCAGTCGTGGTCCCGTCGCCGTTGAGCGCGAGAGTCCAGCCCCACCGGTGAATGGCTATGAGGTGGTGGAAGGGGCACAACAAGAGGAGATTAGACAGGCAGGTCGCACCGCCCTGGGATCTGGGCTTGATGTGGTGGACCTGGCAGGCGGCGGGCGGCTGACGGCAGCCGGCGAAGGCGCAGTGCCGATCCCGGGCGATAACGGCCCGCCGCAGGTGCGGGGGCACGGTCGCGGTGGCAGCGCCGACGTCCAGCGGCAGGCTCTGTGCCGGGGGGAACTCGGCGGCGAGCAGGCCCGTGCGCAGGAACGCGGCCAGCCCGGCGGGGCCGGACAGGACGTCGGCGGCGTAGGCCAGCACCAGGTCCTGGAGCCGGGCGAGAGTCCGCGGCGGCAGGGTGGCTGGGTCAGGCGAGCGAGGAGCCCGTCGGTCGCGGACGCGGACGCCGCCCGGAACCGGCGGCAGCCCAGTCCCAGGCGGGCGCCCAGTCCCAGGCGGGAACCCAGGCCGCAGGGCGGCCAGGAACTCACCGGTCAGCTTCGCCAAGGCAGCGCGGTTAACACGCCCGAACACGATCGGGGTGATCTGCGCGTCGCATGCGTAGGCCTCGGCCGCCGCGCGGCCGGATACCCAGCCGGGCTCGCCGTCTCCGGCGGCGCGGCCGGCCGCCCACACTCTCTCGGCCTCGGCAGCCGAGCCGTGTCCGGCGTCGGCGGCGCCGTCGAGGCTGCGGAGCTGGTCGAGGGTGAGATGGAGCTGGATCTGGGTGGGCTGCCCGGCGCGGTCAGGCAGGCAGCCGGCGGCGACGAGGCGTCGACACCCCTCCTCCAGCGCATCGTGGTCCCGCTGCTGCTTCGTCCGATCGTCTTCCGGGCCTGCCTTCTTCCCGAGCGACTCCAAGACCGCGGCCAGCGCGGCAGCGCATTCGGGGGTAAGGTCGCCAGATAGCTTGCCCGCGTTCTCGTAGGTGAGGTCCAGGCGGACGCCGCGGTCGGTGAACCCGTCTTTATCCTCGGTGTCGGGCTGGGCGCTGCGCTGGCGCATCTCAGCGGCCAGCGCGGCCAGGTCCGCCAGGTCCGCCCCGCCGGCTGCGGCGGCGAGCAAGATCGCGTCGCCGTCGGCGCGCAGGTGGTCGGGCAGCAGGTCCGTCCACCCACTGATCTGCCCGGCCCACGACGGCGAGATCTCCGCGGCAGCCAGCGCGTCGGCCAGCGCGGGGTGGCGGCGCAGCCGGTGCATCCAGCCGACCGCACCCGAGGCGGCACCGCGGGTGATGCGTGCCTGCCACATCAGCCAGCTGCGCGCCGAGCAGTGTCCGTCGGCCTCCAGCCCGCCGCCGGACACGAATGCGGATAACGCCCGGGTCAGCGCCGCCGTGTGCCGCGCCTCGGCCCGCTCCAGGCCGTGCAGCGTGGCCGCCTGCTCTGCCAGGGTTAACGATCCTGCGTCAGCGCTCGCCAGGTATCCCAGCGCGCCATCCAGCATGCCCAGTGCCTCGGCCGCGCTAGACGGCGTGGCGGGCTGCTGGCCGGGGGCAGGCATCGGGTACCTCCATCAGTGCGGCCAGGACAGCGAGCCTGAGCCGGGCAATGAGAGACCTGGACAGGGAGCAGGGCATGCGCGAGCGATCTGCTGCGGAGGGGCCGCTCACCGGGACGGATGCTCCTCGCGGAGCGCCATCGTCTGTTAACCGTAACCTCACTGGTCCCGGCGGCGCCAATCTCTCTTAATCGAACTTGTACTCGACTATATCAAAGTAACGCGATACTCGCTCGCACACCGGCACGATATTTTCAACTGTCTCCCGGCGTCAGAAAATCATTGACGATGACTCGAATACGACATAAATTGTTGATGATCATCAACTAGGCGGCCCGCCGGCGCTTGGGCGGTCGCCCGTGCACCGAACTCCCGTGGGCCGAACTCCCGGGCGCCGAACTCCCGGGCGCCGAGTGCCCGCCACGTCGGCCAGGAGGCGAACGTGACGTTTTTCAGCGTCTTGATCCAGACGCGTGCGGACGGCGCCGGAGATCTCGACCGGGCCGCGCTGAACGCGTTCGCCGACGCCGCCGAGCCTTATCAGGCCGCCGTGCGGGGTGGCACCCGTTCGTGGTCCGCGCGGATACGAGTCGAGGCCAATGGCGCCGCCGATGGCGCGGCCCTCGGGGTGGCGCTCGTGACCTTGCTGGCCAAGCAGGCGGGCCTGCCCGCGTGGCCGGTGGTCCGCGCTGAGGCGGTCCGCGAGGACGTGCTCGACGAGGACGTGCTCACCGAGGACCTCGCCCGGTCGCGCCTTCCCGAGCTGGTCTCGGGGCCCGAGGCCGCCGAGATCCTCGGCGTGTCCGTCCAGCGGGTGCATCAACTGGCCGTGGAGCACTCCGACTTCCCCGCGCCGGCTTACCGGCTTCGCGCCGCCAGCCTGTGGCTGCGCCAGGAGATCGTCTCCTTCGGAGAACGGTGGGACCGCAAGCGCGGCCGGCCTCGCAAGGACCCCGAGGGCGCCTGATCCAGTCGCCCGGTGGCCTCCTCTCGCCGCCGAGCGCAGCCCGGCCTATGGTTCGTTCATGACCTCTCCGCTCGCCCGGCGCGCACACAACGCGACCAACGCGCTGCACTCGCTGATCTACTTCGCGCCCGAGGCGGAGCAGCAGTTCACGAGCATCGGCCTCGAAGCCGGACGCATGTGCTACTTCGCCGGACGCTCGGCGCCGATGGGCGCGGTCGGTCCTGGCGTCGTGGCTGCCGCCTTCTATAACTTCAGCCCGGCGCTCGTGGCACAGTGCATTCCGCGAGCATGGGAGCTCGCCAGCCCGGCGGCCGTGATCGAGGCCCGCTTCGCCGCCGTCGACGCCGCGCTGCGCCGTCTCCTAGGCGTTGACCTCATCGCCTCGGCCGAGATGAAGACGATGGCCGCGCTCGTTCGCGAGGCGGCCGAGGCGTGCAGCGGGGAGGGCCGCCCGCTGTATGCGGGACACGCCGATCTGGACTGGCCGAGCGGTTCGCACCTGGAGTTGTGGCACGGCCTGTCCCTGCTGCGCGAGTATCGCGGCGACGGCCACATCGCCGCCCTCGTCGCGGCCGGGCTCAGCGGGATCGAGGCATTGGTGACCCACACGGTGACCGGGCAGGGTTTCGTGCCGGACTTCGCCCGGTCCAGCCGGGGGTGGAGCCAGGACGACTGGGATGTGGCGATCGCCGGACTTGCCGCGCTCGGGCTGCTGGACTGCGATGGCGCGCTGACCGCCGCCGGGCAGGAAGTACGGGCACATGTCGAGCGGGAGACCGACCGGATGGCCGCCCCGCCGTGGCTGCACCTCGGCGACGAGCGCACCGAGGAGGTCGTCCGGATCGGCAAGGTCATGACGCGCGCCGTCATGTCGGCCGGCGCCTTCCCGAGCGGCGGAGTTTTCGCGAGAACCTAGCTGGCTGGAAATTAGGGCTGAGGGGGCGGTACGGGCTGGAGAGGAGCCTGGGGCAGCAAGGCTCCGGGACGACGCCGCCGGGCTCCGCTCATTAAGCACCCGCGGCGGCGATCCGGGTGAACTCGGCGATGCTCAGGGCCTCGCCGCGCAGGCCGGGGTCGATGCCAGCCGCCCGAAGCCGCCCTTCGGCCTCGGCCGGGGAACCGGCCCAGCCCGCCAGTGCGGCCCGCAGCGTCTTGCGCCGCTGCGCGAACGCTGCGTCGATGACGGCGAAGACCTGCTGCCGCCCGGCACCGCCGGCCACCCCGGCCCCAGCCGAATAACGATCGTGCACCGTGAAAGCGACCAGCCCTGAGTCCACCCGGGGCACCGGCCAGAACACGCTCCTGGGTACCGAGCCGGCCCGCCGCACGTCGGCGAACCAAGCGAGCTTGGCCGACGGGATGCCGTAGGTGCGGCTGCCCGGCGGCGCGCTCATCCGGTCGGCCACCTCCGACTGGACCATCACCAGCCCGCGGCGCAGCGACGGGAAGGTGGCGAGCAGATGCAGCACCACCGGCACCGCCACGTTGTAGGGCAGGTTGGCCACCAGCGCGGTCGGTCGCTCGCCCGGCAGCTCGGTCACCCGCGCCGCGTCGGCCGTGACGACCTCCAGTCGCCCGGCCAGGCCGGGTGCCCGGGCGGCGACGGTAACCGGCAGCTCGGCGGCCAGGACCGGGTCGATCTCGACGGCCAGCACCCGGCGGGCCGCGGCCAGCAGCGGCAGCGTCAGCGAGCCGAACCCCGGGCCGACCTCCAGCACCACATCGCCGGGCTCCAGCCGGGCCAGGGCCACGATCCGGGTGACCGTCCCGGCATCGACGACGAAATTCTGACCCAGGCGCCTGGACGGCGCGATGGCCAGCCGCACGGCCAGTTCCCGGATCTCGGTCGGCCCCAGCAGCTGCGCCAGGGCTAGGCCCACGGGTCTGCCGACCGCGCGCCGGCCGACCGCGCGCCGGCCGACCACGCGCCGGCCGACCACGGGCCGAAGACTCGTTCCCCGTTGCGCTGGATGACCGAGCACAGCTCCGCGACGTCCAACTGCTTCACCGCCGCGAGCGCCCGCAGCGTGTGCGCCACCTGGGCCGGCGAGTTCGACTTGCCGCGGTTGGGCACCGGCGTCAGGAAGGGCGCGTCGGTCTCCACGAGCAGCAACTCGGGCGGCGTCACCGCCGCCGCCTCGCGCAGCCCCGGCGCGTTGGCGAACGTCAGCGTGCCCGCGAAGCTCAGCAGGTACCCCGCGTCGGCGCACCGCCGGGCCATCGCCGCGTCGCCCGAGAAGCAATGGAAGATGACGTGCTCGGGGGCCCCGCACTCGGCCAGGATCGCCAGCACGTCCTCGTGCGCGTCTCGGTCGTGGATCATCAGCGCCTTGCCAGTCTGCTTGGCGATGTCGATGTGCGCGCGGAACCATTCGCGCTGCACCGCCGGCGGAGCGTCGTCCCGGTAGTAGTCCAGTCCGGTCTCGCCCACGGCCCGGACCTCGGGAAGCGCGGCGAGCGCGGCGATCTCGGCCAGCACGCCGTCGCGCTCCGCGGCACCGGCCCCAGCACCGGCCCCAGCACCGGCCCCCGCACCGGCGGTCTCGTTCGGGTGGATGGCCACCGCCGCGAAGACGTCGTCGTGATCGACGGCACACTTGACCGCCCAGCGCGACGACGGCAGGTCGCAGCCGACCGTTACGACCCGGGTGATCCCGCACGCGGCGGCGGCGGCCATGATCTCCGGGACCGGGGCATCGATCATGTCCAGGTGGCAGTGGCTATCGAACGCCGTCGCGGGCAGCGGCTCCGGGTCGGGCGCGGCCGGGCGCCCCCGGCCAGCTGACCCCACACTCACGCGCTCTCCAGCCTGGCCAGTTCTTCGTCGGCCAGCGCCGGGTCCAGCTTCGCGAACAGCGGGACGGGCGCCGCCAGCGGCGTACCCGGCGCGATCGGCGCCGACTCCCACCGCGGCGTATCGCGGTAGTCACCGGTGATGACCGGGTAGGACGGGCCGCCGTCCTCGTCCACCTGGTCGATCCGGGGCATCGCCGACCACGTCCCCTGGCCCCCGAGCATCTCGAAGACCTTCTGCGACGACTCGGGCAGGAACGGGGTCAGCAGCGTCTTGCCGTCGCTGACCAGCTGGAGCGCGACGTGCAGGATCGTGCGCATCCGCTCGGGGTCGGACTCGCGCAGCTTCCACGGGGCCTGATCCGAGAGGTACTTGTTGGCGTCCGCCAATGTGCGCATGGCCTCGGTGCTCGCCGCCTTGAAGCGGGACCGGGACAGCGACTCGCCCACGGTCGCGAACGCCTGCCGGGAATGCTCCAGAATCGCTGAATCTGCGTCGGTGAGCTGGTCGGCTTCCGGGATCGTGCCGATGTTGCGGGCCGCGAACGAGACGGTGCGGTTCACCAGGTTGCCCCAGTTGGCCACGAGCTCGTCGTTGTTGCGCCGGATGAACTCGCTCCAGGTGAAGTCCGTGTCCTGGTTCTCCGGGCCCGCGACGGCGACGTAGTAGCGCAGGGCGTCGACGTTGTAGCGCGCCAGGAAGTCGCGGACATAGATCACGACCGAGCGCGACGAGGAGAACTTGCGGCCCTCCATGGTCAGGTACTCGCTGGAGACCACCTCGGACGGCAGGCTCAGCGCGCCCAGCGGGCCCGGCTGGCCGTCGCGGGCGCCCCGGCCGCTGTAGCCCAGCAGCATGGCGGGCCAGATCTCGGAGTGGAAGACGATGTTGTCCTTGCCCATGAAGTAGTAGGACTCGGCGTCGGGGCTCTGCCACCACTGCCGCCAGGCGTCGGGATCACCGCTGCGGCGGGCCCACTCGATCGACGCCGACAGGTAGCCGATCACCGCGTCGAACCAGACGTAGATCCGCTTGTCCGGGCGGTCCCGCCAGCCCTCCAGCGGGATCGGCACGCCCCAGTCCAGGTCCCGGGTGATCGCCCGCGGCTGCAGGTCGCCGAGCAGGTTGAGGGAGAACTTGAGCACGTTCGGCCGCCACTGGCCGCTCTTGCTCTGCAGCCAGGTGCCGAGCGTGTCGGCGAACGCGGGCAGGTCGAGGAAGAACTGCTCGGTCTCCGCGAAGACCGGCGTCTCGCCATTGATCTTCGAGCGCGGGCTGATCAGGTCGGCCGGGTCCAGCTGGTTTCCGCAGTTGTCGCACTGGTCGCCGCGGGCGCCGTCGTATCCGCAGATCGGGCACGTGCCCTCGATGTAACGGTCGGGCAGGGTCCGGCCGGTCGAGGGCGAGATGGCGCCGATCGCCTTGCGCGGGAAGATGTACCCGTTGTGATAGAGCCCGAGGAACAGGTCCTGCACCACCGAGTAGTGGTTGCGGGTGGTGGTCCTGGTGAACAGGTCATAGGACATGTCCAGGCCGGTCAGATCCTCGGTGATCACGCGGTTGTACCGGTCAGCCAGCTCCCGGGCGGTCAGCCCCTCCGCGTCGGCCTGGACCTGGATCGGCGTGCCGTGCTCGTCGGTACCGCTGACCATCAGCACGGCGTTGCCGGCCATCCGCTGATACCGCGAGAACATGTCGCAGGGCAGGCCGAAGCCGGAGACATGCCCGATGTGACGCGGGCCATTGGCGTAGGGCCAGGCGGGGGCGGCGAGGATAGGACGGCTGGTCGGCGACATGACATCCAGCCTAGGGGAGGATGGACCCAGGGCGGTTCGTCATAACGGGGTGGTTCGTCATCGGCAGCGGCGCGCCACCACAGCGTCGTAGACCGCGCTCCTGGGCAGCCCGCGCTCCCGGGCCACCGCCGCGATCGCCTTGTTTCGCGGCATGCCGCCCTGCTCGCGGAGGGCGACCTCGTCCGCCGCCTCGTCCGGTGTCACCGTGGCGGTCCCGGTCGGCGCGCCCGCCACCACGATCGTGACCTCGCCCAGCGACCCGCCGGAAAACGCGCCGGCCAGCTCACTCAGGGTGCCGCGGACGACATCCTCGTGCGTCTTGGTCAGCTCGCGGCAGACGACGGCCCGCCGGCCGGAGCCCAGGGCCCCGGCCAGCTCCGGCAGCGTGGCCGCCAGCCGGCGCGGCGACTCGAAGAAGATCAGGGTCCGGCGCTCGCCCGCCAGCTCGGCGAACCGCCGCGCACGCTCGCCGGCCTTGCGCGGCGGGAAGCCCTCGAAGGCGAACCGGTCGCTCGGCAGGCCCGAGATCGCCAGCGCGGTGGTGGCCGCGGAGGGCCCCGGCAGCGCGGTGACCCGGATCCCGGCCGCCGCGGCCGCCGCCACGAGGCGGTAACCCGGATCGCTGACCCCCGGCAGGCCGGCATCGGAGACCAGCAGGACGTCGGTGCCGCCCTGGAGCTCGGCCAGCAGCGCGGGCACCCGGCGCGACTCGACGTCGTCGTAGTACGACACGATCCGGCCGCTCAGCGAGATGCCCAGGGCGGCCGCCAGCCGCCGGACCCGCCGGGTGTCCTCGGCCGCGATCACCGGAGCGGCGCTCAGCGCGGCGACGAGCCGGGCGGAGGCGTCGCCCGGCTGGCCGATCGGCGTGGCGGCGACCGTCAGGACCCCCGGAGGCTCGCCGTCTTTCGTGGATCGTTGCATTACGCCGCCCAGGCTAGTGGGCGTCACCTCTACGATGGCACTCGATGAGGGCAGAAGAGACGGCTCCGCCTGGGCCCACCGACCCGACCGGGCAGGGCGACCCGACCGGGCAGGGCGAGACGAGCTGGCCGACGGGCCCCAGCCAGCCTGGCGCGCCCGCGCAGGCTGACCCGGAGGTCCGGCGCCGGATGGTGCCGCCGATGCCCGGCAGCGCGTTCTGGGGCTGGGCCGGGCCGCTGCTGGTCACGCTGTTCGGCGCGTTCCTGCGGTTCAACCGGCTGTCCGTCCCGAAGGCCGTGGTCTTCGACGAGACCTATTACGTCGGGGACGCGTGGGGCATCCTCCAGCACGGCGTCGAGATCAATCACGTCAAGAACGCTAACGCGCTGCTCATCCAGGGCAGCACGCACATCCTGGCCGGCACGCAGGCCGAACTAGTCGCGCATCCGCCGCTCGGCAAGATCATGATGGCCGTCGGGGAGTGGCTGTTCGGCCTGACGCCGTTCGGCTGGCGGTTCGCCGTGGCCCTGACCGGCTCGCTGGCGATCCTGATGCTGGCCCGGATCGTCCGGCGGATGACCCGCTCCACCCTGCTCGGCTGCGTCGCGGGCCTGCTGATGGCGCTGGACGGCCTGGAACTGGTGCTCAGCCGCACCGCCATCCTGGACATCTTCGTCATGTTCTGGGTGCTGGCCGCCTTCGGCCTGCTGGTGATCGACCGGGACCGGACCCGGACCCGGCTGGCCGCCGCGGCAGTGACGGCCAGCACGGGAGCCATGACGGCGGGTCCCGGCGGCGGCGGCGGCCCCAAGCTCGGCATCCGCTGGCTGCGGGTGCTGGCCGGCGTCTGCCTGGGCTGCGCGGTCGCGTCCAAGTGGAACGGGGCCGTGTTCATCCTGGCCTTCGGCGGCCTGGCCATCGCCTGGGACCTCGGCGCCCGCAAGGCCGCCGGGTTCAGCAACCGCCTGCTCGGCGTGCTGCGCAGCGACGCCAAGTGGCTGCCGCTGTGGTTCGGGCTCATCCCGGCCGCCGTGTACGTCGCGTCGTGGACCGGCTGGTTCGCCACCCCCTACGGCTACGACCGCAACGGCGCCGCGCTGAACAACGGCCATCCGACCTCCACGATCGCGGCGTGGCTGGGCTACAACAAGTGGATGCTCCAGTTCGGCCTGGGACTGACCTCCACCCAGACCTACAAGTCCAATCCCCTCGGCTGGCTCGTGCTGGCGCGCCCGATCTCCTTTTACTCCGCGTGCCTGCCGGCCAATGCCTGCGGGTCCGCGCACTCCACCGAGCAGGAGGTGCTCGCGATCGGCACGCCGCTGATCTGGTGGGGCGCCATCGCGGCGCTGCTGTTCTGCCTGGCCTGGTGGCTGCTGCGCCGCGACTGGCGGGCGGGGTCGGTACTGCTCGCGGTGGCCGCCGGCTGGCTGCCGTGGATCTGGTTCTCCTGGCACGATCACCGCACCGAGTTCTACTACTACGCCGTGATCTTCGAGCCGTTCCTGATCATCGCCATCACCTTGTGCCTCGGCCTGATCATCGGGCCGACCAGAGCCTCGCCCGGCCGCCGCGCCGTGGGAGCCGCGGTCAGCGGCGCCTACCTGCTCGCGGTCCTGGCCAACTTCGCCTACCTCTACCCCATCCTCACGGCCAAGGTCATCCCGTACTCCGCCTGGCTATCGCGCATGTGGTTCCACAGCTGGATTTGAGCCGACCTTCAGCTAACCGTCAGTGTCCGCTGCGACAGTGTCATGGACGGCAGGGGACAATGACAGCGAGGAGCCTGGCACCGCGGCCCGCCAGATTTTTGTTGCATGGGGGACGATCCCGGCGGCTCCGCGAGACGTCTATAGGGTGAGAGGCCAGCAAGGTGCGCGGCCCTGGAGCCGGGAGCGAGGATGAGTCCGATGGGTCAGAAGCCCGACCTGCACGCGCGATTCGAGCAGGACGTGCTGCCTGCGCTCAGCAGGCTCTACCCGGCCGCGCTTCGGATGACCAGGAACGCCAGCGACGCCGAGGACCTGGTTCAGGAGACCTCCGCCAAGGCGTACGCGGCTTTTCACCAGTTCAAGCCCGGCACGAACCTCCGTGCGTGGCTGCACAGGATCCTCGCCAACACCTTCATCAACGGGTACCGGAAGCGCCGCCGCGAGCCAGTCCAGGAACTGGGCGCGGATTTCGAGCGCGACTGGCAGGCCGACGCCGGCCCGCTAGCACTGCGGGCCAGGTCGGCGGAGGCCGAGGCCATGGACCGGCTCGGTGACACCGAGATCGTGCAGGCGCTGCTGGACCTGCCGGAGATGTTCCGGATGACGGTGTACCTGGCCGACGTCGAGGGCTATCCCTACAAGGAGATAGCCGAGATCATGGGCACCCCCGTCGGCACCGTGATGTCCAGGCTGCATCGCGCTCGCGGCCGGCTCCGCGAGCAGCTCGCGAGCCGCGCCCCCCAGACTCGGCCGGCGGGCGATCGCGCGGCGCCCCGCACGGCGGGACCGCGCGGTCCGCTGGCCACGCCTGAGCCCGCCTAGCTAGCCCGAACCCCTGGCTAGCCCGAACCCCCTGGCTAGCCCGAACCCGCTAGCCGCCGAAGATGCGGTCGCAGGCACGGGCGGCCGCCTTGCCGTCGTCGAGCGGGCAGAACTTGGCGGTGAACGCGCGGTAGGCATCCGCGTACTGCTCCGCCACCTCATCCAGGTTCGCGATCGCGGCCACCACCTCAGCGGAGGTCGATAGCAGCGGGCCGGGCGCCTCCGCCTCGAAGTCGAAGTAGAAGCCGCGCAGGTTGTCGCGGTACTGCGCGAGATCGTAGGTGTAGAAGATCATCGGCCGGCCGGTCGGCGCGAAGTCGAACATCACCGAGGAGTAGTCGGTAATGAGAGCATCGCTGACCAGGAACAGCTCGGAAATATCAGGATAAGACGTCACATTGATCACGAACCCCGGCCGGGTCCCGGCTGGGATATCGTCCGCCATGTGGTGGTGACCCCGGAGCAGGATGACGTAGTCATCACCGAGCTGCTCCCAGGCCTGCTCCAGGTCCAGCCGGAAGTCGAACCGGTACCGCCCCGAGGCGTAGTACTGGTCGTCTCGCCAGGTCGGCGCGTACATGACCACGCGCTTGCCGGGCGGGATGCCCAGCCTGCCCCGGACCCGGTCCGCGATGCGCTCGGCGTCACCACTGCACAGCACGTCGTTGCGGGGATATCCCGACTCGCAGATCTCGCCGTCGTAGCGGAAGGCCTGGCGCATGAGCGGGGTGCTGAACGGATTGGGTGACAGCAGCAGGTCCCACTTCGCCACCTCCTGCTTGAGGTGGTCGAGATAGCTGGTGCCGCTGATGAACTGCGGCTGCGAAACGTCGAAGCCGATCCGCTTGAGCGGCGTGCCGTGCCAGGTCTGCACGTAGACCTGGCCGTCACGCTTGGTGTACCAGCGCTGCATGTCGTCGTTGGAGATCAGGTACTTGCACCGGGCGAGCGCCTCGTAGTAGTCCTCGCTGCCGGCCAGCACCGAGGTGCCGCCGTCGGGCGCCGGCACCGCCCAGTCGTTCACCACCCAGATGTGGTCGCGGGTGTCCCCGCGCCGCCGCAACTCCTGCGCGATGGCCCCCGGGTTGTCGCCGCACTGCTTGCCCTTCCAGCTGACGAACACCACCGCGTCCCGCAGCGGCCGCCGCTGCTGCAGCGGGTAGTAGACGCTGCGCAGCACCTTGCGCTGCACCCGCCCGTGCTCGAGGATTTTCAGGGCCGGCCCGACGGTCAGGATCGGGGAGTCGTAGCCGCTCGTGGTGAAGCGATAGGACTTAGGGCCGAAGGTCAGCCGCTTGTCTCCCACCTCCGACAGCCGGGCATGATCATAAACGGGGGTGACGCCGTCACCCGCGCCGTCGCCGACCTCGCGCACGCCGAGCTCCCAGCTGCCGTCGCGCAGCGGCAGCTGCCGGCCGAATGACGGCATCGCGGTCGCGTCAATGGTGATCGTGAAGCGCTCGCCATCGCGGGGCATCGCGACGACGTGCCGGTCGGTGGAGCCCTTGCGCGTCAGCACGGCCTCGCACGGGCGCCCAGCGTCGCCGGCATAGCTGCCGGACAGGATCAGGCTGCCGTCGGTCGTCCAGGAGTGCTGGTCGATTACCGGCACCTGACCGCGCCGCACGACAGCGGCGTTGCCGTACCTGGTCCGCTCCACGACGATCTCCCTGTTATCGGCGACGTACCTATACTCGGGAAAGTCGCCGGAGCAGGCGACCCGGATTCGGTCGCGGCCCGCGGCAGTGACGTACAGGTCCCACTCGACGGCCTCGTCCCGCCCCATCGTCTGGCTGGCCAGGCCGGTGGGTGACAGTGCCTTCAGCAGGTCGGCGTCCTTGGCGGCGCCCCGCAGCCGGACCGTGCCGTCGCTGAGCAGCTCGGTGGTCGCGCCCAGTTCCTGCTGCGACGCGCCCTTGGACCAGGCCAGGACGAGGTCCGTGCCCCGCGGCATGCCCCGCTGTTCGACGTCCACCTCGAGGACGAGCTCATCGCCGGTGTGCTCGCAGCTGTGCAGCACCGCCGGGGTCTGCACCACCTGCACGTGCAGCTGGCGGCCTACCCAGCGGACGCCGAACCGGACGCCAGGCGCGACCTGCCGCATCGCCGGCCGCTCGGCGGGCCCGACCACCGGGGTGTGCAGGCGCGACGGGCGCCAGATGCCTCGCCCGCGGACGAGCAGGAAGCCGTCCCAGTCTCCCGTCAGCCAGTGCCCCCCGGCCCGGAACCACCGCGGGCTGATCTCACAGCGGAAGCCCGCCCAGTCGTAGGAGTATCTCTCCTGCCGGGACCAGGCGGTCGCGTACGGGTGCTCGGTCGACCGGGCCGGCACCACGATCGGCATCCGCTTGCGATTGCGCGGCACCAGCACGACGACCTTGGAGGCGTGCCGCCGCTTGGTGATGTCCACCGACGGGACGAACGCGGCTCCGCTGATGACCAGCTTGTCGCCCTCCCACTCGACACTCTCCACGCGGACGAAGGGATCGAGCTCGCGCCAGTGCGGCCGGTACAGGCTGGCCGGCACCTTCAGCTCGCCATCCCCCCGGAACGGCAGGTCGGCCTGGAGCCGGCCGCGCTCCCGGACCACCGGCACCGTCTTGACCGGCTGCTCGGCCATCCACATGATCAGCTCGATCAGCTCGTCCAGCTTGCCGCGCTTGATCAGGTGGTAGGCCAGCCGATGCGGCGAGGGCAGCTGGGGAAAGACCCGCCGGTCGACCTGGGCCAGGTACGACTGGGTCAGGGTCATGAACTCCGCCTTGAACGCGGCGTCGGTCCGGCCTAGCTCGCCGACGTACAGCCAGACGTCGTTGACCAGCGCCTTGCGCTGGTGCTGGCGAACCATCCGGGCCGGCTTGTGCGATCGCAGGAACGAGTCGATGAACAGCAGCACATTGATGCGGTCCCGGTAGTTACTGATCTCGGTACGGGACTGCGTGATCGACAGGCCGCCCTTGCCCCGCTCTCGCCAGTAGTAGATCGGCTCGGGGATGACATCGACGGCCCGGGCCAGCACATGCGCCCGGGTAATGAGGTGCAGGTCCTCCCACACGATGCCCTCGGGGAAGGTCAGGCCGTGCAGATCCCAGAACGACCGGCGGAACAGCTTGTTAAACACCGAGACGTCATAGAACAGGGCGGGCGTCTTGCTGATGTGGGTGCCGGCCTGGCGGCGCTTGATGGCCTTGGCGTGCAGCGCCGACTGGGTCACGCCCATCGGGCCCAGCCGCAGGACGTTGCCGGACACGAAGTCCGAGCCCGAGCTCTCCAGCGCGTGCAGCATGCGCTCGTAGGCGTGCGAGGGCAGGGCGTCGTCGGAGTCGACGAACGCCAGGTACGTCCCCCTGGCCCGCTCAACGCCGCGGTTACGCGCGGAGCCGGGACCGGGGCCGCCGTTGGGCACTTGCACGAGGATGAACCGCGGGTCGGCGGCGGCCTGCGCGGCCGCGATGGCGGCGCTCCCGTCGGTCGAGCCGTCGTCGACCATGATGACCTCAAGGTCGGCGAACGTCTGGGCGGCGATGGAGGCCAGGCAGTCGCCCAGCAGATCTTCGATGTTGTAGAAGGGCACAACAACGCTGATCCGCGGAACTGTCATAGCTCGTCTCCCTATAGTTCCCCGGCTAGCTGGCTCTGGCGCCCGTCAGGCTACTCGCCGCGCCAGGCCGGCGGCCGTTTCTCCGCGAAAGCCAGGGCGCCCTCCATCGCGTCCGCCGAGGTGAAGACCGGATTAATGATCTCCCCCTGGCGCGCGAACGCCTCGCCACTGTCCCAGTCCGCCGCCTGCGCGATGACCCGCTTGGTCGCCGCCAGCGCCAGCGGGGCGCCGGGCACCACCCGCCGCGCGAGCGCCATCGCGCCCGCCAGCGCCTCCCCGGCCGGGACCAGCAGGTTCACCAGCCCGGCCGCGTGCAGCCGCTCCGCCGGGAAGTGCTCACCGGTCAGGGCTATCTCCATGGCCAGGTGGTACGGGATGCGCTGGGGCAGCCGGAGCAGGCCGCCGGCGCCGGCCACCAGGCCGCGCCGGACCTCGGGCAGCCCGAACCGCGCCGCCTCACTGGCCACGATCAGGTCGCAGGCCAGCGCCAGCTCAAAGCCGCCGGCCAGCGCGTAGCCCTCGACGGCCGCGATCACCGGCTTGGCCGGCGGCCGCTCGACGATCCCGCCGAAGCCACGGCCATCGGCCACCGGCACGTCCCCGGCCAGGAAACCCTTGAGATCCATGCCCGCGCTGAACGTGCCGCCGGCGCCCGTCAGCACCAGCACGCGGACATCGCCGCGGCTGTCGAATTCCTCGATGGCGCCGGCGATTCCGCGGGCCACCGCCCCGTTGACCGCGTTCCTGGCCTCGGGGCGGTTGATCGTGATGACCGCGATGCCGTCGGTTACCTCGGCCAGGACTGGCCCGGCCTGGTCCGGCCCGGCCTGGTCCGGCCCGGCCTGGACTGACTCAGCCATCGACCCTCCTCATCGGATGCTCGGGCCTACTTGGGCTGGAACCTGATGCCGCCGTCGAAGCGGATGGTCTCCGCGTTCATGTAATCGTTCTCGATGAGCGACCTGACCAGCTGGGCGAACTCGGCCGCCGTGCCCATGCGCTTGGGGAAGACCACGGGAGCGACCAGCTTGGCCTTGAACTCGTCACTGGCGGGGCCGCTGCCGTAGATCGGCGTGTCGATAATGCCGGGGCAGATCGTGTTCACGCGCACGCCGATGGCCGCCAGGTCGCGGGCGGCCGGGACGGTCATGCCGATGATCCCGCCCTTGGATGCCGAGTAGGCGATCTGGCCGGTCTGGCCCTCGATGCCGGCGACGGACGCCGTGTTGATCACGACACCGCGCTGGCCGTCCGCATCGGCTGGCTCGGTCTTGGCGATCTGGGCCGCGGCTAGGCGCATCAGGTTGAACGTCCCGATGAGGTTGACGTCGATGACCTTGCGATAGGCGGACAGGTCGTGCGGCGAGCCGTCCCGGCCGACGGTGCGGGCCGCCCAGCCGATACCCGCGCAGCTCACCGCGACGCGCAGCGGCGCGCCGAGGGCCGCGGCGGCGTCCACGGCCGCGCGTACGGACTCCTCGTCGCTGACGTCGGTCTGCGCGTAGGCACCGCCGACCTCCTCGGCGATGGCCTTGCCGCGCTCGGCGTTCAGATCGGCGACGACCACCTTGCAGCCCGCCGCGGCGAGCTCTCGTACTGTCGCCTCACCCAGGCCGCTGGCCCCGCCCGAGACGATCGCGGAGGTTCCGTTCAGCTTCATGCGGGGAGCTTACTGCCCGGGCACCGGATCGGGCCGAACAGGGTTCGGGTCGCGGGGTCGCGCGGGGTCGCGCCGGGTCGCGCCGGATGCCAGCAGCCCGAATGTCGCAGGCCGCGTCTAGCATGGGCTGGTGGCTTTTCGACGGCCGGGTGGCCGTCGCTGGGAGGGATCGACGTGAAGCGGTACCGCGGGAATCCGTGGGCAGTGTTGCTGGTCGTGTCGCTGGGGTTCTTCATGACCCTGCTGGACCTGACCATCGTGAACATCGCGATCCCGAACATGATCACCAGGCTGCACGCGTCGCTCGACGACATTCTGTGGGTCATCAATGCCTACGCGCTGGTGCTGGCCGTGCTGCTGATCACCGCCGGGCGCCTGGGCGACCTGCTGGGCCAGCGCAAGGTGTTCTTTATCGGGGTCGCGGCCTTCACCCTCGCGTCCGCCGCCTGCGGCCTCGCGCCGGGCGCCGGCTGGCTGATCGGCTTCCGGGCCGCTCAGGGCCTCGGCGCGGCCCTGCTCATGCCGCAGACCCTCGCGATGCTGACGATGGTGTTCCCGCCGGAGCGCCGGGGCGCGGCGTTCGGGGTCTGGGGCGCCGTGGCCGGGGTGGCGACGATCGCCGGGCCGACCCTCGGCGGCCTGCTCGTCACGGCGTTCGACTGGCGGTACATCTTCTTCATCAACGTCCCGGTCGGGGCCATCGTGCTGATCCTGACCGTGATCCTGATCCCCGACCTGCGCGCCGGCCAGCGGCACCGGTTCGATGTCAGCGGCGTGATCCTGGCCAGCGCGGCCCTGCTGCTCATCTGCTACGGGCTGGTCGACGGGCAGAAGTACGGCTGGTCCACGGTCACCTCGTTCATCTCGATCCCGCTGATCCTCGCGGTCGGCGTGGTACTGCTCGGCGTCTTCCTGTGGGTCCAGGCACGGAAGCAGGACGCGGAGCCGCTGCTTCCGTTCGCGCTGTTCAAGGACCGGAACTACGCGCTGATGAACTTCGTGGCCGGCGCGATCTCCATCGGCATGCTGGGCATCTTCCTGCCTTTCTCGATCTACCTGCAGTCCGTGCTGGGATTCTCCGCCCTCAAGGCGGGCCTGACGCTGGCGCCCGCGTCGGTCATCGCGATGTTCGTCGCGCCGGTGGCGGGCCGGATGTCGGACCGGATCGGCGGAAAGTACATCCTGCTGACCGGGCTGACCCTGTTCTCGGTGGGCACGGCGTGGATCGCGCTCGTCGCCCAGCCCGACTCGGCCTGGCAGGCCTTCCTGGCGCCGCAGTTCGCGATGGGCATCGGCATCGGCTGCACCTTCGCGCCGATGACGACCGTGGCCATGCGCGGCATCAACCCGCGGATGGCCGGCGCTGCCTCGGGCGTGTTCAACACGACCCGCCAGGTGGGCAGCGTGATCGGCACCGCGGGAGTCGGAGCACTGCTGCAGAACCGCCTCGTCACCTCCCTCACCAGTCAGGCGCGGCAGCGAACCGCCGGCCTGCCCGCCGCGGCGCGCGACAAGCTCATCAGCGGATTCCAGGCCGGGGCCAGGGGCGGCCTGGAGGTAGGTTCCGGGCACAAGCTGACCGGCCTGGGCGGACTGATCTTCAGCCACGGCTTCGTGGAGGCGATGCGGCCGACCATGCTGGTGCCCATCGTGATCCTGCTGATCGCCGCCGCTAGCTGCCTGCTGATCCAGCGGCTCCCGGCCCCCCCGGCCGACCGTAGCCCGGACGGGCCGGCCGAGGTGACCGAGGAGGCGACCGGGCTAACCCGCTAGTCGGCGGCCAGCAGCAGGTCCTGCGCCCACAGGCCCGGCGCTGGCGACGAGGGGGCCTGATCGAACGGGAACCTAGAGTCGAAGGCGGGTTCGAGGTCGGTCAGCCACACCGCCTCCGGGTCGAACCTGGCGAAGAAGGGCCGGCCGACGAGCGACGGGTCACGCGCCTGGATCATGTGCAGGGCGAACACCTTCTGGCCCGCGATCTCGGCGATCCCGTCGATGCAGACCTTGCCGGGGGTCGCCGACATGGACGGCCCGCGAACCGTCCGGCACAGGCCCGAGACGCTGCTGTAGGCATCCCGGTAGATTTCGGCCGCACGGGCCAGCGGCACCGCGAAGTAACCCTGCGGGCCGGTGTCGCGCTCGACGAACATGTAGTAGGGGACCATCCCCATCCGGAGCTGAGTCCGCCACATATCCGCCCAGATACGGTCGTCGTCGTTGATGCTCCTGATCAGCGGAGCCTGGGTGCGGATCACCGCACCCGCCGTCCTGATCCGCCTGGCGGCCACCGCGACCATCGGCGGTTCCAGCTCGCGCGGGTGCGAGAAATGCGCCATGAGCGCCAGGCTCTTGCCCGCGGCGGCGACCTCCTCGAACAAGCGCAGCGTGTCATCGGCGTCCGGGTCCGTCACGAACCGCTGCGGCCAGTACGCCAGCGACTTGGTGCCGATCCTGATCGACTCGAGGTGCTCGAGCCCGGCGTCCAGCAGCGGCTCGATGTACCGGCGCAGGACCGCGTCCCCCATGATCATCGGATCGCCGCCGGTGAGCAGGACGCTCGTGACATCCCGGTGCGCCCGCAGGTAGTCGGCCACCTTCGTGATGTCGCCGGTGGCCATCTTGAGATCGGGCTCGTCGACGAACTGGGCCCAGCGAAAGCAGTACGTGCAGTAGGCATGACACGTCTGGCCCTGCCTAGGGAAGACCAGCACCGTCTCCGGGTACTTGTGCTGAACCCCCGGCAGCGGATCCTCGCCCACCTCGGGAATGTTGAGTGCCAACTGCCCGGCGGGGTGGGGATTCAGCCGCATGCGCACGGCGTGCGCGGCGGCCTGGATCTCCTGCTGCGGAGCATCCCGGGCGAGCAGGTCGGCGATGGGCCCGATGTCCCCAGCCGACAGCATGTCGGCCTGAGGGAAAACCAGCCGGTAGATCGGGTCGTCGGGCGCGGCCGACCAGTCGATCAGCGATTCGAGGACGTAGTCATTGGTGCGGAAGGGCAAGACGGTAGCCACCGCGCGAACCGCGAGCCGCTCCGCCGCGTTCAGGCCGGCCCTCGCTGCCAGGCCATCTAGGTGTTTCGCTGAGTACGCGCGGAACCTGCGGCCCTGCGCGGGGACTGTGGTCGCGATCTGCTGATCGGTCATGCAGCTCCTTCCGGTCGCCACGGCGTCGGCGCCTTCGCCGAACTCGGGATTCCGTGTGCCGCCAGCGGGATGTCACTCTGTGCCCCTGTCTGTTCCCTGAGACGCCACTGATCGGCTAGTAGCCTCAGCGCGACTATCGAAAGTGGTCACAGTTTGAAAACGCTCAGAGACAGCCGAGAGTTGCCTGTGATTGCTAGCCGGTCCCCCGTTGGGGTTATACCCAGGACCGAGGCCAACCCTACGGGAGCGATTACGCCCGAGGTGCTCCTTTCCATCGCATCTGTCCCCCGCTCTCGCTGACCCCCTGGCCTGTACCCCGCTCCCTGTACCCCGCTGGTTCCCGGCAGGCCGGGGATCATGCGCGAAGCGGCGGTAATGAGAGGCTTGGCGCATGCGGCCGATCGGCGAACCCTCTGCCGTGGAGGCGCGGCCGGCAGCCGGCGCGGCCGTGAGCGAGCAGCCCGGGCTCGACAGCAAGCCGGCCGACGCCCTGCTGGTGGCCGTCGATGCCATGGGCGGCGATCACGCGCCCGACGAGATCGTCGCCGGAGCAGTGGCGGCGGCCCGCGAGTACGGCATCCGGGTGGCCCTATCCGGCCGCCCCGGCCTGCTGCGTCCCCTGCTGGTCCGGCACGGGGTCGTCAGGCACGGGCCGTCGGACGAGGTCTGGGTCGTCCCGGCCGAGGAGGCGCTGGGCATGGACGAGGGCGCCCTCGCCAGCTGGCGGCGCCCCCGGTCCAGCATCGCGGTCGCCTGCCAGCTGGTCCGCCGCGGGCAGGCCGCGGCGGTCGTGTCGGCCGGGTCGACCGGCGCCATCGTGGCCACCGCGAGGCTCCGGCTGCGGCCCCTGCCCGGGGTCACCCGCCCCGCGCTGGCCGTCGTCCTGCCGACGCGGCCCGGCCCGACCCTGCTGCTGGACGTCGGTGCCATCGCCGACCCCAAGCCCGAGATGCTGGTGCAATTCGCCCAGCTCGGGGTCGTCTACGCCCAGGTCGCCTGCGGCATCGCCGAGCCCCGCGTCGGGCTGCTGACGATCGGCGCCGAGCCGGGCAAGGGCAACAAGCTGGCCAGGCGCGCCCAGGAGCTGCTCGCGGCCGACCCGCCGCACGGCGGCCCGCCGCTGAACTTCACCGGGAATGTCGAGGGCGGCGACCTGCTCGCCGGGAAGGTCGACGTCATCGTGACCGACGGCTTCACCGGCAATGTCGCTCTCAAGACGCTGGAAGGCACGGCGAGTTACGCGGCCCGGCAGCTGCGCGAGGCACTGGGCGGATCCCGCGCCGCCCGGATCGGCGCCCTGCTGCAGCGGCGCGGCCTGCGCGAGCTGGGCGAGCGGCTCGACGCCGAGAGCTACGGCGGGGCCGCGCTGCTGGGCCTGGAGGGCACCGTCGTCATCGCCCATGGCGCCGTCGCCGCCCGCGGCACCACGGCGGCCGTCAAGCTCGCGGCGGACCTGGCCAGTGCGGGCATCGCCGAGAAGATACGAGAGCGGCTGGCACCATCGCGCGGTGGCCACTTCCTGCGGCGCCCCTGACGCTCTCGCGGCGACTCCGGGCGCATCGTCCAGCCGATAGGCTGGCTGAGTGACAGATCCGGAGGAGGCACTCGGGCGGCTGGTGCGCGGCGCGCTCGCCGCGGAGTTTGGCGAGCAGCAGGCGAATGCCGATCCGCTCATCCGGCCTTCGCAGTTCGCCGACTACCAGTCGAACGCGGCCCTGTCGCTGGCCAAGGCGCTGCGCAAGCCGCCGCGCGAGATCGCCACCGCGATCGCCGCGCGGCTGGCCGACCCGGGCCTGGACACCATGGGCCTGGACGGCGCCGTGGCGACCGCGGAGGTCAGCGGCCCCGGGTTCGTCAACATCGCGCTGCGCGACGAGTGGATAGCCGGGCAGGCGTCCAGCCAGCTGGCGGACCTGCGGCTGGGAGTCGCGCGGGCCGAGCCGGCCCAGCGGATCGTGGTCGACTACTCCGGCCCCAACGTGGCCAAGGAACTCCATGCCGGCCATCTTCGTCCCACCGTGGTCGGGGAGGCGATCGTCAGGGTCCTGGAGTACCTGGGCCACACGGTCATCCGCGCCGCGCATCTCGGCGACTGGGGTACCCAGTTCGGCATGCTGATCGAGCACGCCGTGGACATCGGGGAGCGCGCCACCGGCGAGGAACTGGCCGCCGGCGAGTTCACGGCCTTCTACCAGGCCGCGCGGGCGAAGTTCGACTCCGATCCCGCCTTCGCGGGCCGGTCCCGGCAGCGGGTGGTCCAGCTGCAGGCCGGGGACGAGCAGGCGCTGCGGCTGTGGCAGATCCTGGTCGAAGACTCGATGAAGTACCTGCGCGACGTCTACGCCAGGCTCGACATCACGCTGACGGACGCCGACATGGACCCGGAGAGCTTCTACAACCCGATGCTCGCCGATGTCTGCGCGGAACTGGAGGACAAGGGCATCGCTGTCATCAGCGACGGCGCGCTCTGCGCGTTCCCGCCGGGCTTCACCGGCCGGGATGACAAGCCGGTGCCGATCATGCTGCGCAAGAGCGATGGCGGCTACGGCTACGCCAGCACGGACGTGGCGGCGATCAGGTACCGGCTGACCGAGCTGAACGCCAGCCGCATCATCTACGTGGTGGGCTCTGAGCAGCACCAGCACTTCGAGATGGTGTTCGCGGTCGCCCGGCAGGCGGGCTGGCTGACCGCCGAAGCCAGCGCGGAACATGCCGTCATCGGCCTGATGACCGGCCCCGGCGGCCAGCGGCTGCGGACCCGCAGCGGCGAGCAGATCAAGCTCATCACCTTGATAGATGAGGCGGTCGGCCGGGCCGAGGAAGTCATCAAGGACCGCTACGACGACCCCGAGTTGCGCCAGCAGATCGCCGAGCCGGTGGGCGTCGGCGCGCTCAAGTACGGCGATCTGTCGGTAGCCCGGGACTCCAGCTACGTACTGGACTTCGACCGGCTGCTCGCGCTGACCGGGAACACCGGGCCGTACCTGCAGTATGCGACCGCGCGGATTCGCTCGATCTTCCACAAGGCCGGCCGCGATCCCGTCGCGTCCGCGAGCCCGATCACCTTCACCGAGCCCGCGGAGCGGGCCCTGGCCTTGCGGCTGCTCGGATTTGGCCGCGCCATCAGCGAGGTTGTCGTCGCGGCGGAGCCGCACAAGCTGGCGGCCTACCTGTTCGAGGTGGCGAGCGCGTTCACCACGTTCTACGAGCAGTGCCCCGTGCTCACCGCCGAGCCGGCGATCCGGGATAGCCGGCTCGCGCTGGCCGCCCTGACGCTCCGCACCCTGGAAACCGGGCTGCACCTGCTCGGCATCCCGGTCCCCGACCGCATGTAGCGCGGGCCGCGCGGGCTGGTCGGCGGGAAACCGCGGCCTGGGCAAATCTCCCGGCCGTTCCCGGGCAATTCCCGGGTTCGCCGGCCCGATCTCCCACCCCCGCCCGGCATGCTCGGGGCATGGACAGGAACCGCGCATCGAGCGCATCCAGCGCATCCGCTGACAACTGGCCCACGCAGCAGCTCTGGCCCGCACCCGGGCCGGGCGGTAATGGCGGCTATGGCCCCCCTCCGCCTACTCCGCCTACTCCGCCTACGGGTCCCCACTCGGGTGGCGAGGGTCCGCGCCGGTCCGGGCGGCTGACCCGCTGGGTCATCGGCCTCACCGCCGCTGCAGTCCTCGTCGGCGGCGGCGCCATCGCGCTCGCCTCCACCGGACAGCCGGCGACAAACACCGGGCTGCTGGCCGCTGACAGCGGCCAGGCCGCGAGCAGCGGGCAGGCGGCCACCCTGAACACCGTGCTGAGCGCCGCCGGCTCGCCATCGGCGGCAGACCTGGCCGCCACCGCGCCGACCGGCACCACCAACGGCCCATCGGCCGCCGTCAAGCGCGGCGCCGCCTGCGCCCGGGCCGCCGGGCGGCTGCGGGCCGCGCACCATCCGCGCGCCGCGCGACGGGTCGGTGCGATCTGCCGCCACCGGCTCGCGCGAGTCAGGCTGCTCGTGCGGGGCATCCACGGCCAGTTCACGTTCCAGACCAAGCGGGGCGCGAAGACGCTGGCGTTCGAGCGCGGGACGATCCAGTCGGTGAGCGGCGCCGCCGTGACCGTCTCGGCTTCGGACGGCACCACCTGGACCTGGCATCTGGTCAGCACCACGGTGGTGCGCCAGGACCGCAAGAAGGTCGCCAGCTCCAGCCTGGCCGACGGCCAGCGCGTCTTCGTGGGCGGCCCCGTCGTCAGCGGCGCGGACAATGCGCGGCTGATCGTCATCCGCCCCGCGACCTCAACCACGGGACCCGCCTCCTGACCGGACCGACTGAGGCATTCGGCCCCGCCGCGGTGATCGCGGCGGGGCCGCGGGCACTGCGGGGACGGGTAACCTCTCAGCCTGGCGCGCCTCGGCCGGCTCATCGGGCCCCGAGTGCCCCGCACGCGAAGATTGGCCCGAGACTCATGACCGACAGTGACCGAATCCCCCAGGTTCTCGTCGTCGACGACGAGCCGAACATCCGCGAGCTCGTCCAGGTGGCGCTGAAGTTCCACGGCTGCTCGGTGACCACCGCGGCCAGCGGCCGGGACGCCCTCCGGCAGGCGGAGGCCAGCCGTCCTGATCTCATCGTGCTCGACGTGATGCTGCCCGACCTGGATGGCTTCGAGGTCTGCCGGCGGCTGCGGGCGACCGGCAACGAGGTCCCCGTTATCTTCCTGACGGCCCGTGACACCTCCTCCGATACGGTCACGGGCCTGGCCATCGGCGGCGACGACTACGTCACCAAGCCGTTCTCCGTCGAGGCGCTCGTGGCCCGGGTGCGCGCCGTGCTACGGCGCGCGTCCAGGGCCGCCGGGGACCCTGGGCCGGGCGAGGACGCGGGGCCGCTGCGAGCCGGGGATGTCGAGCTCGACGAAGACCGGTGGACCGTGCACCGGGCGGGCGTCCCGGTCGAGCTGTCCCCGACCGAGTTCCGGCTGCTCGCTTACCTGATGCGACACGAGGGCCGGGTGCTGACCCGCGCTCAGTTGCTGGAGAACGTCTGGGGCTGGGACTACTCCGGTGAGTCGCAGATCGTCGAGACCTACATCAGTTACCTGCGCCGCAAGCTGGACCCGCTCGGCCCGCCGCTCATCTACACCCAGCGCGGGGTCGGCTACAGCTTCCGGCCGCGGCACCGGGAGCAGGCCGGACCGGGCGCGTGAGCGCGAGCGCGAGATGAGAGCGAGATGAGCGGTTCGCGGAAGCTGTCCCTGCGCGCCCGCATGCTCGTGCTGCTGATCGGCGTCACGACCATGTTCCTGCTGATCATGGGCATGGTCAGCACGATCGTCCTGGCCCGCAACGTCACCCGGCAGTTCAAGAGCAGCCTGGTGGCCGAGTCCACCCACAGCCCCGCCGACATCGGCCAGCACCCGAACGGCTACGCGGCGGTCCTGATCACCCGCCGTCCGCTCAGCATCCGCCCCCTGACCGGGTACACGGCGACGACCGCGGCGCTGGCCGCGGCGGTGACGAGCCTGATGCAGCGGGCCGCGCAGGGCGCGCAGGGCGCGCAGGGCGCGCTGGGCGCGCTCCGGGACTACGCGGGGTCCGGGAGCCTCGCGGGGCACGCGTTTGACCTGCCGGCCGCCGACGGGGCCCGGCTGGTGGCCGCGGCGCGCGTCGTGTCCCGCAAGGCCAGCGGCGGCCCCGGCGTGCTCGTCGTGGCGCAGCCGGCGAGCGCGGCCACCGGCCAGGTGCGCCGGTTCATCATCGCCGAGCTGATCACCGGCGGGGCCCTGATCGCGCTGCTGGCCATCGGCGGTGAATGGCTGATCGGACGCGGCCTGGACCCGCTGGGCCAGATGGCCAGCACGGCCCACGACATCACCTCACGAGGCGACCTCACCGCGCGGATGCCGGAAGCCGACGACCAGACCGAGGTAGGCCTGCTAGGAACGGCGATTAACACGATGCTCGACCGGATCCAGCAAGCCTTCGGCGCGCGGCTGCGTTCAGAGCAGAAGGTGCGCGAGTTCGCCGCGGACGCCTCACACGAGCTGCGGACTCCGCTGACCACGATCCGCGGCTACGCCGAGCTGTACCGGCAGGGTGCGCTCGGGCCGGATCAGCTGCCGAACGCGATGCGCCGGATCGAGCAGGAGGCGCAGCGGATGAGCATGCTGGTCGCCGAGTTGCTGGAACTGGCCAGGCTGGACCGGACCACCTCGCTGGACCTGACCGAGGCCGACCTGGCGGGCATCGTGCGGGACGCCGTCGCCGACGCGGCGGCCGTCGAGCCGCGGCGGCCCGTGCGAGCGGAGGCGCCGCCCCGGCTGGTCGCGGTGGTGGACGAGCCGCGCATCCGCCAGGTACTGGCGAACTTGCTGGCCAATGTGCGGGCGCACACGCCCGTGGCGGCCCCGGTCGCTGTCCGGCTGGGCACGATCACCGGCGGCATCCTGCTGGAGGTGGCCGACGGTGGGCCCGGAATGTCCGACGAGGATGCCGCACGGGCCTTCGACCGGTTCCACCGGGCCGCCGAGCGCGGCGATGGGGACGGGGACGGGGACGCCCGGGACGCCCGGGGCGGCCTGCGCAGCGGCGGCAGCGGGCTCGGCCTGTCCATCGTCCAGGCCATCGCGCACGCCCACGGCGGCCGGGCCACCCTGGAGTCCCGCCTGGGTCACGGCACCAAGGTCCGCGTCTGGCTACCCGCCCGCACCATCTGGTAGCCGGCCGGAGCCGCCGCCCTCGATCGAGCGGACCAGGAGCTGCGCCACATCGACGACCTCCAGGGACTGCTTCGCCTCGCCGGAACTCTGCTTGGCGGCAACCGCGTCGCCGAGCATGACCATGCAGTAGGGGCAGCCGGTGGAGATGGTGTCCGGGTCGGTGCCCAGCGCCTCCTCGATGCGCTCGGTGTTGATCCGCTTGCCGATCCGCTCCTCCATCCACATCCGGGCCCCGCCGGCGCCACAGCAGAAGCCGCGCTCCTTGCAGCGGTGCATCTCCTGGGCCTTGACGCCCGGTACCTGCTCCATGATCTCGCGCGGGGCGGTGTAGATCTTGTTGTGCCGGCCGAGGAAACACGGGTCGTGGTAGGTGATCTTCTCGTCGATCGGGTTGACCGGGAGCAGCTTGCGGTCGGCGACGAGCCTGGCCAGCAGCTGGGTGTGGTGCATCACCTCGTAGTTCCCGCCGAGCTGGGGGTACTCGTTGGCGATGGTGTTGAAGCAGTGCGGGCAGCTCGCGACGATCTTGCGCGCTCCGGCCTCGTTCAGCGTCTCGATGTTCTGCTGGGCCAGCATGCTGAAGACGAACTCGTTGCCCATCCGGCGGGCCGGGTCACCGGTGCAGGTCTCGGCCGGGCCGAGCACCGCGAAGTTCACCTCGGCCGCGTACAGGAGCTGGGCGATGGCCTTGGTCGTCTTGCGGGCCCGGTCCTCCAGCGCACCCGCGCAGCCGACCCAGAACAGGTACTCGACGTCGTCGCCGATCCGGCCGTCGACCACCGGGACCTCGAAGTCGAGCTCGGTGATCCAGTCCGTGCGCTTGCTGGCGCCCATGCCCCACGGATCGCCCTTGTTCTCCAGGTTCTTCAGCATCGCCGACGCCTCGGTGGGAAACGCGGACTCGATCAGCACCTGATTGCGGCGCAGGCCGCTGATGTGATCGAGGTGCTCGATGTCGACCGGGCATTCCTCGACGCAGGCGCCGCAGTTGGTGCAGGACCAGAGCACATCCGGGTCGATCACGCCGTTGACGGACGAGTCGCCCACCAGGGGCCGCTCCGCCTCGGCCTTCACCGAGTCCGGCAGCTTGTCCCGGGCCTCGTCCGAGCCGGCCAGCAGGTACGGGGCCTTGGCGAACGCGTGATCACGCAGGTCGAGGATGAGCATCTTGGGCGATAGCGGCTTGCCGGTGGCCCAGGCCGGGCACTGCGACTGGCACCGCCCGCACTCGGTGCAGGTGGCCAGGTCCAGCATGCCCTTCCAGCTCAGGTCCTCGATCTTGCCCAGGCCGAAGATGTCGGTGTCCGGGTCGGCTTCCTCGAAGTCGAGCACCTTGCCGTTCGAGCGCATCGGCTGCAGCGCGCCCAGCGCGTTCGGGCGGCGGGAGAACAGGATGTTCAGCGGGGCGATCGCGATGTGCAGGTGCTTAGAATAGGTGACGAAGACACCAAACCCCAGGATAACGGCCAGCTGGGCCAGGATGAACGTCGTCTCGATGGCGGAGTTGGCGCCGCGACTGAGCGGGGCGAGCCAGTGCCCGACCATCTGCGAGGCGAACGCGCCATGGGGGTAGGGGAAGTCCCCGGTATTGATCTGCGCGCCGCGGTAGATCAGCAGGGTCGCGACGACCAGGAAGATCCCCGCCAGCACCAGCCAGGCCGCGCCGGTGTGCGAGCCGGAGAAGCGCGACGCCCGGCCCTCCCGCTTCGGGTCCGAGCGCAGCCGGATCACCGTGAAGGTCACGATGCCGGCCAGGACGCCGACCGCGAACAGGTCCTCCAGGAATCCCACCCAGGCCCAGGTCCCGATGCCGGGGATCGCGAACGTCTTGCTGAACAGGTCGCCGTAGGCCTCGATGATCGTCAGGATCAGGATGATGAAGCCCCAGAACGTCAGGGCATGCGCCACCCCCGGAACCGTCCACTTGAGCAGCTTGCGCTGCCCGAACACCTCGGTGACCTGGGTCTGCGCATCCCGGCCCGGATGATCTCGGACGGCCGCGATCCGCTCCGGCGCGGGCTGGCCGGTCATCGCGAGCCGCTCCAGCCACCAGAGCCGGCGGCCGGCGACCACCGCGGCGACCGCCGTCAGCGCAAGTCCGATGATGATGCGAAGGGTCACAGGGACCTCCCGGTGCGTCGTCAGGCCAGGCGGCGCCTGGCGGCGCGGTACCGCTGACAGCCTAGCCCGGCCTTGATCACGGCCGATGACCCGCGCGGCGGCAGCGGCGGCGCCCGTTGTCCCGGCATCGTACCGGGCGGTAACTTCGGCGGCGGCAGCGCCCGGCCAGGGCGGCCAGGTCCGCCGCCACGTCCGGCCCGAGCCGTCCCGCGACCTGGCGGTAGATCTCCGCCGGGGCCGCTCGTCTTCACATGCCGCGATCAGTCCGCTCAGCAGGCCCCCGGCGGCTACGGCCGATAGCCTGAGCCGGACGGAGTGCGGCGCACTCCCCAGATCGCAGCTGTCGACGGAGCGTGACGTGGCCCAAGCAGAGGCGCAGGGCAGTCGAATGCAGGCCGGTGCCCGGAACGGGCGGATCGCGGCGGTGGCCGGCTCGGTGACGGCGCTGGTCATCGCGAGCCTGGCGGGCAGTTCGCTGGGCTTCCTCAACAAGGCGGCCTGCCGGGCCGGGGCCTGGAACATTGGCGTCGAGCAGTATCAGGCGCACTGCTACACCGACATCTACCCGCTGTATTTCGGCGAAGGGCTATGGCACGGCCAGGTCCCCTACCTGAACCACCAGGTGGAGTACCCGGTGCTCATCGGGGGGGCGATGCAGGCCGTCGCGTGGCTGGTCAGGCCGATCACCAGCCCGTGGATCCGGGGGCGCGAGTTCTTTGACGGCACGGCCATCCTGCTGACCCTCTGCGCGGTCGCCGGCGTGCTGGCCACGGCCTACCTGGCCGGGCGCTCCCGGCGGTGGACGGCCCTGCTCGTCGCGCTGTCGCCCGGCCTGGTCCTGGCGTCCTTCATTAACTGGGACATGATCGCGATGGCCCTGACCGCGCTGGCCATGGCCTGCTGGGCGGCCAGGCGCGGGGTGCTCGCGGGAGTGCTGTTCGGCCTGGCGATCGCGACCAAGTTCTACCCGATCGTGCTGCTCGGCGCGCTATTCCTGCTCTGTCTGCGGGCCGGACGGCTGCGATCGTTCTGGGTGACCGCCGGCTCCGCCGCGGCGGCCTGGCTGGTGGTGAACGTGCCGGTCGCGGTGGCGAACTTCGCGGGCTGGTCGAAGTTCTACCGGCTGAACTCGACCAGAGGCGCGGACTGGGGCTCTATCTGGTATTTCTTCGAGGTCGAGCACTGGCCGGTGCTGGGCAGCCTAGGGCTGGGCACTCTGAACCTGGTCAGCCTGCTGCTGTTCGTGATCGCCTGCGCCCTCATCGCGGTGCTGACGCTGGCGGCCCCGCGCCGACCGCGGGTCCCCCAGGTGTTCTTCCTGGTCCTGGCCGCGTTCCTGCTCGTCAACAAGGTCTGGTCGCCGCAGTACGTGATCTGGCTCGTTCCGCTAGCGGTGCTGGCCCGGCCCCGGCTGTGGTCCTATCTCCTGTGGCAGGCCGCCGAGGTCGGCTACTTCTTCGCGATCTGGGCCTACCTCATCACCGTGGCCGCCCCCCAGTCCCCCGGCGGGATCAGCGCCGCCCTGTACTTCGCCTCGGTGCTGGCCCGGTTCGCCACCGTCGCGCTGCTGTGCGGGCTCGTCGCGGCCGACATCTTGCGACCCGGCTCCGATGTGGTGCGGGCGGCCGGCGAAGACGATCCGGCCGGCGGCGTCCTGTCCGGCGCGCCCGACTCCTTCGTGCTGCGCCGCACGCTGGTCCCGGTCGCCGCGCCCGCTCACTGAGCGGGCCTTCCGCTCCCTGAGCGGGCCTTCCGCCGCCTCAGGCGGGCTATCGCGGATCAGGATCGCAGCCGGGCCGCATCGTGGAATATCTCGTCACCGGGCCCCGTTGACCCGGAAGTTGAGCCTTCTCGACTCAAGTCGTTTGCCAGGGGCAGTGCAACCTGGCAAACTTGAGCCCGATAGGCTCAACCTTAGACAGCGCTCCGGCGACGGGGCAAGACACCAGGGTTCACTGCCCGGAACGAACAGACCAAGGACTGATCTCATGGCACGTGCGGTAGGTATCGACCTGGGGACGACCAACTCCGTCGTCGCCGTCCTCGAGGGCGGCGAGCCCTCAGTCATCGCTAACGCGGAGGGGTCGCGGACCACGCCGTCCGTCGTCGCCTTCGCCAAGAACGGCGAGGTACTCGTCGGCGAGGTCGCCAAGCGCCAGGCGGTGACCAACGTCGACCGGACCATCCGGTCGGTGAAGCGCCAGATGGGCACCGACTGGACCGTCGGCATTGACGGCAAGAAGTTCACAGCGCAGGAGATCAGTGCGTTCATCCTGCAGAAGCTCAAGAGGGACGCCGAGTCCTATCTCGGCGAGACCATCACCGACGCGGTGATCACCGTGCCTGCGTACTTCAGTGACGCGCAGCGGCAGGCCACCAAGGAGGCCGGCACGATCGCCGGCCTGAACGTGCTGCGCATCATCAACGAGCCCACCTCCGCGGCCCTGGCCTACCACCTGGACAAGGACACCGAGGCCACCATCCTGGTCTTCGACCTGGGCGGCGGCACCTTCGACGTGTCCCTGCTCGAGGTGGGCGAGGGCGTCGTCGAGGTCAAGGCGACCAGTGGTGACAACCACCTCGGCGGTGACGACTGGGACCAGCGGGTCGTGGACTGGCTGGTGAAGGACTTCAAGAACAGCTACGGCACCGACCTGTCCAAGGACAAGATGGCGCTGCAGCGACTGCGGGAGACCGCGGAGAAGACCAAGATCGAGCTGTCCAGCTCGACTGAGTCGCAGATCAACCTGCCCTACATCACCCACTCCGACCAGGGCCCGCTGCACCTGGACACCAAGCTGTCCCGGGCTGAGTTCCAGAAGATGACCTCCGATCTGCTGGACCGCTGCAAGGCGCCGTTCCAGCAGGTCATCCGGGACGCCGGGGTCAAGCTCAGTGACATCCACCACGTCGTGCTCGTCGGCGGCTCCACCCGGATGCCGGCCGTGGTCGACCTGGTCAAGGAGCTGACCGGCGGCAAGGAGCCGAACAAGGGCGTCAACCCGGACGAGGTCGTGGCCGTGGGCGCCTGCCTGCAGGCTGGCGTGCTCAAGGGCGAGGTCAAGGATGTCCTGCTGCTGGACGTGACCCCGCTGTCGCTGGGCATCGAGACCAAGGGCGGCATCTTCACCAAGCTGATCGAGCGCAACACCACCATCCCGACCAAGCGCTCGGAAATCTTCACCACGGCCGACGACAACCAGCCGTCCGTGCAGATCCAGGTCTTCCAGGGCGAGCGCGAGATTGCCGCCTACAACAAGAAGCTGGGGATGTTCGAGCTGGCCGGCCTGGCGCCGTCCCCGCGGGGCATCCCGCAGATCGAGGTCACCTTCGACATCGACGCCAACGGCATCGTGAATGTCTCGGCGAAGGACCTGGGCACCGGCAAGCAGCAGTCCGTGACCATCTCGGGCGGCTCCGCGCTGGCCAAGGACGACATCGAGCGGATGATGGCCGACGCCGAGAAGTACGCGGAGGAGGATCGGCTGCGCCGCGAGGAGGCTGAGGTCCGCAACCGCGCGGAGTCGCTCGCGTACACGACCGAGAAGTTCCTGTCCGAGAACGCCGACAAGGTGCCCGACGACATCAAGTCCGAGGTGGAGGCCGCTGTCGCCGACTTGAAGAAGTCGCTGGAGGGTACTGACACCGAGGCGATCAGGACGGCCAGCGAGCACGCGGCGCAGGTGAGCCAGAAGATGGGCACCGCTATCTACGCGCAGTCGCAGGCCGCCAGCGCCCAAGCCGGCGAGGGCGAAGGCCAGACCGGAGCGGACGCCGACGACGACGTCGTCGAGGCGGAGATCGTCGAGGACGACAAGCCGGCCGACCAGGAGGGCGGCGCCGCCTGATGAAGCCTTCTAACGAGGAAAACCAGGGCCCGGTGATCCGGGACCGCAGGCGTATCGACCCGCAGACCGGTCAGGTACGGGACGCGCCGGGCCAGGTCAGGCCGGGCAAGCATTCCGCCTCCAAGCCCGGCCGCCCGAGCGGCCCGAGTGGCCAGGACCCAGCCGCGCCGGGGCTTCCTGGCGCGGCCGGGCAGGCCGGCCCGGTGCCGCCTGGTCCAGTGCCGCCCAGCGCGGGTGAGGCCAGCGCGGGTGAGGCCAGCGCGGGTGAGGCCAGCGCGGGTGAGGCCAGCACGGGTGAGGCCAGCACGGGTGAGGCCAGCACCGACACCGCGGCCAGGCTGGCCGAGCGGACCGCTGACCTGCAGCGGCTGCAGGCCGAGTACGCCAACTACCGCAAGCGCGTGGAGCGAGACCGGATGGCCGTCCGGGAGCAGGCACTGGCGAACGTCCTCAGTGAGCTGCTGCCGGTGCTCGATGACATCGGGCGGGCCAGGGAGCACGGCGAACTGACCGGCGGCTTCAAGTCGGTGGCCGAGTCGCTGGAGGCCAGTGCGGCCAAGCTGGGCCTGACGGCTTACGGCGAGGCCGGCGATCCGTTCGACCCGACGCTGCACGAAGCACTGATGCATTCCTACTCCGCTGAGGTCACCGAGCCGACCTGCGTGCAGATCCTGCAGCCCGGCTACAAGGTCGGCGACCGGATTGTCCGGCCGGCGCGGGTGGCCGTGGCAGAGCCAGCAGAAGGCGGCGACGCCACCGAGGATGACGGGCAGGCCGACGGCGAGGACGCCGAGGGTGCTGCCCCCGCCCGCGGCACCGCCGACCGCTGACTAACCCGCCAAAGAGAGGCCCGTTGAGCACCAAGGACTTCCTTGAGAAGGACTACTACAAGACCCTTGGCGTGGCCAAGGGTGCGTCCGCGGACGAGATCAAGAAGTCGTACCGCAAGCTCGCTCGCAAGTACCACCCGGACGCGAACAAGGGCGACTCGAAGTCCGAGGAGCGCTTCAAGGAGATCTCCGAGGCCTACAACGTCCTGTCCGACGAGAAGCGGCGCAAGGAGTACGACGAGGCGCGCTCGCTGTTCGGCGCCGGCGGAGTCAGGATGCCTGGCTCCACCGGCCCGGCCGGCGGTGGCGGCGGCTACGGCTTCGACCTGGGCGACCTGTTCGGGGGCAATGCCGGGAGCGCCGGCGGTCGGCTCGGCGACCTGCTCGGCGGAGTCTTTGGCGGCGGCGGCCGCTCCACCACGCAGGCCAGGCCGCGGCGCGGCGCTGACGTCGAGACGGAGGCGTCGCTGACGTTCGGCGATGCCATCGACGGCGCCACCGTCTCGCTGCGGCTGGCCGGCGAGGGCCCGTGCAAGGAGTGCGCGGGCACCGGGGCCAGGGCAGGCACCGTCCCGCGGGTCTGCCCGACCTGCGAGGGCACCGGGCAGGGCAGCCGCAACCTGGGCAGTTTCGCGTTCTCCGAGCCCTGCAAGACCTGCCGGGGCCGGGGCCTGGTCGTAGACGACCCATGCCCGGCCTGCTCGGGCAGCGGACGGGCGATGAGCACGCGCACTATCCAGGCGCGCATCCCGGCCGGGGTCGGCGATGGCCAGCGGATCAAGCTCAAGGGTAAGGGTGCGCCCGGTGAGCGCGGCGGGCCGCCCGGCGACTTGTACGTGCGCGTGCACGTCGCCTCCCACCCGGTGTTCGGCCGGTCGGGACACAACCTGACGGTGACGGTCCCGGTGACCTTCCCGGAGGCGACGCTGGGCGCGGAAATCAAGGTTCCGTCCCACCGCGGGATGCCGGTCAGCGTCCGGATTCCGGCCGGGACGCCGAGCGGCCGCACCTTCCGGGTACGGGGCAAGGGCGTCCGGCGGCCGGACGGCACGGTCGGCGACCTGCTGGTCACCGTCAACGTGCAGGTGCCGCGCGACCTTGGCGACAAGGCCAGGGATGCCCTGGAGACCTTCCGCGACGCTACGGCCGGGCCGGACCCGCGCGACGAAGTGCTACGCAAGGCCAAGGACTGAGCCCGGGCAGCTGAGGGGAGATGACATGACCAGCCAGTTCGAGCTGTCCGACGACACACCCGTCTACGTGATCTCGGTAGCAGCCCAGCTGTCTGGGCTGCACCCGCAGACGCTGCGCGCCTACGACCGGTTCGGCCTCGTCTCGCCGGGCCGGACGGGGGGCGGGGGGCGGCGGTACTCGCTGCGGGACATCCTGATCCTGCGCGAGGTACAGCGGCTCTCCCAGGAGGAGGGCGTCAACCTGTCCGGGATCAAGCGGATCCTCGAGCTCGAGAGCGCCGAGCACCGCAGCCGGCTGCTGCTGGCGGAGATGCACGCGGAGCTCAGCCAGCTCCGGACCGAACTGGAGTCGACGCGGGCGGTGGCGGCCCGGCTGGCCGGCCTGCTGCGCGACCGACGCGGGGGCGTCCTCGTCCCGGTGCGGGAACCGCGCCCGGCCACGACCACTGAGCAAACTAGCTGACCTGAAAGAGAAATTACCGTGGATGACAAGCTGACCCGCAAGAGCCAGGAGGCTCTGTCCGAGGCGGTGAAGCGCGCCACCGCCGCCGGCAACCCGAATGTTGACGGGCTGCATCTGCTGACCGCAATGATCGAGCAGGACGGCGGCACGGCCGCTCCGCTGCTGCGCGCGGTCGACGCCGATCCGGCCGTTGTGCTGAAGAAGGCGGACGAGCAGCTGGCCCGGCTGCCTAAGGCCGCGGGGGCCACGCTCAGCGCGCCGGAGACGTCGCGGCCGCTGCTGGCCGCCATCGCGGCGGCGGGCAAGCGGGCGAAGGCGATGTCAGATGAGTACATCTCCACCGAGCACCTGCTCGTCGGCCTGGCCTCCGACGGCGGGCAGGCCGCCACCCTGCTCCGCGAGGCCGGAGCCGGCCCAGATCAGCTCTTTGACGCGTTTGAGCAGGTTCGCGGGCATGCCCGTGTCACGTCTCCCGACCCGGAGGGCACCTACCAGGCGCTGGAGAAGTACGGAGTTGACCTGACCCGCAGTGCCCGCGAGGGACGCCTGGACCCGGTCATCGGCCGGGACGCGGAGATCCGCCGGGTCATTCAGGTGCTGTCGCGGCGGACCAAGAACAACCCCGTGCTGATCGGCGAGCCGGGCGTCGGCAAGACGGCGGTGGTCGAGGGCCTGGCCCAGCGGATCGTGGCCGGCGACGTGCCCGAGTCCCTGCGCGGCAAGCGCGTCGTGGCGCTGGACCTCGGGGCGATGGTGGCCGGGGCCAAGTACCGGGGCGAGTTCGAGGAGCGGCTCAAGGCCGTTCTGAACGAGATCAAGGCCAGCAATGGCGAGGTCATTACCTTCATCGACGAGCTGCACACGGTGGTGGGCGCCGGAGCAGCCGAGGGCGCCATGGACGCGGGCAATATGCTCAAGCCGATGCTGGCCCGGGGCGAGCTGCGCATGGTCGGCGCGACGACGCTGGACGAGTTCCGGCAGCGGATCGAGAAGGATGCGGCCCTCGAGCGCCGGTTCCAGCAGATCTTCGTCGATCAGCCCACCGTCGAGGACACGATCGCGATCCTGCGCGGGCTCAAGGGCCGGTACGAGGCGCACCATCAGGTGCAGATCTCGGATGCGGCCCTGGTGGCCGCGGCTGCCCTGTCCGACCGCTACATCACGGCCCGGTTCCTGCCGGACAAGGCGATCGACCTGATCGACGAGGCCGCCTCCCGGCTGCGGATGGAAATCGACTCCCGGCCGGTGGAGATCGACGAGCTGCAGCGCTCCGTGGACCGGCTGAAGATGGAGGAGCTGGCCCTGGCCAGGGAGGCCGACACGGTCAGCAAGGAGCGGCTGGAGCGGCTGCGGGCCGACCTGGCTGACCGCCAGGAGCAACTGACGGCGCTGGTCGCGCGGTGGGACCGGGAGAAGGCCAGCCTGAACAAGGTCGGCGAGCTCAAGAAGCAGCTCGACGACCTGCGGGGCCAGACGGAGCGCGCCCAGCGCGATGCCGACTTCGAGGCCGCGTCCCGGCTCATGTACGGCGAGATTCCGGCGCTGGAGCGCGAGCTCGCGGCAGCCACGGCCGGCGGTACCGACGGCACGGGCCCCGAGTCCGCCGGCTCTGCCGACGGCACCGGCCCGGACGCCACGGCTGCCGGGCTGGCCGACCGGCCTATGGTCAAGGAGGAGGTCGGCCCGGACGACATCGCGGACGTGGTGTCGTCGTGGACCGGGGTCCCGGCCGGGCGCCTGCTGGAGGGCGAGACCGGCAAGCTGCTGCGGATGGAGACCGAGCTGGGGCACCGGCTCGTCGGGCAGTCCCAGGCCGTCCAGGCCGTTTCTGACGCGGTTCGCAGGTCCCGCGCCGGCATCTCCGATCCCGACCGGCCGTCTGGCTCGTTCCTGTTCCTCGGGCCGACCGGAGTGGGCAAGACCGAGCTCGCCAAGGCCCTAGCCGAGTTCCTCTTCGACGACGAGCGGGCGATCATCCGGATCGACATGAGCGAGTACTCCGAGCGTCACTCTGTCGCCCGGCTGGTCGGCGCGCCACCCGGCTATGTCGGCTACGAGGAGGGCGGGCAGCTCACCGAGTCGGTCCGGCGGCGGCCCTACAGCGTCGTGCTGCTCGACGAGGTCGAGAAGGCGCACCAGGAGGTCTTCAACATCCTGCTGCAGGTCCTGGACGACGGTCGGCTCACCGACGGCCAGGGGCGCACCGTCGACTTCCGCAACACGATCCTGATCCTGACCTCGAACCTCGGCTCCCAGTTCATCGCGGACCCGAACCTGGACGAGGCCGCCAAGCGGGAGGCGGTGATGTCGGTGGTCCAGACGACCTTCAAGCCTGAGTTCCTGAACCGGCTGGATGACATCATCTTGTTTGAAGCGCTGACGACGGCCGAGCTCACCGAGATCGTCGACCTTCAGGTCGCGAGGCTGACACGCCGGCTCACGGACCGCCGCCTCACGCTGACGATCACGCCGGCGGCCCGGGAGTGGCTATCGGTGACGGGATTCGACCCGGTCTACGGGGCACGGCCGCTGCGCCGCCTCATACAGTCGGCGATTGGCGACCAGCTAGCGCGCGGGCTGCTGTCGGGCCAGATCTCCGATGGCGACACTGTCATCGTGGACCTGGACGAGGGCAGCGACTCGCTCAGCGTGCACGCCGACCGCGGCAGCCGCACCGCTCCGGCGGTGGCCTGACCAGGGCCAGGCCGACTAGGTCTCGTCGAGCATCTCGTCGTAGCGGTCCTCTGGGAGGCCGAGGTCATTACGGATCCGGTACCGCAGACTCAGCAGCAGGCGCAGCTCTTCTCCATCGTCGCTGCCCTGCCGCTGGGGCGGTATCGCCGCGCGCGACTTGCCGGCGGTCGCCGCGGCTCGGCGCAGGCATAGCTCCACGCCCGTCGTGGCCCAGTCAAGGGCACCCTCGAGGTCGCTTCGATCGACGAGAAGCTCGGCGACCAGATCGCAAACCCGGGGGTCTGTCGGTCCCTCGGCCTTCAGCCGGCTAATCAGCTCCTGCGCCTCGGCATGCCTGGCGAGCTGGAACAGGGCACGGGCCAGTGGCACCCTGGGGTCTACGAAGACCGGCCCTCCGTCAGCCATCGCCCGGCGGAACCCGCCGGCCGCGGACGTGGGATCGTCGGCCATCAGGTACTGCTCGCCCGCCCGCAGGAACGCCTCGGCACGCGCCATCCCGGCTGTCTCTGTGGCGGTCGCGGCGAGCCGGCTCATCAGCTCCGCCGCCCGGGCATGGTTGCCACTACGCACCGCATCGAACTCGATGGCGTCAAACTCTTCACGGCTCAGCACGGCCACGTCTCGTACGGTACCCAGCCGCGGTTCGTATTCAACGCAAATGACTGGGGAGTAATGGCATCGTGACCGGACATCGGGACCAGGAGAACCAGCGCGGTCGCGGTAACGGCGCTGCCCGCGGTAACGGCGCTGCCCGCGGTTACGACCGCCACGGCTAGCGCCGGGACCGCTCTAGCGCATCCCAGAACCCGCGCCTGAGCGCGTGCCGGACCTCGTCGTGCAGGAGCGAGTCGATGGGCAGCGCCGAGCCCTGCAGCAGCCTGGCCTCCAGGTCCGAGGGCATCCGCGGCTTGCGGGCCAGAACGGCCTCCAGCCAGAGGGCCGGCGCGTCCCTGGCCACCGCCTCGCCGAAGCCGAAGCCCTCGGCGTGGGCCGCCTGGACCGCATCGGCCAGGGAGATCGAGATCGGCTGCGACATCTGCGACTGCGGCAGGGGCTGGGGCTGGGGCTGGACCGCTCCGGGGGCCTGCGGGCCACCATAGGGGCCGGGCCCTTGCGGCGGGTACGACTGCGCCTGCGGCGGGACTAGCGGCCCATAGTTACCGGGATACGGCGCTTGCTGCTGGGGCTGCGGCGGCTGCTGGGGCTGTCCGTAGGGCCCCGACAGCGGGGGCTGGTACTGCTGCCCAGGCCCGGCGGGAAGCTGGCGCTGCTGCGGAATGGCGGGCCGCTGGCTGTCGGTCGGCGCTCCGTTCTGCTGCTGGCCGCCCTGACCGTGCTGCGGCAGACCACCACCACGCGGAGGCTCACCAGCGGCCGGGCCCTGGGATGAGTGGGAGTGCGGGGAGAACCCGTTCGGGGATAGGCCGTTCTGGGACAGGCCGTTCTGCGGCAGGCCGTTCTGCGGCAGGCCGTTCTGGGACAGGCCGTTCTGCGGCAGGCCGTTCTGGGACAGGCCGTTCTGGGACAGGCCGTTCTGCGGCAGGCCGTTCTGCGGCAGGCCGTTCTGCGGCAGGCCGTTCTGCGACAGGCCGTTCTGGCCGTGCGAGGGCAGGGCGCCGCGGATCGGTTCTGGCATCTGGTACTGCGGGTGGGCCGGCATCCTGGTCTGCTGATCATCGGCTCGTGACTGGCCGGGGGGCGGGCCCTGACGGCCGGAGTCCCCGGTTTCCGGGCCGGCCAGGACTCCCCGGCCGAGGTCCTGGCCTGGCTGCCCCGGCCGCTGGTTCTGCGCGGCATTGGGGTCCTGGCCGCCGGTGCCGCCAGCGCCCGTGGTCGGCAGGCCCGTGTTCGGCAGGCCCGTGTTCGGCAGGCCCGCGTTGTCGGCGCCTGGATTGGTCCCGTGCGGGCTGGCGCCGCCCTGGCCGAGGATCCCGGGACCGGCGTTACCGGAGGAACTGCCACTGGCCAGGCCGGGGCTGACGGAACCCAGGTTCGCGGAACCTGAGTTCGCAGCGCCGGAACCGACCGCATTGGCAGTGGAAGCACCGAGACCCGCGCCGCCGATCGGCAGAGCTGTGCGCGGATACTCCGGAGCCACGGGCGCCGGGTACAGCGAACCCAGGCCGCCCAGCCCGCGTGCTCCCGCGGGCTGCTGAACGGGCTGGCCGCCGGCGCCGCTGACCGTTTCCCGGTCCCTTCCGTAGCCGCCCGCCGGGGACCCATCGTCATGCGTGGACGGCTCCGCGCCGGGGATCAGGTCGACGTACGGACGCAGGTGACCCGCGGCGATCTCGATGATGTCATCGCACTCTTGGCGGAGCGCCCGGCCGATGGTCCAGTCGCCGTCGGTCGCGATGTGCACGAGGGCGACCCGGATTCCCTGATCCTGCACGTCAGAGATAACCTGGGCGAGATCCTCCTCAGCGCTCACGATGATCACGTCGCTGACGGCCTTGTTCCTGGCCAGCGCCGAGAGGTCACGGCTGATCTCGGTCTCCACGCCTTCCCGGCGGCCGGGCCGTACCTTGCCCAGCCGCAGCTTGAGACCGGGGATATCGGCCAGCGTGTCATGTTCGGCAGTTCGGCGGCTATCGACCGTCGCTTCGTACCAGTAACAGCGCAGCACTGGCAGGCCAGTACGATCCCTGGACAACTCCGCCAGCAACTTGAGCAGGCCCGCGTAGTCCCAGGAGACCGAATCACGATGGCGTGTCCCGTGGACGGCGGCCGCGCCATCGGATAGCGCATAACCGGCATCCACGAACAGCGCGCAGCGATCCACGCGACACCGTCCTTCCCTCGACGCGTGACGTTACCAGCGCATCGAGGTCGCCGGGGCAGATAGCGCAGATCGCGGTACTTACGCGCCAGGCGGGAATCTCCGCGCCGGGCCGGGCATTTCGGCCCGCCGGCGGCGGTGACGCGGCCGGATTCCGGACCGCCGGACCGGTAAGCTCGGATGCTGTGTCCGATCGTGAGGAACTACTGAACGTGATCAAGGACCGGGCCGTGGTCCGCGGCCCGGTGACCCTGAGTTCCGGCCAGCGGGCCGACTGGTACGTGGACCTGCGGCGCGTCCTGCTCGACGGCAGTGCCGCGCCGCTCGCTGGCCGGGTGATGCTGGCCACCACCGCCGACCTGTCCTTTGACGCCGTGGGCGGCCTGACGCTCGGCGCCGACCCGGTGGCGGCCGCGATGATGCATGCCGCCGCCGCGCAGGGCCGCAAGCTGGACGCCTTCGTCGTCAGGAAGGCCGAGAAGGCGCACGGGCTGCAGCGCAGGATCGAGGGGCCCGACGTCGCCGGCCGGCGCGTGCTGGCGGTCGAGGACACCTCGACCACCGGCGGCTCGGTGCTGACGGCGGTGGACGCGCTGCTGGAGGCTGGGGCGGACGTGGTCGGGGTGGCCGTGCTCGTGGAGCGCGGAGCGCGGGAGCGCATCACCGGCCGCGGACTGGAGTACCGGGCCGCCTTCGAACTGCCCGAGCTGGGGATGCCCGAGCTGGGGCTGCCCGAGCTGGAGCTGAGCTAGCGCCGAGCTAGCCGCCCGTTCGGCCAGCCAGTACCTGCGCGACACCAGGACCTGCACGACACCAGGACACCTGCCAGACAATGGATTCGGGATACTGAGCCCGGGAATCCGACGAGAGGAAGCCGCGTCATGCCTATCGCGACGCCAGAGATCTATGCCCAGATGCTCGACCGGGCCAAGGAGCAGGGCTTCGCCTATCCGGCGATCAACGTGACGTCCAGCCAGACACTGAACGCGGCCATCCGCGGTTTCGCGGAGGCCGGCAGCGACGGGATCGTCCAGGTCTCGACGGGTGGCGCCGAGTACCTGTCCGGCCAGGGGGTCAAGGACATGGTCACCGGATCGGTGGCGCTGGCGCATTTCGCCCGCACGGTCGCGGCCCGCTACCCGGTCCAGATCGCCCTGCACACCGACCACTGCCCGAAGGACAAGCTGGACGGATTCATGCGCCCGCTGGTCCAGATCTCCGCCGAGCGTGTGGAGCGCGGCGAGGAGCCGCTGTTCCAGTCGCACATGTGGGATGGCTCGGCGGTCCCGCTCGCGGAGAACCTGCAGATCGCCGATGAGCTACTCGACAAGTGCGCCGCTGCCCGCGTCGTGATGGAGATGGAAATCGGGGTCGTCGGCGGCGAGGAGGACGGCGTCGTGGGCGAGATCAACGAGAAGCTCTACAGCACGCCGCAGGACGCGCTCGCGACCGCGGAGACGCTCGGGCTCGGTGAGCGGGGCCGGTACCTGCTCGCCGCGACGTTCGGGAACGTGCACGGCGTCTACAAGCCGGGCCACGTCAAGCTGCGGCCGGCGGTGCTGAAGGACATCCAGGAGGCCGTCGGCGCCAAGTACGGCCAGGCCAGGCCCTTCGACCTCGTCTTCCACGGCGGATCGGGCTCGGATCTCGCCGACATCCGGGAGGCCATTTCCTACGGCGCGATCAAGATGAACGTGGACACCGACACGCAGTACGCGTTCACGCGCCCGGTCGCCGGTCACATGTTCAAGAACTACGACGGCGTCCTCAAGATCGACGGCGAGGTCGGCAACAAGAAGGCCTACGACCCGCGCAGCTGGGGGAAGGCGGGGGAGGAGGCGATGACCGCCCGCGTCGTCCAGGCCTGCGAGGACCTGATGGCGGCGGGCAAGCAGATCGGCTGAACCATCACGACCGCAACCACCAACGCAACACCGGGCCGGCCACGGACGACCGGGCGGCTGACGAGAGGATGAGCGCATGAGCCCTCAGAATTTGCTCGGCGGTCCGCCCGAGACCCTGCTGCCCGATCAGCAGGAAGCGCGCGCGGCCCTGGAATCGGGGGCAGACCCCGCCACCGTGGCCGCCCGCTTCCCGGCCTACTGCGCCTCCTGGGCCGCGCTCGCGGAACGGGCGCTGGCTGACGGCGACCCGGTCACCGCCTACGCGTTCGCCAGGACCGGCTACCACCGCGGGCTCGATCAGCTGCGCCGGGCCGGCTGGAAGGGCTACGGGCCAGTGCCGTGGGAGCATGAGCCGAATCAGGGCTTCCTGCGCGCGCTGGCGGCCCTGAGTGGCGCGGCGGCAGCCATCGGGGAAGATGACGAGGCGGAGCGGTGCCGGGTCTTCCTGGCGGAGAGCAGCGCCGCCGCCGCGGCGCAGCTCCTGCCGTAGGACCCGTAGGACGACCTCTTGCGCAGGGAAGGACCGGGAATATGCCCGCCATCGTGATCGTGGGCGCCCAGTGGGGCGACGAGGGCAAGGGCAAGGCCACCGACCTGCTCGGCGACAGCGTCGACTACGTCGTCCGTTATCAGGGCGGTAACAACGCCGGGCACACCGTGGTCATCGGCGAGGAGAGCTACGCCCTGCACCTGCTGCCCTCCGGGGTGCTGTCCCGCGGCGCGGTCCCCGTCATCGGGAACGGCGTCGTCATCGACCCCGCGGTGCTGCTCGCGGAGATCGACGGCCTGGCCAAGCGCGGCGTCTCCTGCGAGCGCCTGCTGATCTCGGCTAACGCGCACCTGATCATGCCGCACCACATCGCCCTCGACAAGGTGACCGAGCGGCATCTGGGCAGCTCGCGGATCGGCACCACCGGGCGCGGCATCGGCCCGACCTACAGTGACAAGGCCGCCCGGATGGGCATCCGCATGCAGGACCTGTTCGACCCGGGCATCCTGCGCGAGAAGCTCGAGCTGGTGCTGCGGGAAAAGAACCAGGTCCTGACCAAGGTCTATAACCGGCGCACGATCGACGCCGCCGCGGTCGCGAGCGAGTATCTGGGCTACGGGGAGCGCCTGGGGTCCTATATCGCCGATACCGGCCTGATCCTGAACCAGGCGCTCGACCAGGACAAGGTCGTCCTCCTGGAGGGGGCGCAGGCCACGCTGCTGGACGTCGACCATGGCACCTACCCTTTCGTGACCTCCTCATCGCCAACCGCCGGCGGTGCCTGCGCCGGCTCGGGTCTCGGCCCGACCCGGATCACCCGGGTGATCGGCATCCTGAAGGCCTACACCACGCGCGTCGGGGCCGGCCCCTTCCCGACCGAGCTGACCGACGCCCAGGGCGAATGGCTGCGCAAGACCGGCAGCGAGTACGGCGTCACCACCGGCCGGGCCCGCCGGACCGGCTGGTTCGACGCCGTCATCGCGCGGTACGCGACCCGGGTCAACGGGATCACCGACTACTTCATCACGAAGCTGGACGTGCTGTCCGGGCTGGAGAAGGTGCCGGTCTGCGTCGGCTATGACGTGCACGGACGCCGGCACGACGAGATGCCGATGACGCAGACGGAGTTCCACCACGCCGTCCCCGTCTATGAGTACCTCGACGGCTGGTGGGAGGACATCTCCCAGGTGCAGGACCCCGACGGCCTGCCCCGCAACGCGCGTGCCTACCTGACAGCGCTGGAGGACATGATCGGCGCGCCGATCAGCGCGGTCGGCGTGGGCCCCCGCCGGGATCAGACGCTGCAGCTGCAACCCGCGAGGTGAGCCGCCGGTAGGCTCTGCGCCGTGCGAGTCCTCGTCCTCGGCTCCGGTGGCCGTGAGCATGCCCTTGTCCGCGCGCTAGCGGCCGACCCGGAAGTAACGGCGCTGCACGCGGCGCCCGGTAATCCGGGCATCGGCGAGACGGCGCAACTGCATGACGTGGTGCCCGCCGATCCCGCCAGCGTGACCGCGCTGGCCTCCCGGATCGCCGCGGACCTGGTGGTGATCGGCCCCGAGGCGCCGCTGGTGGCCGGGGTGGCCGACGCGCTGCGCGCGGCCGGCATCGACTGCTTTGGTCCCGGCCAGGACGCGGCGATGATCGAGGGCTCCAAGTCGTTCGCCAAGCAGGTCATGGTCGCCGCGGGCATTCCCACGGCCGCGGCCCGCACGTGCTCCAGCGCCGCCGAGGCCGCGGCGGCGCTGGATGTCTTCGGGGCGCCCTACGTGGTCAAGGCGGACGGCCTGGCGGCCGGGAAGGGCGTCGTGGTCACCGACGACCGCGCGGCGGCCCTGCGGCACGCCGACGACTGCGGGCTGGTGGTCATCGAGGAGTACCTCGACGGGCCGGAGGTGTCCGTCTTCGCGATCGCCGACGGCACGACCGCCGTCTCCCTGCTGCCCGCCCAGGACTTCAAGCGGGCCTACGACGGCGACGCCGGCCCGAACACGGGCGGCATGGGCGCTTACGCGCCGCTGGGCTGGGCTCCGCCCGGCCTGGGCGAGGAGATCCTGGCCACCGTGGTCCGGCCCGCCCTCGCCGAGCTGCGGCGGCGCGGCACCCCCTACAGCGGGCTGCTGTACACGGGCCTGAGCCTCACCTCCCGCGGCCCCCGGGTCGTCGAGTTCAACGCGCGGTTCGGGGATCCAGAGGCTCAGGTCGTGCTCGACCGGCTCGCGACTCCGCTGGCCGGCCTGCTGCGGGCGGCGGCCACCGGCGACCTGGCCGCCGCGAGCGGCGCCGAGCTGCACTGGCGGCACGGAGCGGCGGTCACCGTGGTCGTGGCCGCCGAAGGCTACCCCGCCGCACCGGTCACCGGGGACGAGATCACGGGCATCGCGCAGGCGGCGCTACAGCCCGGCGCCTACGTCCTGCACGCCGGTACCCGGATGGACGGCGACGGGCGCCTGGTGTCCAGCGGCGGACGGGTCCTGGACGTCGTCGGCACGGGGGATGACGTCGCGCAGGCCGCCGACGCCGCCTACGCGGCCGCGGCCGCGATCGCGATGCGCGGCGGCTGGTACCGCACGGATATCGCGGGCGGCCCGGATCCCGGCTGACAGCGCGGCCCTGTTCCTGGCCGGCGAGCCTGGCGGTGCAGAGGCCGCAACCGCGGATACGGCAGGATAGGGCTGTGATCGAACGGTACACGCTGCCCGAGATGGGCCAAGTCTGGAGCGAGTCGCACAAGTACGAGCTCTGGTGTCAGGTCGAGGTGCTCGTCCTCGCCGCGCACGCCCGGGCGGGCACGGTCCCGGCCGACGCCGTGGCGCCGGTGGCGGCCGCCCCGGTGCCGACTCCCGAGGCGGTAGCCGCGCTGGAGGCCGTGACCGGTCACGACGTGATCGCGTTCCTGTCCGCCTGGGCGGACAACACCCGGCCGCGCGAGGCCGCCGCCTACGTGCACTTCGGCATGACGTCCTCCGACCTGCTGGACACCGCGCTCGGCTTGCAGCTCACGCAGGCCACCGACCTGCTGCTGACCCGGTGCACCGCCCTGCTCGGGGTGCTGCGCGAGCACGCGCTGGCCCATCAGGCCACGCTGCGCGTGGGTCGCACCCACGGCATCCACGCCGAGCCTGACGTGTGGGGACACCGGGTCGCGGACTTCGCCTTCGCGATCGCTCGCTGCCGCGACCGGCTCACCCGGGCCCGGGAGGCCGTCGCGGTCGGGAAGCTGTCCGGCGTGGTGGGCACCTACTCCAACATCGACCCGGCGATCGAGTCGCAGGTGATGGCCGAGCTCGGGCTGCGGCCCGCCGACGTGGCGAGTCAGGTCGTGCTCCGGGACGGCATCGCGGAGTGGACCAGCGTCCTGGCGCTGATCGCCACGGTCTGCGAGGCCATCGCCCTGGAGGTCCGGCACGGCCAGCGGACCGAGGTCGCCGAGCTCGCCGAGGCCTTCGGGGCCGGGCAGAAAGGCTCGTCCGCCATGCCGCACAAGAAGAACCCGATCCGCTCGGAGCGGATCTGCGGCATGGCGCGGCTAGTCCGCGCCCAGGTCGTCCCCGTGCTGGAGGGGATACCGCTGTGGCACGAGCGTGATATCTCGCACTCCTCCACCGAGCGGGTGGCCCTGCCCGATGCCGCCATCGCGACCGACTTCCTGCTGGAGCAGACCACCGGCCTGATGGCCGGGCTGGTGGTGGACGCCGACCGGATGGCGGCCAACCTGGATTCCAGCCACGGCCTGATCTATACCTCGGCCGTGCTGCTGGAACTGGTAGCCGCCGGGATGTCCCGCGAGGACGCCTACGCGCTCGTCCAGGCGGCCGCGATGGCGACCTGGCAGACCGCGATACCGTTCCGGGAGACGCTGCGCACGCATGCCGCGCTCGCGGGCCAGCGGCTCGACGAGGCCCGGCTCGACGAGGTATGCCGGCCCGAGCGGTACGTTGCGCGACTCGGACCGGTCTTCGAGCGGCTCGAGAAGCTCTCCTGAGCGCCGGCCGGGACAGGATCCAGCGATGAAGCTGCTGCACTCGGGCAAGGTCCGTGACCTCTACGAGGACGGCCCCGACCTGATCATGGTGGCGTCCGACCGGATGAGCGTCTACGACGTCGTGCTGCCCACGCCGATCCCGGACAAGGGCGCGATCCTCACCCAGCTCTCGCTGTGGTGGTTCGAGCGGCTCGGTGACCTGGTGCCCAATCACGTCATCTCGGCGACCCGGGTGCCCGCTGAATGGGCTGGGCGGGCGATCCGGTGCCAGCGACTGGAGATGTTCGGCGTGGAGTGCATCGCGCGCGGCTACCTGGCGGGCCTGGGACTGGCCGCCTACCGGGAAACCGGCGCCGTGTCCGGCGTCGCCCTGCCCGACGGGCTGGTCGAGGGGTCGCGGCTGCCCGAGCCCGTGTTCACGCCCACCACCAAGGCCAGCGCCGGCGAGCATGACGAGTTCATCGACTTCAGCGCGGTCGCCGGCGAGGTCGGGCCGCAGACCGCGGCGCGGCTGCGCGAGCTAACCCTGGCGGTCTACCGGCGGGGCGACGAGACCGCCCGGGCCCAGGGGGTCATCATCGCCGACACCAAGCTGGAGTTCGGCCAGTCTGCCGACGGCACGATCACGCTCGCCGACGAGGTCCTGACCCCGGACTCCTCACGGTTCTGGCCCGCCGATCTCTGGCAGCCCGGCCGGCCCCAGTACTCGATGGACAAGCAGTACGTGCGCGACTGGTCGCTGACCACGGGCTGGGACAAGCAGGGCCCCGCGCCGGAGATCCCGGCCGATGTGGTGGAAGCGACCCGCGCGCGCTACATCGAGGCTTATGAGCGCATCACCGGCGCGGCGTGGCGCTGAGCCCGCCGGCGCTGGACCTGCTATCCGCTCAGGTAAACGCCGGCGGGTGCGCGGATGAGGCGGCGCCGGCGGGGTAAGAGGGAACCGGATCGATGTCGTCCGTCGAAGGACCCGATGCGGCGGCCTTCCGCGACGCAGGCCCGGCAAGAGCCCGGCGATAACTCCTAGGAGTCATTCAGATACTTTACGTAACACAGTCATCATGGTCCGGGGGGCGCAGAAGCGGTGGAATACTGGACGACACGTGAGACAGGCGGCCGACAACTGAGCGAGATGCCTTCCGGTTGGTCGGCAGCCGGACCGGGCAGCCCGGCGCTGAGCCGGTCAGGCGATTCCGCCCTGAATGACAGGAGCTCCAGCCAGATGACGAGCGGTCCCGAGACCCGCTATCGCGTCCGCGGCGGCAACCCGCTGCAGGGGACAGTCTTCGTACAGGGCGCCAAGAACGCCGCGCTCAAGATGATCGCGGCCTCGCTGCTGGCCGAGAAGGGCCGGACGGTCCTGCGGAACGTGCCGGTCATCGAGGACGTCCGGCGGGCCGTCGAGCTGGCCCAGGCGGTCGGGGCGGTCGTCAAGTTCCACGAGGCCGAGCGCACCCTCGTGGTCGACGCCTCCGATCTGACCAGTTCCGTGCTGCCGGCCGACATCGCGGGCCGGTTCCGGGCATCGGTGCTCTTCGTGCCCGCGCTGCTGCACCGGTTCGGCGAGGCCACCATCGAGGGCATCGGCGGCTGCAATCTCGGCAGCCGGCTGCTGGACTTTCACTACCGGGGCTTCGCCCGGCTCGGCGCGATCGTGGATGAGCAGGAGACCCAGATCCACATCAAGGCGGGCCACCTGCGCGGCGCCCACCTGTACCTCGACACGCCCTCGCACACCGGTACCGAGAACCTGATCATGGCGGCCTCGCTGGCGCCCGGCACGACGGTGATCGACAACTGCGCGCTCGAGCCCGAGGTGCTGGACGTGATCTCGTTCCTCACCAAGATGGGCGCGCGCATCAGCGGCGGCGGCACCGGCTTCGTGACCGTCCACGGCGTCGGCGAGCTCACGGCCGTGGAGCACACGGTCATGGCCGATCGCATCGACGCCGCCGTTTTCGCCATGGCCGCGGCCATGGCCGGCGGCGAGGTTACCCTGGTCGGCGCCTCGCTTGAGGATTTCGGGGTTGTCCGGTGGAAGCTAGAGCAGATGGGCGTGGAGTTCGCCACTCACGGTGCCATCCTGCAGGTTCGCCGCGATCGGCAGCTTCGGCCAATCAACGTGATCACGAGCCCGTTCCCCGGATTCGCCACCGACCTGCAGTCGCCCATTATGGCGCTGAGCTGCCTGGCCGAGGGCACCAGCTACATCCGGGAGACCATCTTCGATGGCCGGTACATGCTGGCCGGCGAGCTCAGCAAGATGGGCGCCAAGGTGGAGGTAGCCGGGAACGCCGTGCTGGTGCACGGCCCGACGCCGCTGCACGGCACCGAGGTCATCGCGCATGAGCTGCGCACGGGGATCGCGCTGGTCCTGGCCGGGCTGGCCGCCGAGGGCGAGACCGTCGTGGCGCCGGGCTACCTGATCAACCGGGGCCACGCGTCGGTCGCTTCGCGGCTGACCACCCTCGGCGCCGACGTCATCGAGGAAATCGTCGACTGACGCTGCTATCTGCGAAGATTCCCCCCGCCATTCACATTTCGCGAGTCACAACGTCCAGTTGCACCCCGCTGAACCCAGTTGAGTTTCGTTTTGCCGTTGAATCACGGATAATTGCCTCTTCCAGAGACAAGTCCAGTGCGCTACGAAATGAAGTAGCGAAACTTACCGGCTGCGGAGCGGGTGGCCTGAATGAGACGGGAAATGGCGCGAATGGCAGGTGGCGCCGAGCCGACGATCGGCATCGTCGGACCGCACGAACTGGTGGAGCGGATCATGCTGTCCGGCCTGCCGCTGACGGCGGGGCACGGGCCGGCGCAGCCAGCTGACCGGGGTGACACTGCCACCCGGCGACTGGTGACGGCGGCGTACCGGGAAGAGCAGGAGGCCCCGGAGAAGGTGGCCCGGCTGGGCAACACGGTCGATGCGTGCCTGTTCGCCAGCAGGGTGCCCTATGAGTACGCCCGGCGAGCCGGCGTGCTCAGCGTCCCGGCCACCTACATCCAGCTCAGCGGCAGCGCCCTGTACGCGGCGCTGCTGCGCGCGAGCCGGGATGGCCTGGACATCTCCCGGTCGAGCATCGACGTCATCAGCCAGGCCGATGCGGAGGACGCGCTCACCGAGCTCGGCATCCCCGCCGGCGGCGTTCACGTCCGCGATGAGGTCTCCAGCTCGGCCGTCATCGCCGCCTTTCACGAGCGGCTGTCGCACCAGAATGAGACCGCCGTCGCCTTCACCTGCCTGCAGTCGGTGGCCAGGAAGCTATCCGCGGCCCAGGTTCCGGTCTTCGCGCTCCGGCCAACCGGCAGCGCGATCAGGTCGGCCCTGCGGACCGGGACCCTGCTGGCCGGCTACCGGCGCCTGGAGAACGCCCAGCTGGCCGTCGTGATCGTGGAGGTACCGACCCTGCGCGATACCGTGCGCCGCGGCGCGCCGCGGCAGGCCCGCGAGGAACTGCGGCTGACCGTGCACCGCTTCCTCGTTCAGGAGGCCCAGCGGATCCATGCCACGGTGAGCGCGCTGAACGATCACGGCTTCCTGGTCGTCGCCACCCGGGGATCGCTGATCCAGGCCGCCGATGTCCTGGGCGGGCCGCCGTTCGTCGAGCGGGCCCGCAGCGAGCTGGGCATCGGCATCGAGGTAGGCGTCGGCGGCGGCCGGACCGAACTGGAGGCCGAGGCGCGAGCCCGCGCCTCGCTCGGGCGGCCGCCCGCGACGACCCGGCCGCCAGGGCAGGTCCGCGAGCGGGTCAGCCAGCCGCTGGTTCCCGGCCCGCGGGCGGCCCCGCCCACGGCCGCCAGCCGCCGCGGGCTCGACACGCTGGTCCGCCTCTCGGAGAAGCTAACGGCGACCGGCGCGACGCCGGTCGTGGACGCCGAGACGGCCGGGCGGCTGCTCTCGGTGACCCCGCGCACGGCCCGGCGGCTGCTGGCGACGCTCGTGGAGGAGGGCCTGGCCTGGCCGCTTCCCCCCAGCAGGAGCCCGCAGCCGGGCCGGCCGCGGCAGGCCTACCGGCTGGTGGTCGAGAAGCTAGGACCGCGCGGCGCCCGCTAGCCGCGCCAGCGGCTGATGACGTCAGCTCCGGCGCGGCCAGGCGCCGGCCATCGCGAGGAAGGCGTCGTTGGCCTCCGGGGTTCCGATCGAGACGCGGGCGCCGTCGGGGAGGTACAGCCGGACGCTGACCCCGGCCTGATCGGCGGCGGCGGCGAAGCCAGTCGTGTCGGCCCCGAGCGGCAGCCAGACGAAGTTCGCCTCCGTCGGAGGGACCGTCCAGCCCTGGTCCAGCAGCGCGTCGCGGACCCGGCCGCGCTCCTTGACCACCGACTCCACCCGCTCCAGCAGCTCGGGCTCGGCCGCCAGGGACGCGATGGCGGCCGCCTGGGCCAGGGCGTTCACGGTGAAAGGGAGCTGGGTCTTGCGCACCGCGGCCGTGACGGGCTCATGGCCGACCAGGAACCCGACCCGCAGCGCGGCCAGCCCGTATGCCTTGGAGAAGGTCCGCAGCACGGCCAGGTTCGGCCGGGTCGGATAGAGGGTGATCCCGTCTGGCACGTCCGGGTCGCGCACGTACTCGTGGTAGGCCTCATCGAGCACGACCAGGCAGCTGCGCGGCACCCGGTCCAGGAAGGCGACCAGCTCGTCGCGGCCGACCACGGTCCCCGTCGGGTTGTTGGGGTTGCAGACGAAGATCAGCCGAGTCCGGTCGGTGATGGCGTCGGCCATCGCGGGCAGGTCGTGCGCCTGATTCCGGAGCGGGACCCGGACCGACGTGGCGCCCGCCAGGTCAGACAGGCCGGGATAAGCCTCGAACGACCGCCAGGCGTACAGCACCTCGGTACCCGGCTCGGCGGTCGCGCCCATCAGCTGCTGAGTGAGGCCAACCGACCCGCAGCCCACGGCCACGTGCTCAGCCGGGATGCGCAGCCGGCGGGAGATCGCGGCCGTCAGCTCCGTCGCCCCGTTATCGGGATACCTGTTCAGGGCGGTGGCCGACTCGGCGATCACCGAGAGCACCGACGGCAGCGGCCCGTAAGGTGACTCGTTCGAGGAGAGCTTGAACGTCGTGCCGCCCGGCGCCGACGGCGCATTGCCGGGCTTGTACGGCTCGAACGACTGCAAGACGGCCCGGAACCGGGGTGACCGGGGTGACCGGGGTGACCGGGGTGACCGGGGTGCTTGAGCGGACATCATCGTCCTCCAGGGCAGAGAACCCGCGGGCGGCGCCACGGCAGGTGGCTGCGGGACAGCTACTGGAACTCAGGTTAGTCACCCGTCCTGGCCGCCAGCACCGCCGCCGTGCGTCGCGTTGCGCACGGCCCGGTATTTCCGGCGAGTGGCGCCTGTTCCGGGGCATAATCGGCGGGGTACAGTGACGAGGTGAATCGACTTGGGGAGCTGGAACGCGCGATCATGGACGTGCTATGGGAGGCGCCCGAGTCCCTCACCGTCCGGCAGGTCAGCACGCAGCTGACCGAACGGGACCTGGCCCATACCACCGTGATGACGGTGCTGGACCGGCTGTCGAAGAAGGGCTTTGCCCGGCGGCAGCGAGACGGCCGGGCGTGGCGCTACCGCGCTGCGGAGAGCCGCGAGGCTTACGTGACCGAGCTCATGCTGAGCGCGCTGGATCAGACCGGTGACCGGCAGGCGGCCCTGGCTCGCTTCGTGCGGAGCGTTTCTGGCTCCGAGGCGCGTGCCTTGCTGAATGCCCTGGAGGCGCTCGGTGAGGGCACCCAGGGCTAAGCGGCCATGACCGCCGTTTTTGTGCTGGCCGCCGTCGCCGCAGGCTGTGTCCAGTCGTCCGCCACGCTCGCGGTGGCCCGCTGGCCACGCCGGTCACCGGCGGCGGCCATCGTCTTGTGGCAGGCGCTCGGGCTGGGCTGGGGCCTGGCCACGGTGGGCACGCTCATCGGGCTGGGCACGGCTACGCGGCGTTCCGGCGTAGCGGGCAGCGCCCTCAGCCAGCTGACCGGCTTGCTGGATGGGCGCGCCCCCACGTCGTTCGGGTTCCTGTCGGCGGCCCGGCTCGTCTGCATGGCGGCCGGCCTGGTGCTGCTGTCGCTGCTGGTCTGGGTCCTGCTCGCGGTATCGGCGGCGGTGGTGCGGGCCAGGCAGCGGCAGCGCGTCCTGCTCAGCCTGCTGGCGCACGGCGACCCTAAGGTGCCGGGCGCGCTGGTGGTCGACTACCCGGCCGCGGCCGCGTACTGCCTCCCCGGCCTGCACTCGGCGATCGTCATCAGCGCGGGCACGCTGGACTTGCTGGACTCAGCCGAGCTGGCCGCGGTCCTCGCGCACGAGCGGGCTCACCTCCGGGAGCGCCACGACCTGGTGCTGCTCCCGTTCATCGCGCTGCTGCACGGGTTCCGCTGGTCGCAGGCCGCCAGGCGGGCCCATCGGGCGGTCGCCCTGCTGGTGGAGATGCACGCCGACGACCGCGCGCTGCGACAGCGACCGGCGCGGGAGCTGGCCACGGCGCTGCTGCGAGTCGGCGCGGCCGGCGGCTGCCGGGCCCCCTCCGGAGCGCTCGCCGCCTTTGAGCCGGAACTGGACGGCGAGGTCACCGCGCGAGTTACCCGGCTGCTGCGGCCGGCACCGAGCCTGTCGGTTCCAGCCCTGGCGCTGGTCGGCGTCGCCGCCGCGCTGGCGGTCATCATCCCGGTCGCAGTCCTGGTCGTCCCGCTCTGAGCGTCCCGCCTGGTCGTCCCGCTCCTGTGCGTCCCTAGTCGGCGATGCGGATGCGCAGCCGGCGAAAGCCCCGGCCCTTGTTCTCGATCTTGACGACCTGGATCTTTCCGATCTGGCTGGTGCTGGCGACGTGCGTGCCGCCGTCGGCCTGCTGGTCCAGCCCCACGATGTCGATGATCCTAACCTCGCGGACATCGGGCGGGACGAGGTTGGTGGCGGTGCGGATGATGTCCGGGAGCGCGAACGCCTCCGCACGCGGCAGCACCCGGGCGTCGATCCGCCGGTCGCTGCCCACCTCGGCGTTGCACGCGGCCTCGACCGCGTCGCGAAAACCCTCGGGCAGTTCGGGCAGGTCGAAGTCCATCCGTGCCGTTAGCGGTTCCATGTTTCCGCCGGTCACCAGCGCGCCATAGTCGCGGAACACCACGCCGCACAGCACGTGCAGGCCGGAGTGGGTACGCATCAGGGCCGTCCGGCGCTCGTCCTCGACGGCTCCGCGCACGGTGGCGCCGGCCGGCGGCAGGGGATCACCCTGCACCGGGATCAGGTAGAGATCCTCGCCCTTGCGGGCGCCGGCGATCCGGGTCTGCACCCCGCCCCAGAGCAGCACGCCCTGATCGGGTGGCTGCCCGCCACCGCCGGGGTAGAACGCCGACCGGTCCAGGACGATCCCGTCCTCGCCGGAGTCGAGTACGACGGCATCCCACTCCCGCAGCGTCTGGTCGTCGAGCTCCAGCCGGTGGGTACGCCACTGCGTCTGCGTCATCGACCGAGCCTAGCGGGCCGCACTCGCCTGTCCCTGTTCGCCGCGGCCTGTTACCAAGGACCGTAGGGTCCCTGGTGCGAGGACCCGGTCTTGAAGTCCTTCACCTTGGGCCGGACGTCCGCGAGGTAAATGGCCGCCGCGACGAAGGCCACGATCGGCAGGATGCTGAAGATGGCCAGCGAGCCGATGGCACCGCCGATGCCGATAATCACGGCCACGCCGAGGATGATCAGCCACAGCGGCTTGGTCTGCTTGCCCGCGGCCACGAAGGCGGCGGACGGGCGCCTGATCGCGTCGATAAACGCCCAGGCCTCGACGACGAAGGCGACGACCAGCAGGATCCAGAAGAAGTACTGGATCGGGCTGTAGGCGGAAAAGCTGACGATGCTCACGACGACACGCTACTCGCTGCCGGGCGGGCACGGGAACTCACGAGCTGGCGCGGGGCTGACATCCTCGGGCCAGAGCAGGGCGGCCTCATCCGGCGCGAGTTCTCTGGCGACCTCGGCTGCCTCGGCTGCCTCGGCCTCGCCCCCCTCGTCTCCCCCGGCGGCCAGCGCGGTCTCCTTGCGGAAGGACTCGTAGATCTCGATCAGCATCTGCTTCTGCCGCTCGGTCAGCTCCGGGGCGGCCAGGACGGTATCGCGAACCATCGAGCCCGGCGGGCGGTCCTCCAGGAACCCGGCCTGGACATACAGCGCCTCGGCCGAGATTCGCAGCCCCTTGGCTATCTGCTGGAGGATGTCGGCGCTGGGCCGTCGCAGGCCCCGCTCGATCTGGCTCAGGTACGGGTTGGAGATCCCGGCGTTCTGGGCCAGCTGGCGCAGCGAGATCCGGGCCTGCTCACGCTGCTCCCTGATGTAGGCACCGATGGTGGTCACGTTTACCGGACTCATACGCCAAGTCTGCCACCTTGCGCTTGCATTTGCAAGCGACATGCTAGCAGCGGCTAGCGGGGCGCAGGGTGGCGCGGACCTCGCCGACCGGCGCGCCGCCTCCGGTGACCGGGCCGGCCGCCATCCTGTCGAGCACGGCCAGATCGGCGCCGGGGACGTCGGCTACGCCCAGCTCGCGCAGCAGCGCCACGGTCACGGGGGTACGCGCGCGCTGCGAGCCGTCCTCGATCTTGAGGGCTCCCGCCCGGCCATCGGCCAGCGCGAACGCCTCGACGCCTTCGGCGCCCGCCTTGAGCAGCAGCCCAGGGACCGCGGTCATCAGCTCACACTCGGGTCGCGTCGTCCCCGAAGTCCAGGCGGGATACGCGCGCATCGCGTCGGCGACCCGGCGTTCCGGCGTGCCGGGCTCGGCCAGGACAAGCGCACGGAAGGCACGGGCGAGGCCGCTCACCGAGATCGCCAGCAACGGCGCGCCGCAGCCGTCCACGCCGACCGCCGTTACCGGCTCGCCCGCCAGTTCCGCCACCGTCACGGCGATCGCCAGCTGGAGGGGGTGACCGGGATCGGTGTAGCTGGCGGTCGGCCAGCCCGCCAGCACGCAGGTGGCGAGCATGGCGGCGTGCTTGCCCGAGCAGTTCATGTAGATCCGGGCCGGACCGGCCCCGGCCCGCAGCAGTTCGCGCTGGGCCTCCTCGCCGAGCGGCAGGTCCGGCGGGCACTGCAGCGCGGTTTCGCTCAGGCCGGCGCCCGCCAGTATCTGGCGGGCCCCCGCTACATGGAAATCCTGGCCCGAGTGGCTGGCCGCCGCCAGGGCCAGCAGCTGCCCGTCCAGGTCCAGGCCGCAGCGGAGCATCGCCGCGGCCTGCAGGGGCTTGTTGGATGATCGCGGGAACACCGGCACGGTCACGGCGCCGGCGCTCACCGCCACGGCGGCGTCGGCGCGCAGGCCGACCACCGTCCCGCGGTGCCGGGACTCAGTGAATCCAGACCTGATCACCTCGGCCAGGACCGGGTTGTCCACGACGGGGCGGTGCAGGCTCTCCAGGAGCGGGCTCTCAGTCATGGCCGCCGTCTCCCCCGCCTGGCATTCCCAGCATCGTCCGCGCGTCCGCGGCCGGCATCGCCGGGCGCTGGGCCAGCTCGGCCAGGGCCGCGGCCCGCGCGACCAGCTCCGCGTTCCCGGTGACGGGGCGGCCGCGAGCGAAGGAGGTGGTGTCCTCCATGCCGACCCTCAGGTGGCCGCCGGCGGCCAGCGCGGCGAACATGACCGGCAGCGAGGTGCGGCCGATGCCGGTGGCCGACCACGTCACCCCGGCCGGCAACGCCGACACCGCGGCGACCAGGGTGGCCGCGTCGCCCGGCATCCCGCCGGGCACGCCCATGACCAGGTCGCAGTGCACGTGGCCGCCCGCCGGGGCACCGAGGTCGGCCAGCAGCCGGTGCAGCGTGGCCACGTGCCCGAGGTCGAAGAGCTCGAACTCCGGCACGATGCCAAGCTGCTGAGTCCGGGCGTAAAGCTCACGGATGAACGGCCAGGGATTCATGAAGACGTCGTCGCCGAAGTTAACGGTGCCGCACGTCAGCGAGCAGGCGTCCGGTGCCGCGTCGAGGACGGCCAGCCGCCGCTCGAAGCTGTCGGTGACCGCGCCACCGGTGGACAGCTGAACGATCAGGTCCGTGCCCTCGCGCAGCGCCTGCACGGTGTCGGTGAGCCTGCGCAGGTCCAGCGTCGGGCGCGCCTGGTCGTCGCGGATATGCACGTGAATGACGGCGGCGCCGGCCGCCTGGCACTCCTTGGCCGTGGCGACCAGCTCATCCAGGGTGACGGGCAGGGCGGGCAGGGTCGCCTTCTCCGCCTCCGCGCCGGTCGGCGCGACAGTGATCAGGGTCGCCTGCCGCGCCGTCGAAGCGGCGGGGCGGTGCGCGGCGTCAGATGTCATGACCGGAACAATGCCTTCTCGTGCGAGCCGTAATTCAGCGAGCCAGCCAGGCGAGCGTATCTGTCGAGGGGTCCGTGGTCGGACGCCTGCCCCAGGCCGGGCTGGTAGTGCTGGTGGGCGTGACCCACTCGGACACGGTCCAGGCCGCCGCCGCGCTGGCGCGCAAGGTCTTCTATCTTCGCATCCTGGCGGAGGAGAAATCCTGCGCCGACACCTCCGCCCCGCTCCTGGTGATCAGCCAGTTCACGCTGTATGCGGACACGGCCAAGGGCAGGCGGCCGACCTGGCAGGCCGCGGCTCCCGGACGGGTCGCCGAGCCGCTGGTCGATGCCTTCGTCGCGGCGCTGCGCGAGCTCGGCGCGAGCGTGCAGACCGGGATCTTCGGCGCGGACATGCAGGTATCCCTGGTCAACGACGGCCCCGTCACGCTCATTGTCGAGGCCTGACGCCGTGATGGCGGCCGGCTACCGCCGGAGACTGGCGTACTCGGGACCGCCGGCCAGGTGCCGGCGAGCGAACGCGAGCGACTCGGCGAGATCGGCCTGCCGCTGGGCCGTGTCGACCGCCCGGTGGGTGTTGACCTCCAGGACCACCACGCCGGCATAGCCGTCGGCGTTCAGCTTGCCGAGCAGCTCGGCGCAGGGCTGAGTGCCCCGGCCGGGAACGAGGTGCTCGTCCGGCAGGCCGGGCTTGGTGCCGTCCCCGAGGTGCACATGCGCGAGCCTGCTGCCGAGCTGGGTGACCATCTCGAGTACGTCCGACCCGGAGACCGCGGCATGCGAGACGTCGAGCGTCGCGTGCGGGCAGTTTAGCTCGACCGGGTTCCAGTGCGGGGCGTACACGGTGACCTCGGTCTCGCCGCGTCGCAGCGGGTACAGGTTCTCGGCGGCGAACGCGATCCCGCTCTCCTGCGACATCGCGGTCAGCCCGGCCTCGAACTCCCGGACGTACTCACGCTGCCAGCGAAAGGGCGGGTGCACGACGATGACGCTCGCCCCGAGCTCCTGGGCCATCTCCTGCGCCTTGCGCAGCTTCCCCCAGGCGTCGCGGCCCCAGACTCGCTGGGTCAGCAGCAGGTTGGGCGCGTGCACGGCCACCACGGGGATGCCGTGGTACTCCGCCAGACGGGCCAGCACCTTGGCGTCCTGGCTGACCGGATCGGCCGTCACCATGACCTCAAGGGCGTCATAACCGAGCCGGGCGGCGGCCTCGAACGCGTCCGGGACCCGCTCGGGAAAGACTGAGGCGGTTGACAGCGCCACCGTCACCCCCGTCACCTGGCTCCCTCCCGCCTGGACGCCCGCCGCTGCCTGGACGCCCGCTGCTGTGCCGGCGTGGCCTAGCGCTCTCCCGCACCGGATGCTGCTGAGCCTCCGGACCTGACCCTCCCAGCTTATGCCGGTGTCCCCGGAGCCCGGACCGGCCTGACCGGCGAGCCGCAAGTGGCGTGGGGGTGCACGTCAGATTTGTAGGTAGTCAAGATCATCTTGGGGATGCTGCTGGTCAGGCGGTGCGTGTCTGAGTGTGGGGGGGGTTGCGGATGGTTTCCCAGGTGCTGCTGGCCTCGCGGCAGCGCAGGGCGATGATGGCGTCGGCGCCGTTGACGGTCCAGTGCATGCCGGACTGCTTGAGGCGCTGGCCGATGACGGTCTTGCAGCTGGCTTCCACGACGCCAAGACCCTGGACGCGACCCCTGCGCGCCCGGTCAGCCAGCGTCACGACACCTTCCGAGGGCTTCCCGGCAGTGCGCTGAACCCGCCTGCGCCCGCCAAGCGAGTCTCGGTCGAATGCCCGCGCCACCCGGGCCAGCCAGGCGGCCTCACTGGGCAGGTCCGGGGCGGGCATGTGCTGCCATCCCGGGACCCCGCCCGCGGCCAGCGCGGGCGGGCCGCCCGCCCTGGCCCGCAGGGCGGCTGCCAGCACGGATGCCTCCACGGCAGCGGCTGCCTCGTCTCCGGCCAGCCCTGCCGGGTGCATCACCCTGCGGCAGCGGCGGCCAGTTCCGGGCCGGCGTACGGCCGCAGCGCCAGCACGGCCTCCCGGATCTCGACCACCGCCTGGTGCAGCCGCACCCGCGGACCCGGCCGCCCCGGCACTTCCGGGCACGCCGCCTCCGGGACCGCGTCAAGCAACACGGCATGCAGCGGCCGTAGCTGGCGAAGCAAGCGCCTCGCCGCGGGCCCGGGCATCCGGCGGTGCGCGCGAGATCGTCAAGATCCGCGCCGCCGCCGCGGTCGCCCTGACGAACCTGGGCGATCTCGATGATGCCGCCACCCAGATCGACAGCGGCCTGAGCCTGGCCCAGCAGTGCGGGTATCCCGGCGGGCTCGTCTGGTGCTGGACCGCCCGCGCGCTGAATCAGCTCAAGCACGCCAGCATCGAAGCTAGCCGCGACTCCGCGACCCGGCTCGCGGGTATCGTCAGCGATCTGCAGGGCAACCGATTCTGGAGCGAGATCGTGAACTGGTGGACTGACGACGGCACCGCCCGGCACCCGGCCAGCACCACGAGCTGGCTGGAAGGAGAGGACGCCGCCAGGACGCGATGGCTGGCCGTCCTGTCATCCCCGGACCGCGACCACGCCTAAGCCATCACATGGCCGCATCCCGCCACGAGATCCTCATCGCCGGGCTCGGAGACGTAGCGCAGAGCCACGTGAGGGCCCTTGAGCAGACGCCCGGCGCTGACGTCGTCGCCGGCGTCGACACCGCGCCCGGGTCGGGACTCACGTTCCGCGGCCGCCCGCTGCCGGCCTACCTGACGCTGGCGGACGCGTCCGGTCATCACCTTCCCGATGTCGTCGTGATCGCCACGCCGACACCGGCCCACGCCGCGGTCTGCGCCGGGGTCGCTAACTGCTTTCCCGCCGCCAGGATCCTTATCGAGAAGCCGGCCGCCGATAACCTCCCCGACGCACGACATGTGCTCGCGGACATCGGCAGCCGCCAGCCCGTCGATGTCGCCTACCACATGTCCTTCTCTCCCGAGGTCACCTGGGGCATGCAGGTCACGCAGGCCAGCGCCGGCGACCTCGGCGTCCCGGTCGCTGCCGAGGCCTGCTTCACCGACCCCTACCAGGACGAGCCCGGAGCAGCCAGGTCAGGGCTGGGAAACAGCTGGACCGATTCCGGCATCAACTCACTCAGCGTCCTGAGCAGATTCACCCAGCCAGCCGCCCGCCGGTCGCTTCGCCGCCTCGGCGAGCTATCCCAGTCGGTTTTCGAGGCGCGAATCACCTGCCTGGCAGGAGACAGCGAGCTTGAAGCGCTCATCCTGACAAGCTGGCACGTCACCGACCCGGCCAAGACCACGCGGATCCGCTACAGCTCCGGCGCCGAGCTAGTCATGGACCACACGGCCGTCGCCGGGTACCTGATCCAGGACAGGCAGATAGCCGCCGCCTTCGGCAGCGACCGCACCATACCCCGGCGAGACAGGCATTATCGCGCCCTGTACCAATGGTGGCTCACGGAAGGAAACAGGATCTTTACCGCTGACACGAGCCTGCGCCTGCATGACCTGCTGCTCCGGCCATCCGGCAACGCATAGCGGCGTGACCGGGAAGCAGGCACCACGGGTCCGCTAGAGCATCTCACCGCCCGCCTCCAGAACATCCCCGCTGCCCGGCGGCTGTGGCACCGCCAGCACATCCGCAGCACCACCCTCATCAGCCCGCACCAGGTAGCCCGCGCGACTCCGGGGCATCTGCCGAGACCGACCTGATCAGCCTGGAGTTCCCCGTCCCCGGGCGGCTGCGGCTGCTGATCCTCGCGCCCCGCGACGACTGGCCAGCCGGCCCGCCGGGCTTCATCGGCCACCTCATCCCCCGAAGGCGCGCGAGCTTACCGGAGACCCGCTCGCTCGCCCGCCCGGCACGTGCCCGGGCACCCGCGCAGCCCCGGTGCTGCGGCCCGCGGCGGTGCCCCGAGCGCGGGGGCGCAGATGGGGAGTGCGCGGCGCCTGCCAGTGCAAGGGAAGGCCGGTACGGGGGAAGTCCCCGCCGGCCGCGGCCCGGCTGCTAGAGACCGGCGGCGGGCGGACACCGCTGTGCGCGCAAGGCGAGTAGAGAAACCAGCTTGGCGGCGCCCGGTACTGCGGCGTCCGCCGGCATCTGCGCCATCCCCGGATGATTGCCTGTAACCGGGGCCGCCTTGCCGTCGGGTGACCCGCCACGCCGGGTCTCCGGGCCGGGCCGGCGGGAATGTTCTGGGGCGGGCTGGCGCCACCTCCGGTATCCGGGGAATCCGGCGGCGATCAGGGCCAGCTCGTCGGGGTCGGCCGGAGCCGGCGGGCTCGTCATGGCATTCCGGCCGGACGCGGATCAGGGGCGCAGCGTGGCCATGCGGGCGGGCCGCTAACCGCGGATTCCCGGGCTGGCGTCTGGCGGTGTCGCTCTCCAGCTGGATCTGGAAGAACGGCGATCCCAGGCCGGGCATCAGGACCAGGCCGGCGCCGACCACCCCGGCGGGGAGGCCCGCCAGGCAGGAGGCAGAGCCGGGTGGCTGCGGGCTCCTGGTCGTGGTCATGACGGGTGATAGTCCTCTCGGCCGGTCAGGCGGTACGCGACAGCGACGGAGACGGGCCGGGCGGCGGCCAGGCGCTTACTCATCCGCCTGCGATGCTGGTGAGGGCTTGCCGAACGGTCTGGGTGAGCGGGTCGCCGGGTGGCTGGGTCTGCTCGCAGCGGGCGAGGGTGTCGCGGAGCAGGGTTGCCGCGTCGGTGAGGCGCCCGGCGGCGTGGTAGGCACTCGCCAGGTCCGTGCGGCGGGCGAGGGTGTCGGGGTGGTCGGTGCCCAGGGTCTGCTCGGAGCCGGTGCAGACCTGCTCGTGCAGGTGGAGGGCGGCGGCGATCTTGCCTGCTGCCTGGTAGGCGGCGGCCAGGTCGCGGCGGGCGGCGATCGCGCCGGGGTGATCGGCGCCCAGGACGCGCTGCCGGTCGGCCAGGGTTTTCTTGTAGCAGGAGATGGCCTCTTTGAGCCGGCCGTCTGCCAGGCAGGCGGCAGCGAGTTTCTGCCGGGCGGTCATGGTGGCGGGGTGGAGGGGCCCGTGGGTGCGTTCGCGGCCGGACAGGACGCGCCGGTAGTGCGCGATGGCCTCGGCGGGCTGGCCGACGGCCTGGCAGGCGGCGGCGAGCTCGTCTCGCGCGCTGAGAGTGTCGGGGTGGCCTGGGCCGCGGACGCGGTCGTAGCCGGCGACGGCCTCTTCCAGGACTGTGACGGCGGTGCCGGGCTGGCCGGCGGCGGCGATGGCGTGCCCGAGGCTCACCCGGGCCGCGAGGGTGCCGGGATGGTCCGCCCCGGATATCCGGGCGCGGGCGGCGGTCACCCGCTGCCAGCAGCCTGCGGCCTCGGCGGCCTGTCCGGCGGCCTCCAGCGCGCGGGCGAGGTAGCTGCGGGTGGTCAGGGTGGCGGGGTGGTCCGGGCCGAGGAGGCGGTCGCTGGTGGTGGCAAGCTGGGCCCGGTAGCGGGCGGCGGGACCGGTCAGGCGGGCGGTGTCCAGGCTGTGCCCGGCTTTCACCAGGAGAGGGTGGCAGGCGCCTGCTGCCCACAGCCGGTCTGCGGCGGTGTGCTGGAGGGCAGCCGCGCAGGACCGCAGGCCCGCGGCCAGCCACGGCTGCCCTTCATGCTCGGGCCAGGCTTCGAGCAGCGCGTCCGCGGCCGCTTGCGCCGCTCGCTCCAGCATCTGCGCGGGCATGCCCGCGCGAGCCTGCGCAGCAGCCACCCGGCTGATCCGCACCGTCGGCGGAGTGGTCACGGTGTCGATGGTGAGCAGGCCGACGTGCTCCAGGGCGCGCACCGCGTCCCAGGCCGGCTCGGAGCCGGTGGCCACAGCTCCGGCTTCGGCCAGGTATTTGCAAGTGACCGTCGCAGTAAACACGGGGCCGGGAATCGGCTGACCGTCCAGCAGCGCAGCGAGCGCCAGCACGAGCCAGGTGGCCCCGCCCGGCGACAGCTGCCCGGCGCGTTCCGCGGACAGCATCCAGGTGACCGCCGCCGGCGTCACCGGCTCACCGCCGGGGTGCCGGGCGCGGCTGCCGGTGTAGTGGTGCTGGTAGTGGCGGCAGTCCTGGGTGGTAGTGGTGATCAGGGCGCTGGCGTGGGCCAGCGCGCACGGGTCGCCGCCCAGCGCGGCGGCCAGATCGATCGCCCCCTGCCGCTGGTCCGGGTCATCAGCCAGGCGCCCGGCCAGGTAGTTCATGGCTTCCCGCGTGCTGAACGCCCCCACCGTGACTACCTGCGCCTGCGGCTGGCCGGCGACGGTGTCCTGATCGCGGGTGGTGATCAGCACCGTGCCCGCAGGGCCGGCGGGCCACAGCCCGTCCAGGTCTGCCGCGTCGCGCAGGTCATCGAGCACCACCAGCCAGGTCCGGGCGGTCGCGGCCAGCCAGGCGGCTAGGCGGGCGCCTGTTTGCTCGGCCGTGCCGGCTGTGCCGGTGCCCGCCGCCACCGCGGCTTCGGCGTACCCGGACAGCGCTGCGGCCCGGCTGCTGGCATCCACCCAGGCCAGCACCTCCACCCGGCCAGCACGCCACAGCGCCTCGGCAAAGTAGACGGCGAGCTGGGTCTTGCCGCACGATCCCGCCCGCTCCGCCGCACCCGGGCTGACGAGTACCACGGTGGCGCCGGGAACCAGCGCCGCGGCCAGGCCCGGCGCGGTCTCCGGCCGGGTGATGAACCCGTCGGCCAGCCCGGGCACTACACCGGAGCGAACCACTGGTACCCGTTCGCGGGCGTCCCGGTGCCGGACGCTGGACTGTTCATGAGAGGGCTGCCTGCCTGTTCTGGTGGTCCCCGGCCCTTGCTCAGGCCGGCCGGGTCCCTGACGCCGCAGCGGTGGCCTGGTAGCTGGCCCGGTGAGTGCCGGCGGTGCCGTGCATGACCAGCAGGTAGACGCCGGCGGCGACGAACCACCCGACCAGCCAGGAGATGTCCGCGCCGCCGAGGGACCTGACCAGGGGGCCGGTGTAGTCGGGCTGGGACACGAACGGCCATTCCGCGGCCAGGCCGGCGGCGTAGGCGAGCAGGCCGCGCCAGGCGACGTTGCCGTAGGTGGCACCGGGGAGGAAGAACGCGGCGACGTCGTAGCGGGCACGGCGGACGATGAAGTAGTCGGCCAGGTTGACCGCCGACCAGGGGATGAACACGACCAGCAGCACGTCCAGGAAGTTCGACAGGTTGGTCACGAACGACTTGTAGCCCAGCAGCGCGACCGTGACCCCGGCGGCCATGACGCACAGGAAGGGGATGAGCCGGACCAGGACCGACGCTGAGGTGAACCGGCGCCACATGTTCCCGAATGCCAGGATCTGGAACGCCCCGGTGTAGGCGTTGAACGTGCCCGCGTTCACCAGGCTGAACGCCATGACGACCAGCGCCCACGACCCCGACACCCTTCCCACCGCCGCCACGGGCCCGAGAGAAGGCAGGAGCGCGGCGAGGTACGCGCCAATAGCGCAGGAAACAAAGGTGGCCAGCACGTTCCCGCTGTAGATGGCCCAGAACAGCCGCCGGCCGTTGGTGTCGGCGGGGAGATAGCGGGTGTAGTCGGAGACGAACGGGCCGAACGACAGCATGTCGATGACCAGCAGCGCCACCCCCGCCAGGAACAGCCCGGCCGTGGGCGGCGTCATGCTCATCTCATGCGCGGGCAGGGAGCCGTAGCGCAGGCCCTGGATGAGCATGACGACCAGCGAGACGCCGACGACGACGGCGGTGGCCTGCATGACGTGGTGGATCCACCGGTACCCGAAGATCCCGATCACGACCGCCGGCACGGTCAGTATCAGGATCCACTGCGGGATCGTGACCGAGCCGACCACGCCCTGCATGGCCTGGGCCTGGATGACCAGCTGCGCCGCGATGAACCCGACATTGATCAGCAGCACGCACGGGAACAGGAACGCTGACCCGTAGAACCCGAACTGGGCGCGGCTCTGGATCGTCTGCGGCACCCCGAGCTTGGGTCCCTGGGTCGCGTGCAGCGCGATCAGCAGGGCGCCGATCATCGTCCCGGCGGCGATGGCGATCAGCGCCCACCAGAACGTCAGCCCGATGGAGACGACGACGGCGCCGAGGACGACGTTGAACACGTTCACGTTGCCGCCCCACCAGAACGCGAACTGGTGCCAGGGTTTCCCGTGCCGCGCGCTGTCGGGAATCATGTCGATGTGGTGGGTTTCGACGTACCGGCGTAGCTGCTTGCTGGCTTCCGCAGTTTCAGTCATGACCTGGCTGCCCTTTCTGACGGGTGAATCTGCTGGCGTGGATGGGGCGGAACTGCTCATGCGGGTGCACCGTCCCGGCCGCTGACCAGCTCGGCTGCCCGCTCGGCGATGGCCAGGACCGTCGCGTTCGGGTGGGCGTTGGGAACCGTGGGCATGACCGAGGCGTCCGCGACCCGCAGCCCTGCAACCCCCCGGACCCGGAGCTGCGGGTCGGTGACGGCACTGGGGCCGGTTCCCATCCGGCAGGTGCCGGCGGGGTGGTAGTAGCTGCTCACCGTGCGCCGGATGAACCCGCGCAGCCCGGCGCTGGTGCGCACCTCCGCGCCGGGCCACACCTCGGCGGCCGGCATCCCGGCGAAAGCGCCGCTGGCGGCGGCCTGGCGGATCAGTCGCAGCCCTGCCTCCAGCCGGTCCAGGTCCCGCCGCTCGCGCAGGAACCCCGGGTCGATCAGCGGGGCCGCGTGCGGGTCGGCGGAGGCCAGCTGGACCGAGCCCCGGCTGCCCGGGGCGACTACCGCCGCCGCGAGGGCGTACCCGCGCGGGGGAGGCGGGCACCCGGCCGGGGCCAGCGGCAGCAGGATCGGGAACAGGTGCAGGTCCGGCCAGGCGCCCGCCCGGTCGCTGCGCAGCGCCGCGTAGACCTCGCCGTGGTTGTAGCCGCTGGCCGGCAGCGGCGATAGCGAGGCGTAGGACACCATGGCCAGGGAATGGTCCTGGAGGTTCTGGCCAACCCCCGCGATATCGGCCACCACCCCGATGCCCAGCGCGCGCAGGTGCCCGGCGGGTCCGATGCCCGACAGCATCAGCAGCTGCGGCGAGCCGACCGCTCCCGCGGACACGATCACCTCACCGGATGTGCGGGCCTCGGCTGGTGCCCCGCCGCGGAGGTAGCTGACGCTCGCGCAGCGGCCGTGTTCCACGCGCAGGCCGGTGACCAGGCAGCCTGTCTGAACAGTCAGGTTCGGGCGGTGCAGCGCCGACCGCAGGTAGGCATCGGCCGGGCTGACCCGTTCCCCGTCGGCGATCGCCAGGTCCGCCCAGGCGATGCCCTCCTGCACCTGGCCGCTCAGGTCATCGGTGGCCGGGCAGCCAGCCCCTCGCAGGGCTTCCGCGAATGCGCGGGCCACCGGATGCCGGACCGCCTCCGGCACGGGGGCGACCCGGACCGGGCCGTCGGTTCCGCGCAGCGCCGGGTCGCGTCCCTCAGCCCGCTCGCTGCGCCGGAAATACGGCAGCAGGTCTGCGGAGCCCCAGCCAGGCGCCCCGCCCGCGGCCCAGCCGTCATAGACCGCCCGGTGGCCGCGCACGTGGGCCATGGCGTTGATCGCGCCCGACCCGCCCAGGCCCCGGCCCCGGGGGTAGGTCACCGGCCCGGCGTCAGCCTGACTCACCGTGACGCCCGCCCAGTCGGCCGGGGAGCCGAGGTTGTCCGGCCACGCGGCCGGCACCGTCATCGCCCGGGTCCGCTCGGGGCCTCCGGCCTCCAGCAGCAGCACTCGCGCACTCGCATCCTCAGACAGCCGGGCGGCCAGCACGCAACCGGCCGTGCCAGCGCCGACCACGATGTAGCGGAACTCCTCCACTGCGCTCTCCTCGGGGAAGCGGATACGCCCGTCCTCCAGACCGGCCGGACGAAGGGCCCGGGCTGGCGAGGGCCCGCCGGGCCGGGCAGCGGCCTCAGCCCGGCGCGCCCCTCCCTCACTGGCGCGCCCGCGGCACGGGGGCTACCGCGCGGACGCGCCCGGTCGGCAGCAAGCCATCAGCCGATGACTGGCTCGCTGCGCGGTGAGGCTCGATAGCGGTGCCACCGGGCTGCGCCAGCCCGTCTCGGGCTGGGAACAGCCGGCCACCGTGATCCGGTCAGCCCGGCGGCGGTCGTGCCGGACTGCACCACCTCGGGGAGCGACCCGCCGGTTACCACGTGGCGCGCCAGTTGGCAGAGGCCATCACCCAGCCGGCCGGTGCCGATCGACCGGGCCACGAGCCTGCGGGCTCCCCCGTCCTCTGCACGTCCTTGGCGGAGCGCGGCCGGTCATGCCGGTACGCCAGCTTGCACCGCGTGCGGGTAAGGCAGGACACGGTTCCTGGCCGGTCGGGCAGGTCCGGTGTGGTCCGGGGAAAAGGTCACCCAGGTAAAAGCCGCGCATGGGAATAACCCTCTGCTTGTGTATCTATGCGGGCAAATAGCAGGCGGCTTTCACAGCAATTCCGCAGCAGCGGGTGGGATTCCTCCCGGCGGCGCAGCAGGACGGCGCCGGCCGGGCCTGCAGGCGGTCACCCTCACCGCCGTAACTAGTCCGCCCGGGTGCTCAGCCGGGGTGCCGCAGTAGCGCCGGGGTCTCGGCGATGAGGGTGGTAAGAACGGTGACCTCGCCGCCGCAGTGCGGGCATGACTGGACCGCGGTTACCCCGGCCGTGACGCCGCCGTGCTCCCGGGCTGCGCTGAGCGCTGCCAGCGCCCGTACCTCGCGTGCTTCCTGTGCCGCGCGTGCCGCGGCGCGCTGCTCGGCGTCCCGTACCGCGTCGACCTGATCAAAGCCGGCGGCCAGCACGCCGTCCGTGTCCAGGGCCTTATCACAGGCCTCCCAGAACTCGCGGGCATGAGCCTGCCGACCGATCTCAGCCACCGATACCGTGGACCGGGAAAATCCCGCCAGGGCCGCAAGGCCCTCCTGGGTCAGTCCGGCCCCGCGGCGCAGGGCCGCGAGCTGGCGGCCCAGCTCCCGCTGCATCGCGGCGATGTTCTCCGAGTCA
>DATKRH010000105.1:0-6092 GCA_035532295.1 Streptosporangiaceae bacterium
CGTGAGCCCGCCGATGCGGAAGCTCGCGTTGCTCACGCCCATTCGCACGGCCTGCTCCCGTGCCTCGGTCAGGGCCTGCGCGGAGAAGTCCACCCCGATAAGGGGCGTCCCGGCTTTCTGCGCGATCAGCAGGCCATAGGCGCCCCGGCCGCAGGCCAGGTCAAGCAGCGTGCTCCCGGGACTGAGCCGGAGTTCTTCAGCCAGCTCCGGGATCGCCTCGGCGGCGACCGCGCCAGCTCGGGTGTCTGGCGGGAAGCCCATGTGCCGATTCATGATCTCGGCGACGACCTGCGTGGCGGCCTGGTCTGCGTACCAGCCGCTCGTGGCCGACATGGCCCGCCAGGTCGCGTTCCGCTGATTCCGCTGGCCGGAGGCGCGGGCCGCACGAGCCGCCGCACTCGCCGGGGTGCCCGGCGAACTGCGAGCGCTAGCCGACATGCCCGACTGCCCGGAACGGCAGCGGCGCATCGCCGCGCTGGCCGACATCCCCCAGCCCCTGGACGGCTTCCTTGCCGAGCGCGTCGCCGACACATGGCAGGCCCGCGAGCCGATGCTCGAGGTGCTCGCGCGGTGGCACTACGGCCTGCAGGACGTGCGCTCGCTGCGCACCTTCGAGATCACGGGCCGTCCCTACGTGGCTTGCGACTACACCCTCGAGATCCAGCCCAGCCGGCTATCGGCGACCACCGCGGTGGTGACCGTGGGACTCTTCAGCGAGCTGGTCGCGGACGGGCGGCTGCCCTCCGACCTGCGCACGCTGCTAACGGCCGCGCCGCAGGGCCACGTGCGGGTCGCGGACCTCTACCTGACCTGGAACGACGCTCCCGCAACGGCCGACGAGCGGTCGGCCGCGCTGCACGCGGCGCTGACCTCCAGCGGCGTCGCCGTCGAGGTCCGGCGCATCGTGGTCGGTGTGGCGGCCTTCGGCCCGGACGGCCCGCGGGTCGAGTACTTCACCTTCCGCCGCCGCATGGCCACCGGAACCGGCCAGTTCGAGGAGGACACCCTCGTCCGCGGCGTCCACCCGCTGGTAGGGCGGCGGCTGCACCTGTGGCGGCTGCAGAACTTCCACGTCACCCGGGTCTCCAGCCCAGTGCCGGACGGCGTCCTGTTGTTCCACTGCGTGGCCCGCGACAACCCTGACGACCAGCGCCTGGTAGCACTGGCGCAGGTGCACCGGTTCGAGGTCACCCGCGACGCCAGCGGGCAGATCAGCGGGGTAGAGGACGCGGAGACGGTGCTCGCCGCCTGCGCGGACGCGATCGGCCGCGCCCACCAGGACCTCGACCCGGCCGACCAGTGGCTGGACATGAACCACGTATGGCTCGACATCCGCCCGGTCGTCGGCGTGGCCCCGGATGACCTGGCCGCCTGGCAGCGGGCCACCGCCCCCCAGCTCACGCAGGCAGGCATCCAGGAGGTTCTCGTCCAGGGCCGCCTGCCCGACGCGGACGGCACGCTCCGCTACGTAGTGATCCGGCTGTGCTATGAGCCCGGCCAGAGCATCGCCGTCTCGGTGGAAGGACCTCCGACGCGACTGCTGGCGCCGCAAAGCGACTACGAGCAGAAGGTGCTGCGGGCCGCCGCCGGAACACGGTATACCCGTACGAGCTGGCGGCACTGCTGGCCGGCCCGCAGGGCGAGTTCACCGAGCTCGACTTGCGGGGCACCGGGCTGGCCCCGGCCAGGCGGCCACCCGGGCACAACACCGCCGGGATCGCGGTCGGTGTCGTCTCCACGCCGACGCCGTTGCATCCCGAGGGCATCCGGCGGGTGGTGCTGCTCGGCGACCCGACCAGGGCGCTGGGCGCGCTGTCAGAGCCCGAGTGCGCCCGCGTCATCGCGGCGCTGGACATGGCCGAGCGGGAGAACCTTCCGCTGGAGTGGTTCGCCGTGTCGGCCGGAGCGCGCATCTCCATGGATTCCGGCACCGAGAACATGGACTGGATCGCCCGGGCGCTACGGCGCCTCGTCGAGTTCACCCAGGCCGGCGGCGAGATCAACATCGTGGTCGCGGGCATCAACGTCGGCGCGCAGCCGTACTGGAACGCCGAGGCCACCATGCTCATGCACACCAGGGCATCCTCGTGATGACCCCGGCTACTACGACCGGCTCGACCCCCAGCGGCAGACCCGTAACAAGATCCGCGAGCTCGAACGCCTCAACCCCGGCATGAAGGTCACCCTGGCCACTGCTGCAGCCTGACCATACACCGCCACGCCCACAGGCCCCGCAATCCGGAGTGGCGAGGACACACCCCGTAAGTCACCAGCTCAGACACCACGCCCGGCTTCAAGCCGCCGCCGCGCGCTGCCGCATGCCAGGTGACCGTGGGTTATTTCCGGTTAGGGCGAAGCCGAGCGACCCGGATCACGGTTCTTCAAGCCGCTGCGCCAGACCGTCGAGTCGATCTTCGACAGCTACAAGGGCCAGCTTGACCTCGAAGCCCACGGCGACAGGACGCCAGCCGGCGTCCTGGTCCGCGTCCTGCAGCGCATCCTTGCCCTGACCGCCGCCATCTGGCACAACGACCGCACCGGCCAGCCCGTCAAGCGATCACTCCTGGCCTACGACCACTGATCCCTTGGAATTACTCGCCTAGCCGACATCGCCCGCGTCACTGGGGGCATCATCAGCGTCGGCTCCGCCGATGTCGGCCGCGTCAATCTCAGCCGCGTCATTGACGGCAGCCGCGTCCTCGTCCTCGTCCTCGTCGAGTTCGTCCCAGGTCTCATTGAGATCCTCTATGAGGACCTCGTCGAGTTCTTCGGCACGCTCGGCGGCGTCCGTCTCGCCGGATGAGTCGGCCGCCGCCGCCTTACCGAACCACTCTCTGGCCTCTTCCTCACGGCCCGCGTCGAGCAGTGCATCGGCGTAGGCGTAGAACAGCCGCGCGCGTCCCGCCCTGCCGCGCTTGTCGGTGAGCTCAGGAACCTGGAGAGCCACGACCGCCGCGTCTGGCAGGCCCTGGTCTCGTCGAACGCCCGACTCGACGATGCGCAGCTCGATCTGAGTGGCGCGATCAGCCGACCGCGTCTCCGGCCCGGTGACGATATCCAGGGCGCGGTCCAGCCTGCCGAGTGCGCGCTCGCAATCCGCCATCAGGGGCAGGTAGCTGTCGCGGCCGGTAAGCCGGCGAGCCGCGCGGAACTCTGTCAGCGCATCCGCCCACCTGCCCGCCTGGTAGGCGGCAATGGCGCAGGTCTCCCGCACTATCCCTACCCGGGCCGCGAGGCCGCGAGCCGCCAGGGCGTACTGGTAGGCACGCTCGGGCTCTGCCTCAAGTCCCGTAGCGACCAGGAATCGAGCCACGGCGTCGGCCAGGTCACCCGGCAGGGTCCGCAGCTCGGCCATCGCATCTGGATCCAGCTGATCAGCGGTAACGCTGTCCGGGACCCGGAGCTGGCGGCCGGCGCCGTCCTGCTGGCGGCCCGGCCGCGCGGCCGGGCCGTCGCTCCTGTTTCGATACGACTGAGTATCGAAACTGCCGACGCCTCGCGGCGCGGCTCCGCTCCGGGATGGCCCCCCGCTCCGCGGCGCCCCGAAACGGGGGCTGCTTCCGCCGCGGAAGTCGCTGCCACCGCGCGATCCGCTGCGACTGTCCGGCCGCCCGCGGTCTCGCTCATATCCGGTGCGCCCAGAACCTCCGGGGCGCCCAGAACCTCCGGGGCGCCCAGAACTGCCCCGGTCCGTCCCGGCGCCGCGTGACCAGCCGGATGTGCTCGCGTTGCGATCCTGAGAGCGTTCCGGCCCAGCCGGCCGAGACTCCCCCGGCCGGCTGTCACCACTTTGCCCGGTATTTTGCCGGTTATCGCCCCGAGCGTCGCCATAACGCGGTCTGTCCTGGCTCCACTGCCGATCCGGGCGGGCCTGCCGGTCACCACCGGGAGGGCCGCCGCGGCCGTGTGGCCGCGACTGATCACGCGGAACCTCGCCCCGCTGCCAGGGCTGGCGAGGCGGCCCACCATCGCGTTGCCTGTCCTGGGTACCGCGGCTGTCCGGCCTGGCTGGCCTGTCACGCCAGTTCCGGCCGGGGCCGCCGCCGGTGCCCGTGGAGTCACGCCCACCGGACCCGCCCGACCAGGAGCCGCGTTCGCCGGCTCGGCGGTCGCCGCCGCCAGCCGCGTACCTGCTCCCACGATCCTGCGGGCCGCCCCCGCGGGCCTGATCGCGCCCTTCGGCGCCCGTGGCCCGATCGCCGTCCCGGCCCTGGCCGCGATAGCCGCCTCGGGACTCGTCCCGGGAACTCCAGTTGCCGCCGCTCGATCCACCGCCTCGCCCGGCGGGCCGGTCAGCGCCTGGCCCGCGCGAGGCCGGCGCCGGGCCGCGGCCACCCTGCCAGCCGCCCGAGCCGCCCGAGCGCCCGTAACCGGCCGAGCCCCCTGCGCCGCCCGAACTACCCGGGCCAGCCGGGCGCCCGTAACCTCCCGCACCGCCTGAGCGCCCGTAGCCGCGCTGCCCCGCTGGCTCGCTCCGGTCGGCGGCAGGGCCGCCGGCGGCCCTGCCGTAGCGGTCGCCGCCCGTCGGCCGGTCGCGCCACTGGCCGCCACCGGGGCCGCCGGTGCGACCATCGCGCCCGGTCACGCCACCATCGCGTGGCCGCCAGGCCGGTGCGGCCGAGCCAGGCCTGTTCCGGTCATAACCACGGTCCGAGTTGCCCGGCGGCCGGGTCCCCGCCCCGCTGCCCCCGCTGCCGCCTCGGCCGTCATCGCCACGGCCGGGGCCGCGCGGCCGCCGCTCATCGGCCCGGCCTTCGTCGTTGCCGCGTTCGCTGGTCCGCCAGCCCTCAGAACCGCGTCCGGTGCCAGGCGCGCGCCGGGGGTCACCGCTGCCGTTGCCGGGGGACCGGCCTCCGGCACCTCCAGAGGACCCCCGCTGGTCCTGGGACCCCGAGCCGCCGTAGCTGCGGCCGCCTGATCCGCGGCCAGGCGACTCGCCCGATCCACCGCGGCCCGCCGAGCCACCGCGACTCCCGGGGCCGCGCGCCGCGCCGTACCCCGCCGCACTGCCCCTGCTGGCCGCACTATCCCTGCTGGCCGCACTGCCCCTACCACCAGCAGCCCCGCCGCCAGCAACCCGGCCACCGGAACTGCCACGCCAGGGAGCCCCTTCGGAACGGCCCGAGCCGGAACCCCCGGAACCACCGGTACCGGAGCCACCCGAGCCAGGGCTGCGCGGGCTGGACCCGCCCGGGTTCGACCCGCGCGGACTCCAGCCTCGGGAGCCAGACCCCGCAGCGCCCGAGCTGCTAGCACCCCGGCTGCCATACCCGCCGGAACCGCGAGCGCCGCCCGGGCCTCCGCGTCCGCCGCTTCCACCGCGCTGTCCGCCCGTACCACCGGCAGTGTTGCCGGCACGACTCGCTGGCGAGCCATAGCCCGCAGACCCGCGCGCGTTCCCCACCATCGGGAATCCTCCAAAGCTGAGTTATTGAGCTGGGACATGAGCAACATGAGGCCGGACATGCCAAAACACGCTGAGGGCCACTACCAGAAACGGTAACGGCCCTCAGCGGGAAGATGTCCGGCGGCGTCCTACTCTCCCACGCAGCTTCCCACGCAGTACCATCGGCGCTGAAGGGCTTAACTTCCGGGTTCGGAATGGGACCGGGTGTTTCCCCTTCGCCATGGCCACCGAAACACTATGGAGATGTCAGAAACCCGAGAGCCAGCGGATATTACTCCGCGGCCCACGGATCCCGACCGTATCTCGAGAACCGCACAGTGGACGCTTGCAAGATCTGTTAGTAGAAGCCAAGCCACTCGGCCTATTAGTACCGGTCAGCTACACACGTTGCCGTGCTTCCACCTCCGGCCTATCAACCCAGTCGTCTACTGGGGGCCTTACCAGGTTAACCCTGAGGGAGTCCTAATCTTGAGGCGAGCTTCCCGCTTAGATGCTTTCAGCGGTTATCCCTTCCAAACGTAGCCAACCAGCCGTGCTCTTGGCAGAACAACTGGCACACCAGAGGTTTGTCCGTCCCGGTCCTCTCGTACTAGGGACAGCCCCTCTCAAGACTCCTACGCGCGCAGCGGATAGGGACCGAACTGTCTCACGACGTTCTAAACCCAGCTCGCGTACCGCTTTAATG
>DATKRH010000106.1:0-2594 GCA_035532295.1 Streptosporangiaceae bacterium
CTCCTCCGGTGTCGGCACGCGCAGCTTCTGCCCGGAAGGCAGCTCGACCTCGGTGACCTCGAGCGGCCTGCTCCGGATGAGCTGGCGGACGCCGGACTCAATGTCACCCAGCTCGCCGAGGATGATCTTGCCGGGGGCGACTCGCCGTCGCCGGGGAGCCGGCGGCAGAGTTCGACCATGCGCGGGCTCTCCATCGCCTACGGCGTTGTCGCCTGGTCCTTCCTCGTCGAGATCATCGGCGCCAGCCTCGGTGTGAGCCGCTGGCTGCTTGACCTGTCAGTCCTGCACCACATCGCCCGCGCGCCGGCAGCAGCGGTGCCATGGGACAGCGCCGCCATCCTGATCGCCTTCGGAATCGCCGCCGCCATCGCCGGAGGGCTGGCGTTCGACCGCCGCGATCTCAAAGGCGCGTAAATGCTCTCTCTGCCCGGGATCGTGGCGATGTGGTAGACACGGGGCCATGACCGCAACTGATCATCCGCAACCGAGGCTGATGACGCGGCTGGCCGCCACGATGCATGGCGAGATCGCGGCGACGACCGTCGAGGCCTACCGCCGCGCCGGGGCCGCGGCGTACCAGGATTTGCTGGACGCAGAACAGTTAAGAGCTGACCTGGCCGCCTCCGGCGGCAGCATGTGGACCGCGCGTCCTCACCAGGCCAGCCAGCTGCTGTGTGCCTGGAATGCTTTTGCCCTGCAGACCCTCGGCGACCAGCTGGTCGAGGCCGACTACCAGGCGACCCGCGGACGGTCGGCTTCCTGCCGCCAGTCACCGCCGAGCAGGCGGCCGCGTTCCTCGGCGAGGTCGAGAACTGGTCGGCCCGAGCCCGGCGGGCTGCTAATGATGAGACCTACGACGTCACGGCCGAGATCAGCGTCCCGGTGCCGCTGCCCGAGTGGATCAAGGTCGAGCCCTGCCCGCGGCCCCACCTGACCGCGATGCTGGCGGCGGCCCGAGCGATGCGCGGCCGCGCCGAAGCGGCCCTGGACGATCTCGCCAAAGCGCCGCCCCCGGAGGGCAAGGCGGACGCGGCGTCGCGGCTGCGGGGCCTGGCCGCCGAAGCTGACAGCGTTGTCTCCTTCGGCGAGTCGCTGTGGAGCCCCGACGCTACCGGTGAAGTTCACGAGAGAGTGGAGAACTCGCTGCGGCGCGGTATCGGCGCGTACTACCGGCTGGGCCAGTTGCTGGCCATGCCCGCGCTGCTCGACCGGCCCGAGATGGCGGCCGAGCCGGTCACTGGTACGAGGCTGCCGCTGCCCGGCCAGCCAGGTTTCGACCCATGGTGCCTGACCGACCCGGTAACCCGCTCCAACTGGCAGGGCGACCCGGCGGCCCGCCGGGCCATCGACCTGCTGTGGCGCTACGACCCCGACCCCGCGGCCACGCTGGGCATCCAGTCGCAGATCGACGCCGCGGTCGCCGGCGGGTTTGTCGCCTTGGGCTCGGTCGAAGCTCATACGGCCAGCCATTACTACTGCTGTCCCTGGTCGGCGATCTACTACGTCCGTCGGCCGGTCACCATCGAGGGCCAGCGCTTGCGCCCGATGCAGGAGTTCATCTTTGACGTCTCAGCCGAGGAGATGGCGGAAGGCGGCGAGTTCGTCCGGCGCCTGATGCTCGGCCCGTTTCACCCCACCACCGAGGTGGACTACTGCGACCCCACGGCGGAGGACTAGCGCGCAGTTCAGCTTCGAGCGGCCGACATGGGGGGGAGAGAGAGAGTGACCCCCACACGCTAAACCCAGCCCCTCCCGGGCAGAATCCCCATTTACGGCACAAGGCACCCGGCCGCGATCAGGGCTGGAGGAGCCGCAGGGAAGCCGTGCAGGTCACCGCCCGGATTCTCCGAAGGTCCCGCCCAGGAGGGGCCGTTCGGCCCTGGGACCTGCACACCACCGGGCCCGGGACCGGGCCCGGCACCCGCTCGACGGGTTCGGCCTGGCAGGCCGTCGGCAGCTCCGGCCGGAGAAACTGTCCGGCGGGGACAAGCAGCGGGTGGCCATCGCCCGCGCTCTCGCGAACGAGCCAGCGGTGATCCTGGCCGACGAGCCCACCGCCAACCTGGACTCCAAGATCGGCCACGAGATCGCGCGACTGCTGCGGCGCATCGCCTCCAAGGAGGGGCGGAGTGTGGTCATCGTCAGCCATGACGCCCGGCTGAAGGAGATCGCCGACCGGGTCCTGTGGCTGGAGGACGGGGAGTTCCGCGCGATGAGCCAGATGGCCACCGACCCGGTCTGCGGCATGGCGGTCGAACGTGAAGGGATATCCCACTACCAGTACGACGGCCAGACCTACTACTTCTGCTCCGCGGCCTGCCGCGAGGAGTTCGCTGCCTCACCCCGCGGTTTCCTTCGGTCCGCCACCAGGACCTAGCCGGCCGGGTAGTTGCGGTTTCGGTCAAGGGCTTCCACCTTCGGTGTGCACGCCGCCGGGCACAAATCTCAAGTGGCCGTTACCTAAGTGAAATAGGTGTTAATGTCGGTGGCGGCCGGCCACCCCCGCAGTCGCACGACGGTGAGGGCGGCCGACCGCCGCCGGATCTGCGGTGCGGCTCACGGTCTTGTGGCAGGCCGGGAGGAGCACCTGAGGG
>DATKRH010000107.1:0-6420 GCA_035532295.1 Streptosporangiaceae bacterium
CCAGCCGGAGCTGAGGGCCTGGTTGCCGGCGTAGGTGTAGGCGAGGGTCCAGCTGGTGATGGCGGGGCCGGTGTTCTGGATGGTGACCCCGAGGGTGAACCCGGTGCCCCAGTCGCTCTGCACCGCGTAGGTGACCTGGCACGTCCCCGCGGCCTGCGCGGCCTGCGCGGCGGGCGCGGCGTCCGGGGCGGCCGCCACCGCCGCACCCGCCACCAGGCCCCCGACGGCCGCCACGCAGGCCAGGTACCGGGCGCGTCTGGCCAGGCCGATTGTCTGGGGTCTCACGACATCCACCTTCCCGAGGGTCCGCCGCCACCGGTGAATCTCGAAAACCCACTGGCTGCGTTTAGTTATGGTGAGCCGACACCCGGAGAAATAGTCTCCAGGAGGCTTGCATTTGATTATGAGCGCTGCCCGCCAGCTGCGGCTCATAGGACGACAGCGCGACCATAGCGCCAGGTCATTAAATTGGTCAAGCGTACAGACGCCATGAAAATAAGGGCCTTAATTTCATGGCGGAACGGCGCTAAATTAATGGCGCCGCCGGACCGTTCGAGAACGTCTCAGGCAGCCTGCGGCGGCGTTCTCGCTACGCTACGGGGCCCGTGGCGGCGCAGGGATCGCGCGCCGGTGAATCCTGAAATTTTCATCACGCGATCACCGGCTATCCCTGCCTTGACGGGGCGCGGCCCGGAGGCAACTGTCTTCCTTGATCTAGGAGGCGCCCATGCGCGTAGGCAGACCACGCCTGAGAAGACTTCGCGGCCGGGCCGGCGGCCCGAGACTGACTGCCGTCGCCGCGATAGCCGGGTGCGTCGCGACAGCCGCGGGTTGCGTCGCGATAGCCGGGTGCACGGCCGGGACCAGCCAGCCCGTATTCAAGCGGGTCGGGCCGTTGGTCACGCTGCGGATCGGCGTGTACGGCGACCCCGGCTACCAGCAGTCCGGGCTCTACGCGCAGTACGAGCGGCTGCACCCGAACATAAAGATCATCCAGGTGGCCGCGGCGCAGCAGGACGCGTACTGGCGGGCGCTGCCGGCCAGCCTGAAGTCCGGCCGCGCCGATGACATCCAGGCGATCCCGGTCGCGGACATCTCCGCGGTGACCGGCCCGCTGGCTGGCGACTTCGTGCCGCTGAACACCCTCGGCTCGGGCGGCGCCAGCGGCAGCGCGTTCGCCGATGCCTGGCTGCCCTGGGTGACGCAGCAGGCCACCAGCCCGGCCGGCAACACCTACGCGCTTGGCGCGCAGACCGGCCCCATCGCGATCTGCTACCGGACCAGCCTGCTGGCCGAGGCGGGCCTGCCGACCAGCCCGAAGGTCCTGGCCCGCGACTGGTCGACCTGGGCGGGCTACCTGAAGCTGGGCGAGCTGTTCAGGGCGCGCGTCCCGCGCGGTCCCGCCTTCACCGACTCGGCCGCCAGCCTCTACAACGCGATGGCCGCGCAGGCGAAGGAGCAGTACTACAGCCCGGCCGGCCGCCTGGTGCTGACGAGCAACCCGGCGATCAAGGGCGCCTGGGACACCGCGGTGCGAGCCGCTCGCGATGGGCTGAGCGCGAGACTGACCCCGCAGTCGAAAGCGTGGGACCGGGGGCTGGCCCGCGCCTCGTTCGCCACCGCGGTGTGCCCCGCCTGGATGCTGCGCCAGATCAGCACCCTCGCCGGGCCGCTGGGCTCGGGCGGGTGGAACGTGACCGCGGCGCCCGGCGGCACCGGAAACGTCGGCGGCTTCTACCTGGCGCTGCCGCGGACCGGGCGGCATCAGCAGGCGGCCTTCCAGCTCGCTGACTTCCTGGCGGGTGAGCAGGCGGGCATCGACCTGTTCCGCACCCGGGGCGACTTCCCCGCGAACTTCGCGGCCGTCACTGCCGTCGACACCGTCACCAGCACGTACTTCAGCGGTGCCGAGGTCGGCAAGATCTTCGGCGAAACGGCGGACCGGACGCCCGCCACGATCCTCGGCCCGGCCAGCGGAGCCATCGGCGCGGACCTCGACGGCGACCTGTCGCAGGTCGAGGCCGGCCGCCTGGGATCGGCCAGCGCCTGGCGAACCGCGATCCGCCAGGCGCAGGCGGCCGGGGCAGCGGCGGCCGGGGCAGCCAGCCGCCCGGAAGGCTGACGGGCGCCCCCGGCGAGCGCGCGCGGGCATCGTGGAGGCGGGCAACGTTTGCAGCAGCAAGCCTGCGCGACTCGGCCATGTACTCGGTCATCGCCTCCGAATGGCCCGCCTGCGAGGCCCGTCTCCGGGAGCGACTTCGCCGGCGTCAGGCGGCCATCAGGGTGGCCAGCGGGCAGAGACCGACGCGAACGCCGCTGTCAGCGCTGACGCTTGCCGGGAGCTGCCGTCCCACAGCAGGTCTAGGTCGCCGGTCAGTTCCCGGGAGCCATGCAGGATGCCCGCGACCTGGCCGATCACCACGACCCGCGCGCCCCAGTCGCAGAACGCCCGCAGCAGGGGCAGCGGGTCGAACCCGATCGCGTCATCGGTGGCCACGGTGCCCGCCACCTCATCAGCCTCCTCGTGCGACCGGCCGGTCAGCGCCCGCCCGCGAGCCTGCTCCCCGAGCCGTATCACGGCAGCCCGGAGCCGGCGGACTGCCGTGTCGTCTCCTGCCACGCCCTCATACTGCCAGCGATACGTTTCCTAGCGAAACTGCCAGTGTCCGGGCAATGCGCGATGATGCCGTTGTGGTGAAGGCGGTTGGGCGGTGGTAGTGGGCCGGTTCGCGGAAGTTGTCGTGCCGTCCCGTCTGGGCCGCAGTTTCCGCTGGCTGCTGGCTTCATCATGGGTGACGAATCTCGGCGACGGGATCACTCTGGCGGCCGGCCCGCTGCTGGTGGCGTCGCAGACGCGCAGTCCGCTGGCGGTGGCGATGGCCGCGTTCTTGCAGCGGCTGCCGTGGCTGTTGTTCGGCCTGTATGCCGGCGTGGTCGCCGACCGGCTCAACCGGCGCGCGATCGTCATTGCCACCGGCCTGGTGCGGGTGGCGATCCTGCTGATTCTGGCGGCGTCGATCCTGACGCACCGCGTCGACATCGCGGTGGTTCTGGCCGCCCTGTTCCTGTTCGGGGTGAACGAGACCTTCGGCGACACCACGACCACCACCCTGCTGCCGATGCTCGTCGACAAGCCCGACCTGGGGATCGCGAACTCACGTGCCCTGACGGGCGTGATCGTGTGGAACCAGCTGGCCGGCCCGCCGGTCGGCGCCGCGCTGTTCGCGGCGGGGATGGCGCTGCCGTTCGTCAGCGAGAGCGTGTGCGTGCTGGCCGGCGTGCTGCTGATCTCGCAGGTCAGGCTACCGGCGCACGGCTCGCTGGGGGAGCACGCCCGGGTGCGCGACGACATCCGCGAGGGATGGCGCTGGCTGTGGGCGCACGCAGCGGTGCGGACGCTGGCGATTACGATTTTCACCTTCAACGTCACCTTCGGCGCCGCCTGGTCGGTGCTGGTTCTCTATGCGCGCGAGCGGCTGGGCATGGGCGCGCTCGGTTTCGGGCTGATCACCACGGCGATGGCGGTGGGCGGCCTGCTGGGCGCCGCGTCGTACGGGTGGCTGGAGCGGCACGTACGGCTGGGCGTCATCATGCGCGGCGGGCTGATCATCGAGACGCTGACGCACCTGGCGCTCGCGCTGACCCGCTCGGCCTGGCTCGCGCTGATCGTCTTCGTGATCTTCGGTGCGCACGCGTTTATCTGGGGAACGACATCGACGAGCGTGCGGCAGCGCGCTGTGCCCGCCCAGTTCCAGGGCCGCGTCGGCAGTGTGTACCTCACCGGCGTGCTCGGCGGCATCGTGATCGGGTCGGCGCTCGGCGGGCTGGTCGCCTCGGCGTGGGGCGTCACCGCGCCATTCTGGTTCGCCTTCGTCGGATCGGCCCTGATCCTTGTGGTGATCTGGCGTTCGCTGCTGCAGATCGCCCACGCCGACGAGCACGCCCGGTCCAGCGTCCCCACGTCCCAGCCGAAGTGGACGACTTCAGGCGATCACTCCAGCGGAGTTCCCGAGATTCTCCCGGGACAGCAGAAGACCCCACCCTAGGATCTAGAGCGGGGCCTATCCGACGACCTTCCGACCTGGAAACCACCAAGATCTCGCGGGTGGACCTTCTCCTCTCCTACTCCAAACGTCCCGGTATCAGTGAGGATCTGAGCGAGATCATCCGCCGACTCGGGCGCGTGCAAACTGACAGTCAGACACCCAAGCCGGTCAGTGTGTCCAGTGAGCACGAACCTCGCGTATGGCGGGTGTCAGACCCGATTCCGCGAGCGGATCGGCGCGCCGGATGCGGCGCTGACCCCGAACGGCGGGCTGGCCGCGATCACTGAGTTGTGTGACCGGCTGGGCGTAATCGAGGCGCTGGACACGGCGGTCGGTCCTATCAAGCAGCGGGACCGCGGATACGGGGCCGGGCAGCTGCCAGCCGGGATCGCGGCGGCGCAGCTGGCCGGGAAAGATTTCCTGACCGGGCTGGACCGCCAGCGCGCTGACGTGGCAGGACACTCGGAACGCCTGACGGTTAGATCCCGCAAAGCGAAAAGAGAACTTTAGAATACGACCCTGTTGCTTGCCACAAGATAAGGGAGGCCAATAACTGTGACTATGGCCGCGATCTTGTCAAGGATAGACCAGGATGTTGCCCAGTACTTAGTTGGGGCGACCTCAATAGAAGATGATGCACAGATACACCTATCCTCTAAGGCGATGGAGCGACTTTGCAATCTACGGGATATGAGATAAAATTCGGAAATTGCTAAGCTGACTCTTTACCAAATTCCCCATTCCTGAGTCGACGGATGAAGCCTCGCCACTCGTCCGTCGTGAAGATCAGCACCGGCCCATCTCGGTCCTTCGAGTCCCGTACTCCCACCACCGTCTCGGTGATGGCTACCTCAACACAGTTGCCGCTGTTGCCGGAGTAGCTGCTCTTCCGCCACTGGGCGCGGGACAGGTCGTTGTGCTTCATCGCCGTTCCTCCTCACGCCATCATCTCGCCTGCGATGCGCTGGATGAGCGCGACTGACTGCTCGGGCGGCAGGGCCAGGGCACGCAAGTGCTCGAAGATACCCGCGAAGCGACTCCGGTCGGTCTCGCTCTCCAGGAACAGGTCGCCCGCCTGGCTCTCAATGTAGACGACATCGTTCGCTGACGGCTCCTCGAAACGGAGGATGGCGAACGATCCGGCCATGCCGGGATGACCGCCGACAGCACTCCCGATGAGAGATGCATGGATCATGCGCATGACGCGCGGCTGATATCCGGATACCGGGAGCGGCACGGGTCAGTCCTCACGGAGGTATTCGCGGGGATGAACCCGGAGGAAGTTGACCAGGCAACGCGGCAGGGCGACGGGATACCGCCGACCGTCATCGCGCTCAGCGTGGCCATCAGCGCGAGACTGCGGGAACTGGCCGCTGACGGCCCGGTCGTGATCGAACTCGACGGCCCGGTACTGGTCGAGCATCCGCTCATGCCACAGAGCGACGATGAAGCTACCCCGTAACGTCCCGTCAGGTAGCCAACGCCATCGCCGCCCGCACCGAGACCGGCGAGATCTCCCGCAGGCTGCCGCTGAACGGGAACCCGCCCGGGAGTTCGGGGTTGCCTACCAGACGCTGCGGAACTCTATGGACGTGCTGCGCAGCCGTGGCGGAGCTCCGCACTCGCGCAGCGCCGCCGCGCCGAAGACCAGCCCGCTAGGCCACGGAGCTGGCGCGGCTGAAAGGTTCACTCACCTACGGTCACCGGGGGGCGCGGGGCCGCGGCAGAGCGCGGCGGGGCGACCCCGCGCCCGGGGTTCGCCACACCTGTCCGGCGCGGCGACCGGGCTCCGCCGGTCATCCGCTTCCCGCTGGTCACGGTGCCCGAGAGCTGGCCAGCGGCGACCGGGCGGATCGCCAGCCGCCGGCTCGCCGCGGGGCGGCCCGCTTGGTCACTGAACGTCAGCGGAGCAGAGCGCCGCAGGCGCTCCCTTCCCGGCGCAGATGGCCAAATTTAGACTCCGGCCCCATACGAAGGCTGCGGGCATCCGCCATCGCAGCCCGCCGTAAGGAGGATGCGGATGCGAATGTTAGCGCGAAGATCCCGACTCCGCGTGCTGGCCGGCTACCTGGCTGGCGGCGCGCTGCTGGGCGGGTTACTGGCCGGCGGGGTCAGCGCCTCCGCGGCGGTCGCCCAGACCACGGCCGCCGGCCAGACTGCGGCGTCCGGCCACCTAGCGGCCGCGCGGCAACGAGCGGCGGTCGGCCACCCGGCCCAGACCGCCGCGCCTTCCTGCCAGGTCACCTACGCGGTGCAGAGCGACTGGGGCACCGGGTTCACCCTCGGGGTCACCATCCAGAACACCGGCCCCGCCATCACCAGCTGGACCCTCGCCTACACCTACGCCGGCAACCAGGCCCTCAGCTCCGGCTGG
>DATKRH010000108.1:0-5496 GCA_035532295.1 Streptosporangiaceae bacterium
GGGGGCGACAACAATTTCCCCGCCGACCGCGAAGCCGCGGAAAAGGTGCTCCGCGCCGCTCCGTGGCTGCGGGCCACAGCGCTGGAAAACAGGGCTTTCCTCGCCCGCGCGGTTGGCTACCTCGCAGGCGAGGCCGGCGTCGGGCAGTTCGTAGACATCGGCACCGGGCTCCCCACCCGCGGCAACGTCCACGACGTCGCCCAGCGGATCGCACCGGACGCGCGGGTCGCCTACATCGACAACGACCCGGTCGTGCTCGGCCACAGCCGCGCACTGCTCGCCCGCACACCGGGCACGGCCACGATCCGGGCGGACCTGCGCGACCCGGACGCCATCATCAGCCACCCCAGCCTGACCGCGCTGATCGACTGGGCGCAGCCCGTCGCCGTCCTGCTCGTCGCGGTCCTGCACTTCATCACCGACACCGACGACCCGCAAGGGATCGTCGCCCGGTTCCGGGCCGTCATGGCCCCGGGCAGCCACATCGTCATCACCCACCTGCACCACCCCGCCGGGGACGACTCCCTGCGCCGGGTCCTGTCCATCTACCGGCAAGCCAACGCGCCCCTGCTCGCCCGCACCAGCGAGCAGATCGAGAGCCTGTTCACCGGCTTCGACCTGGTCGAGCCCGGGCTCGTCCCCCTCCAGCAATGGCGGCCCGCAACTGAGCCCGACCCGGGCGAGGAGATCTGGGGCCTGGGCGGCGTCGGCAGGATCGGGCGGTCGCGGTGATGGGCACACCCGCAGCACTGGCCGGCTTCGTACCCGCGCCGCGAACACCCGGAGTTCGCATTGAGCATGCGCTGGTGACAGGGGTCGCCGGGTTCATCGGCTCGCACGTCGCAGCCGAACTGCTGCGGCTGGGGGCGCGGGTGACCGGGATCGACCGCCGCTCACCCGCCAGCGACCCGATCGCACAGGCCAATCTCGCGGGACTGGCCCACTGTGACCGGTTCCACCTGGTGGTGGCGGATCTCCGGCGGGCTGACCTGGCATCGCTGCTGGGAGAGGCGCAGGTGGTGTTCCATCTGGCCGCGAGAGCGGGTGTCCGCCAGTCCTGGGGCGAACGGTTCACGGATTACGTCGTCTGCAATGTCCTGGCGACACAGCGGCTCCTCGAGGCGTGCGCGGCGGCTGAGGTCCCCCGCGTGGTCACCGCTTCGTCCTCCAGCGTGTACGGGCACGCGAACGGCCGCGCTTCCAGGGAGGGGGATCTGCCAGCTCCGGTGTCCCCGTACGGGGTCACCAAGCTGGCGGCCGAGCGGTTGTGCCTGGCCTATGCCAACCAGACCCAGGGGAGCACGAGCGTCGTCGCGTTGCGGTACTTCACCATCTACGGGCCGCGGCAGCGCCCGGACATGCTGATCAGCCGGATCATGCGGGCGGCGATCACAGGGCATCCGGTGACGTTGTACGGGAACGGAGCGCAGCGCCGCGACTTCACGTTCATCAGCGACGTCGTGGCCGCGACCCTGGCGGCCGCTCGCGTGGACGCCCGGGCGGCAGTGGTCAACGTGGGATCTGGGGTCAGCGTCACCGTCGCCGAAGTGATCGAGATGGTGGCAGCCATCACCGGTGCCCCAGTACCGGTGATGCGGCGGATGGACCAGCCCGGCGACGTTGACGCCACGACCGCGGACCTCTCCCTGGCCCGCGAGCTCTTGGGATACGAGCCGCGGATCTGCCTCGCGGAGGGCTTGCGGCGGCAATGGGAGTGGCTGCTTTCGCAGCACCGAACCGCCCATCGGACGAGGGCGGACATGGTGGAGGTGCCGTGATGCTGATGCTGTCAGCGGATTCGGCCAGTGAGCTGTTCACGAGCGCCTGCCGCGCCGTGCTGGCCGGCGGGCGGCCAGTCGCTCCCAGGGGTGTCGCCACGCTGGAGATCCTCGGCGCGAGCCTGTGCCTGACCAACCCGAGGCGCCGCCTGGTCGAGGCGCCGCCTGCGCGCGTGATCAACGCGGCGTTCGCGGTCGCCGAGGCGGTGTGGATCCTGTCCGGCTCCGACGATGAGTGGATCTACGGTTACAACGGCCGGCTCGCCGAGTACGCCGACAACGGCCGCCTGATGGGTGCCTACGGGCCGCGGCTTCGCCGCTGGCAAGGCGCCGTCGACCAGTTGGCCCTGGTCTGCCGGACTCTGCGCGAGGATCCAGGGTCGCGCCGCGCGGTGGTTCAGTTGTTCGACCCGGGCGCTGACTTCCGCGGCCACAAGGATGTGCCGTGCACCCTGGGGTACCGGTTTTTCCTGCGCGATGGGCTGCTGCATATGCACACCACGATGCGCAGCCAGGATCTGTGGCTGGGTTTCTGCTACGACATCTTCACCGCCACCGTCATCCAGGAGCTTGTCGCTGGATGGCTGGGCGCCGGCCTCGGCGCCTACCGGCTCCAGGTTGACTCTCTGCACCTGTACACCCATGACCGGGCCCGCGCTGAGCGCCTGCCCGCTGTCGCGGCACCCAGCCCGGCCGGAGCACCACTCGCGGTTCCGTGGGACGGGTTCGGCGAGCTTCTGTCCAGCGTCATCGCCAACGAGCCCGTCCGCGCGGGGGGTTGGGCCGAATTCGCCGCCGTGATGGCGAGCTACCGCGCGTGGAAGGCAGGAGACCGGCTGACGGCCCGGCTCAAAGCAGGAGGTGCCGACGGCCCCGTCGCGGAGGCGTTAATGCGCTGGTATGACCGGGTCGGGCAGGCCGCCGGCACCCAGGCCGGGCATGACGGTGAGGCCCGGTGACCAGGAATGAGGCACCTGTGGTCCTGGGCCTGTGCTCGTTCACGCACGACTCCGCTGCCGCGCTGGCGGCCGGAGGACGGCTGGTGGGCATGGCCGAAGAGGAACGCCTGTCGGGCATCAAGCACACCCGCGAATATCCCCGCCGTGCCGTGGAATGGCTCCTGTCCGAAGCTGGCCTGTCTCCTGCCGACGTCGGTGTGGTGGCCTACAACTTCGCTGGCCACCGCTACCTGGCCGGGGTGGCGGGCAGCGCCGCATACCTGCCGCGCCCAGCGACCAGGCGGCGCGCGGCGCCACGGGCTGCCAGTTACGCGGTTGTCCACGCCCGCTACCGGCAGCGGATGCGCTCCCTGCGGGAGATGTTCCCGAACGCGACCGTCCGCGGTGTCAGTCATCACCTCGCGCATGGGCTGTACGCATTCACCGCGTCCGGGCTCGGGGAAGCCGCCGTGCTTGCCGCCGGCGGCCTCGGCGAAACCCACACGACATCCGTCGCGCACGCCCGCGCCCAGGACGAGGGCGTGCGGTACCGGCAGGTGGAGGCCATCAGCGACCCGGCTTCCCTCGGCTACGTGTACGGCGCGGTCACCGAGCATCTGGGATGGCGTCGCGGCGACGAGGAGGGAACCGTCATGGCTTTGGCCGCGCTGGGAGACCCAGGCCGGTTCCGCGCCCTGTTCGCCAAAGCCGTCCCGTTCACCCGCACCGGATTCGCGCTCGACCCCGAGTTCTTCCCCTTGCGGGTACTGCGCCACGGCTGGCCACGGGTGACCCCCGCCTTCACCGCTGCGACATGCCCGGCCCGCCGTCCCGGTGAGGATGTCGCTCAGGTTCATGCCGACCTGGCGGCTGCCTTGCAGGAACGCACCGAGCAGGTCATGGCGCACCTGGCCTTCCGCGCGCGGCATGTGACTGGGGCGCGGCTGCTGTGCCTGGGCGGCGGGGTGGCCATGAACTGCGTCGCGGTCGGCAAGATCGCAAGCGAAGGGCTGTTTGACGAGGTGTTCGTGCCGCCAGCCCCCGGCGATTCCGGTACCGCCATCGGCGCGGCGGTGGCGGCACACCTGCGGACGGCCCGGACGGCGCCTGGCGGGATCGACCATGCCTGCTATCTCGGGCCCGCCTACCCAGCGTTCCGGCCGACGCCAGTTCCGCTGCCCGGGCTCACTGCCCGCCAGGTGGATGACCCGGCCGGGTTCCTCGCCAGCCAGCTCGCCGAAGGCAAGATCGCCGGGCTGTTCCAAGGGCGGCTCGAAGCGGGGCCACGCGCGCTCGGCAACCGGTCCATCCTCGCCTCCCCGCTTCTCCCCGACGCCGTGGCGCGGCTCAACGCGGCCGTCAAGTTCCGGGAGCCCTTCCGGCCTTTCGCCCCCGTCGTCCTCGCGGACAAGGCCCCCGGCTACTTCCGTCTCGCTCAGCCCAGCCCCTACATGTCGATCGCGGCGCCCGCGACCGAACTGGCGCGACGGCTCATCCCGGCTGTCGTCCACGCCAACGGCACCGCCCGCGTCCAGACTCTCGTCCCCGGGCAGAACCCGTTCCTGGCTGACGTCCTCACGCGGTTCACGGGCCGCGCCGGAATACCGGTCCTGATCAACACCTCGCTGAACGTCAAGGGAAAACCCATCTGCGGCACCCCCGAGATGGCTCTGGAATGCCTCGCGTCCAGCGGCCTGGACGGCCTGATGCTGGACGGCGGATGGTGGGTGAGCCGGTGAGGATCGGCTACAGCTTCTGGGGGTTCCTCGGCCCCGGGATCATCGGCACCCCCGACGGCGGGCGCAGCCACCGCCGCACCCTCATCGACGGCATCATCAGCGCCGGGTACGAGATCGTCTTTCTCCAGGCCAACCGCGACCTTGCGGAAGCGCCACGACCTTCGCGGCCATTACGCCTGGGACGGTGGCCTGCCGCGCATTGACGCACTGTTCCTCGAATGGCGCTGGCCCATCCCGGGCCGCAACACCACCCCGTGCGGCACCCGAGGGCACACCTGCGACCTTCACCATCAAGATCAGCTCCTGGACCACTACACGCGGAGACTGCGGCTGCCGACCGTGCTGTGGGACAAGGACCTGCGGCTCCCCGCCACGGACGAGTTGCGGGGCCTGCGCCACGTCGCGGTCTGCGAACCGGCGCTGCTGCCCAGCGCCGGCGCGGAGAGCCTGCTGTTCCCGGTTGCCGACGCTGTCCTGGACGCCGCGGACCCGTCAGCCCTCGCGGCCCGCCCGCGCCCGCTGCCCCTGGCCTATGTGGGCAACCAGTACGACCGCGACGCGGCGTTCGCCGCGTTCTTCGCCCCGGCCGCCGCCAGGTTCGCTCACCGGGTAGCGGGCAAATGGACTGAGACCGCGGCGTGGCCGCACGTGAACTTCACCGGGCGGTGCGCGTTCACCGAGGTCGCCTCGCTGTACGGGTCGGCGCTGGCGACGGTCCTGCTGGTGCCCGGCCGGTACGCCAGGGCCGGGCAGATGACGCAGCGGCTGCAGGAGACCGTCCTGTCCGGGTGCCTGCCCATCACCCCCGCCGGCATCGCCCGCGCCAGCACGTTCACACCACCGGACCTGCACGCGGCCGACGGCAAGCAGGTCATCCAGCGGATCCAGGAGGCCCAGTCCATCGCCGGAACGGGGCGGCACGCTGAGCTGATCGCCGCCTGCCTGGACCGTCTGTCCGTTTTCCGGCTCTCACACCAAGTGACCGCCCTCGACCTCATCCTCAGGAAGCTGGCCGATGGTCCTCCCGCGTTTCTCCACCCG
>DATKRH010000109.1:0-10022 GCA_035532295.1 Streptosporangiaceae bacterium
TCGTGTTGCCGGCTGCGCCGCGCTGGCGGGGCAAGAACGCGGTGAACCACTGGCGAAGGTGCCGGTAGAAGCCGTCCGCGGCCTCCCGCCGGGCCGTCACGAGGTCACCGCCGGGATGATGCCGGCCGCGCTGGTCAGGCCGGTCGCCGCGAGCCGCTGGGGCAGCAGGTGCACGTACCAGGCTGCCGGGGAGTACTTCTGGTGTCCCATGTAGGCGGCGAGGTAGGGCAGCCAGGCTTCGAGTTCCTTGCCTTCCTCGACCCACCGCATCAGGGTGCGGGTGGCGAAGTTGTGCCGCAGCGTGTACGGGGTTGAGGCAGGCGCTACCCCGCCCGCAAGCTCGCAGCAGCGGTGGTAGCTGGCGATGAGCCAGTCCGGGGAGTACTGACGGCCGGGTTTGTCCTCGAAGAACCATTCCCGGCCCGGGCGCCGAAGATCAGCCAGGTGATCGAAGCGGGCCAGCAGGCCGGCCAGGTCCGCGGCGACGGGAACATGGCGGTCCTTGTTCCGTTTCGAGCGTTCGATCATCACCATCGCGTTTTCAGCATCGACGTCGTGGCGGCGCAGGCGGCGGGCTTCGGGCGGGCGCAGTCCCGCGCCGAGGATCAGCCGGAAGATGACCGGGATCGTGTAGTCGCTGAACGGGCTGCGGTACTCGCCGATGGAGTCGGCCGCCCGGAAGAAGGCGGCCAGCTCGCCGTCGGTGAACATGTGCGGCAGGCTTCGGACTGGCCTGCCGATCCACGCCGACGGCACGATGAAAGCGTCCGCGCCGGTCAGCTGGAGGTACTTGCCGAGCTCGCGGACCGCGCGGCTGCGGTAGGCGCCCCACGTGCCCGTCGCTGTGTCCTGGCACCACGCGGTCGCCAGTTCCCGGGTCAGGACCGTCTCGCCGGGGTGATGCGAGGAGCAGAACCTGTCGAAACCCGCCATCGCGTTGCGCATGTCGCGCAGTGTGTGTCCCAGCGAGGTCCGCCATCCGGGCATGGCCTCGATGTGGGGAGCGAAATTGCTGGTGAACGCGCTCATCGCAGCCCCTCCCTGGTGCAGGCGAACTGCTGCAGCGGCAGGCAGCACTGGCGGAGCTGATCGCTGGCCAGGGCGAAGTAGCGGCCGGCGGAATTGATGCGGTCATGGCCCAGGATCTGCGCGGTCAGCGGCTGGCCCGCCCCTGACTCGATCAGCCTTGTGCCTGTGGTGCGCCGCAGGGCATGGAACGACTTGCCGTCGCCGGCCGCATGATCGATGCCGGCCCGGGTCAGGCGGCGGCGCATCAGGGCCGGGCCCGCCGAGTTCCCCAGCTTCACGAACGGTGCCTTGAGCCGGACGAACACTTCCGGGGCGCCGCAGTCGGGCCGGCCGTGCAGGATCCACTCAGCGACGGCGTTGCCTGCCGCCGCTGACAGCGGCAGCACCAGCGGCTGCGATGTCTTGGCCTGAACCAGCCGGATCTCGTCGCGGCGCCAGCCGGTCTCCTCCAGGCGCAGCGCGACGATGTCGCAGCAGCGCAGCCCGGTCCAGACCGCCAGCAAGACCATCGCGTAGTCCCGCTTCCCGCACGGGGTGTCGGTCTCGATCCCCTCGATGAGACGGCCGATCTCCTCCCGGGTGAAGGCCGGCAGTGCCCGCACCCGCCGCGGCGCGACGCGCGCGAGCAGCCCATCGACGCGGACGTCGCTGAGCCCGGCGGCGCTGAGGAAGGCGAAGAACCTCTTCATCGACCAGACAACGTTGCCGATGCCTGCCGGCCGCCGTGACGCCATCTCGACCATGAACCCCCGGACGTCGTCCGCAGTGACCTCACCCAGATCACCCCGTCCAGTCCGGTCGAGATAGACCAGGAAATGGCGGACCTCGCAGGCCAGCAACCGCGCCGATCCAGCAGATACCCCCAGGCCAGTTGCCGCTGCGAACTGTTCCAGGACTTCACGGGAATGCTCGCTCAGACCAGGGCCGGGGCTCATCACCCGCCAGACCAGCCCGCCGGTGTTCTGGACCTCCAGCATCATGCGGGCTGACCTCACCAGAGAACTTCGCCAGTTCCGGCCGATCTCACCGCGGCGCGCACGCTCCTGCTGGCACGCGACGAACTCATCGACCACGGCGACCGGCAGCGCGTCTAAGCTCCGCCGGTCGCAGAACTCCGCGACCGCCTCGCAGCACCTGCGATAGCGAGCAACCGTGTCGCTCGACAAGCCCGCGCCTTCAGCCACGCCGAGCACCGCATCGGTCAGCCCGGACACCATCGACCCCATGGCATTGTCCTTTCACCCGAGGAACCGCCCGTCCGGACGGACGCGGCGGCACCTTCACCATGGGGTCGAGGAGGAAGCTCAGGGAACAGGTCTAACGGCCTCATGCGCGCAGCTGGCCCACCGGATTATCCCGACACCCGGCAGCCGGCAGGGCGGGTCAGCCCAGGTCACAGGCCTGTCACACGTGCCAGGGAGCGAGCATCGGAATAACCCGAGAATCGGAGTAATACCAGTACGTCTTGCCGCTGATCTTCTTCGGGTACAAGCTTGCCATAACATTAGGTCATACACCCGTAGCGTGATTGACTCAAACACCCAGCCGGCGTGTCATCAGGGGAAGCTCGTCAAGCCGGCAACCCGGTCGGCCTCATAAACCATGATCAACTGAAACTCCGGCTAGGATCTAGGCCGCTCGATGGCAGCCCATGGTGCACATCCTCAACGGCCCGGCGCTCGGGCGGAGCGCCACGTGAGCTGCTGTCATTGCTACGCGGCATGATCTGCCTCATGGATTCCGGGCACCCAGACACAACGGCTTCCTCTCGCTGCCGGGCCATCCGCCTCGACGGCCAGCCCTGTACGAAATCGTCGCTTATCCTCGGCGGCCAATGCAATGTGCACCAGGGGCAGGCCGAGCCGCCTGCTGCCCTCGCCTACTTCGCCGGGCGGGCACGCAGGATCGCCAGCACTGCGCCCTCAGGCTCCCTGACAGGCAAGGCAGCCAGGCGCCTGCTCCGCATCTTCACCACCGCCGGGCAAACCCCCGACTCGGCCCGGCGGGCCATCGCCGCCATCACGGATCCCCAGATCCGGGCTACCGCTGGCCGGCTGATGGACATGCTCGACTAGGACCATGCAGCCCACGGAGTGGACGACATCCCTTACCTGGTGAAGTCTGCGTGGTTCCGCATCGATTGTCTCTGCCCGCCCGATGCGCCAGACCGGGAAGCCATCGCGGCGGAGGTCTTCGCCGTCCTCCGTACGGACGCCAAGGCGATAGCGGCGGCCACCCGGCAGCAGGTACATGACGCCCAGGAGCGTGCCCGAACGGTGGAGGACCGACGAGAACGCGAGGGCATCTGGTACGAGCAGCAGATGCGGCGCCAGGCCGAGGCAATCGCCCGTGACTTCGCCGGGATGGGCGCCGCCGATCTCAGCCAGGGGATCGACCCCCACGGGTACTACGTGTACTGCCTGTGGGGTGAGGACACCGAGAAGCCGATCTACGTCGGCAAATCCTCGAACATTCTCGCCCGGCTGGGAAGCCACATGAGCGACCCCACCAGGCGCTACCGGACCGAGAAGGTAACGCTCGTGCGGTGCAAGACCGAGAAGGAGATGGACCGCACGGAATTCCGTCTCATCCAGTGCCACCAGCCAGAACTCAACACCATGGGCGTAATCCGTCCGCCCGGCCACCAGGACCCGCAGTACACCGGTCCCGGCGAGGCCCGCACAGAAACAGCGGGTGTGGGACGATGAGGCACCGTCACCTGGCAGGGGGATGGCCGCGTCATGTGCCCGTCAGGGGAACCGGGAACTTGCGAAAGCGACAGCCGCCCTCGGCAGATGGCGGAAGACGCACAGCCCATCGGCAGCTCTTGACCGGAAAACTCCCCAGCCAAGGCTGGCCCATGGGCCAGGGCAATAGATCCGGTCGCTTCCGCTGAATCTTGGCCAGCCCCGTTTACCATCGTGAGTGCAGGCAACGGAAGGTGCAGCGATGGCGCAAGCCACCGAAGAACTGATCGCGTTCCCGGACAGCCGTGCAGCAAAGCTCGCGGGTGTATCCCTCCGGCGGCTGCGGTACTGGGAGGGCAACCGGCTGGTCGTCCCGTCGGTCAAGCGCCAGCTGAGCCCACGGAACACTATTCGGCTGTACAGCTACCAGGACCTTTTGTCGCTCCTCGTGGTGGCCCAGTTGCGCACCGAGCGCGGCATGTCGCTCCAGCACATCCGGCGGGTAGTCCAGCATCTGCGATCCCGCGGCTATCAAGCTCCGCTCCGGGAACTGACCTTCGCGACGTTCGGGCGGGAGATCTACTTCCAGCACCCGGACGGATCCTGGGAAGGCGACGTCCAGCCCGACCAGATCGTCTTGGAGAAGGTCCTTCGGCTTGACCGGCTGCGAGCCCGCATTGACCGAGCATCCCAGCGCCCCGCACGGGACGCCGGCCAGGTGGTCAAGCGGCGTGGCGTGCACGCCAGCGCACCCGTCTTCGCTGGAACCCGCATCCGCGTTTCCACTGTGCAGGACTATCTGCGGAACGGGTACGACACCGGTGCCATCCTGAAGGCATTCCCGGACCTGAAGCCTGCCGACGTCGATGAGGCGCACCGGCTCCTCGACGTGGCGGGGTAGGTGCGATTCCTTCTCGATCACGATGTCGATGCCGCTGTCGGCCAGATGCTGCGTCGCCGGGGACACGAGTGCTTGACGGCCAGCCAGGTCGGGCTCGCCGCGGCAAGCGACGACGCGCTCACGGTATGGGCGGACAAACACGACGCAGCGATCATCAGCACTGACAGGGAGTTCGGCCGCCGCCGGATGAACAACGCCATCGGTCATCACGTGTGGCTGCGCTGCCCCGACTGGGAGGCTGACGCCGTCCTTCAGACTCATCTGGATGAGGTTGCCACCCTGCTTGAAACGCGGAGTGACCTGACGGTCCGGGTCTCGAAAGACGGCCTCACTGACTCCTCGGCTTGGACGTAGACCTGCCCCGGCAGCACCGCGGTGCGCTTCGGCAAGGCCCCGATGCCGGGTACATGGGCATCCGCACATGGACGGAGGAACTAAGCGGCGACGGCTTGCTCTCAAGCTGACGACCGCAGCGTCGCGCGCTCAGAGGCGCAACTCCTTCTCGATCTCACGGATCTCTCCGCTCACCCGCGCCCGCATCTCCACCACAGTCTTCAACGTGGCCGCGTCCTCAGGAAAGCCGGTCCCAGCACGGATCTGAGCCAGCGCGGATTCAAGCTTCCCGTTGGCTGTTCGTGCCCAGATGATCCGCTGGAGGACCCCGTCTGAGAACCCGGCGGCATGGGCCGCACTGTCACGGAGAATCTGGGTATCGAACGACCACAGACCATCAGGCGGCTGCTCCTTGGCCAGGTCGATGTTCTGCCAGCACTCGTAATGGAGGGCCTTCCGCCAGGCAGCCTCCGCCCGGTGTGCCGCCCGCTCAAGAGCTGTGTCTGCACGCCGCCTGTCCTGCACGGTGATGACGATGCTGGTGATGACCGCGGCCAAGGTCATGATCGCGAGGGCGAGCGTGCCGATCGCGGTCCACATTCCTGCCTGAGCGGAAGTCATCGCGACGCCCTCTCGCGTTCCGGGGTTCTCCAACGGCGGGGTGCTCGGCGGGATCTTCTCCGACGTCGGCAGCATCTTCGGCGGCGCGCTGGACGTCGCGAAGATCATCGCTGCGGTGGCGACCGGGAACACGTCAGCGTTCACGAACGCGGCCGACAAACTCGTCAGCACCCACGCGGCCGGGGACCTCGGCAAAATCATGGTCGGGCTGCCGCGCACCCTGGTGTCGGACCTGGCCAAGTCGCTGCTGACGAGCAGCGCGGCGAAGGGCGGCGGCGGGTGGGGGAACGTCCCCATCCTGAAGAACGTCAGCGGCGCCGTCGCGCTCGGGCAGGCCATGGCCGCCTCGCTCGGCTGGACCGGGCCGCAGTGGGACGCCCTGTATGCGCTGTGGACGCAGGAGTCCGGGTGGAACCCGTTCGCCGTCAACCCGACCTCGGGTGCCTATGGCATCCCGCAGGCGCTCCCGGCCGTGTGGGGGCACCCGTACCCGCTCGGCGACGCCGGCCCGCAGATCCGGTGGGGGCTCGGCTATGTCGAGAACCGGTACCGCACACCGGTCGCCGCTGAGGCACACGAGCTGGCCGACCACTGGTACGACCAGGGCGGCTGGCTCCAGCCCGGCATGCCCGGCATCCCAGTGAACGGGCTGACCAGACCCGAGGCAGTGCTGACACCCGAGCAGTCCGACGCCCTGCTGGCGTTCGCCAGGGCACTCCCCCCGGGGAAGAGCAGCGGTCTAGCTGGGCCGCACACCATCGTGAACGTGCAGCAGACCTACCAGGGCAGCATCTACCCGACCGCTGAGCAGCGCGCGATCATGAACCGCGACCTCGCCCTCGCGATCGGGGGTGGCGGGTGATCCCCTCGCCGCTGCCGTTCTCCGCGGGTGCCAGTCGCCGTTGCGGACACGGAGAGGCCCCTGCCGCTGAGCGGGCGTTGGCGGGGCCTCTCCAATGCGGTCAGTGGACAGAGCGCAGGTGCCTGCCCCGAGGCCGTCCCGTGCGGGCCTCCCGGTCGTCTGGACGGCCGACACTAGGCCGCAAGACAGCGCCGACGTGGTGCTCCGCTGCGTTCAGCCGAGCCTGGTCCGCCGCCATGGCGCACCCAGCGGCATAGCCCCTGAGCACCGCTGGCCGCACCAGGGCGACGGCGATCAGGTAACGCGGCAAGGGTGGAGTGAATGCGGCCCGCCACCCGGCCCCAAAGCCCGGCAGCCGCAGACGCCGGCTCTCTGTCGTACCTTCGTACATGGGTCCTCTTCCTCTCAGACAGGTTGGGGATCAAGCCCTCGTCCGGCGTTGGGCCGCCGGGCGGGGGCGCCGCATCAACAAGACGCGGCATCTCTGCTGGTTTGCGCGCGGGCGTCAGGAGCCCGCGCGCTGCTCCTCTCGGTAGATCCAGCGCTCGACTTCATCGAGGCTCAGGCCGTAACCGCCGAACGTGTCACCACCGGCGACGACCACGCCAGTGGCCAAGTCCGTGATCCGGTACCGCCCGTAGTCGAGCGCGCGAGGGTCTCTGCGGCGTGACTTCTCAAGCTGGCAGCCCTGCCGGGCGACAGCCCGCCGGAGCCGGTCCTCGCGGACCTTGTCAGTACTATCCACACCCGGAAGTGTGCCCGGAGTTCAGCCAGAAGACAAGCCCGAAGTTCAGCTAGAACTCTGGTAGCCCATCTGCCCTTACGCGTCCCACCCTGGAGCGGCCGTTGCGCGGCTCAATGCCGTACACCAGGAGGGAGATAACCGCGTCACACCTACAGCAAGGCGACAGACACGGAGCGTCCCCCAATGAGACCTGCCTTCACCATCGCCGCGGCCGTCGTTGCTACAGCGCTCGCCGTGAGCGGATGGACCGCCTATCTCGTTCACCCAGCCGCCGTCCACACGGTCACCCGCATAAAGACGGTCACGGTGACGGTGAGCAGCACCCCGAAGCCGGTGATCAAGTGGCGCACTCGCACCGTCACCCGGCAGGGCACGGCGGCTATCCCATGTCAGGACATCGGCGGCACCCCGAACCCGGGCGTCATCACGCCGGGGCTGCCCGGGGATACCTCGTGCTCGGTCACTCTGCTGAGCCCAATGGGCGCGGACCACTTGGCGCAGATCCAGCTGACAGCACCCAATGGCGACAGCTCTACCTGGAATCTTGCCAACCCTAACGGGTGATGCCTTCGGAGCCGATCGCGTGGCGTGGGTGGCGGACGGCGGTAACCGTGATCCAGGGCCGGGCGCGCGTCCTCGCGCTGTCCCGCGGCGCGGTTGCCCCGATCACATGCCTCCGGTAAACCGCAATCCCCCGGTCGCCGTCAACTATCTGTCGCTGGTGCACTCACGCCCCCCGCTACGCACTTCGGCGGCGCCGACCATCATGAGGGGGTTCACATGCATCAGCAGCCGGGTTACCCGTCCCAGCCCGAACGCCCGGATAGCCCGGGCTGGTACCGGCCAGACGGCCCATGGCAGTACGGTCCGCCACCGGAGTACCCGCCGCAATACCCACCGCAGGGCCCGTCGCACGGGCGCCCCTGGCAGTCACCCCCGCAACAGCCGGGAAAGCGCCGCGGGCCGGCCATACTGCTCGTGATCGCGGTCGCATTAGCCTCGTTCCTGGCCGGGTACGCGGTCGGCGGCAGCGGTAAGACCACCCCAGCCGCGTCTGGGTCCCCGGCGCCACCCTCCGCTGCGTCATCACCCGCAGCAGCCTCCCCGGCCCAATCCGCACCGGCGGCGGTCCAGAAGAAGACCCTGGCCCGGTTCAGCGGCAGCGGCATCCAGAACACCGCCCGCTTCACCGTCCCCGGATCGGGCGACTGGGAACTCAAGTGGAGCTACGACTGCTCCAGCTTCGGCAGCCAGGGCAACTTCCAGGTCGGCGAGGACAACGGCAACGACTTCAACGGGGCGAACGTCAACGAGCTCGGCACCGGTGGCCACGGCATCACCCACGTCTACGGGGATGCTGGCAGGCACTACCTCAGTGTGGACAGCGAATGCTCCTGGAGCATGGTGGCCGTCTCCCAACCCTGACAACCCCACACCTATGCCTTGGTCGGTGGCCTCTCCTGAACCCTCCGGGGCTTGTGCCGTTGTCCCAGACTCTGCGCGGCCGACCGATCAGCCGCTACCGTTGGTGCCGGCTCCTCGTCCGAGGTTGTCAGCTTGCTGGGGCCGGTGGCCGTTCCGGGGCCCTTTCCGGGGCTCGTGCCACCGGCCCGCCCGCATCCCGGGGCCGCCCACGCCAGCGCCCGGGGACGTACCCTGGGGACATGAGCGAGCTGCCCGTCGATACCGACCCCGCTTTCAGCGCGGCCGCGCATGGCGCATCCAAGGGCCAGGTCGTCTACCTGACCGAGCACGGGGAACGCCTCGCCGCGATCGTCCCGGCCGAGTACGCTGCCGCGCTGGAGGGCCTGACACCCGAAGAGGCACGGGAACTGCTGGAAGACCTGGCCGACGCTGCGGTGGCCCGCCAGGCGCTCCAGGAGCCCGGTGACGACATCCCGGCAGAGCAGGTCTGGGCCGAGCTCGGCCTGACGTGAACGAGGCCGCCTCACGGTACGCGCTGGCGTTCCGCCCGGCCGCGCTGCGCTCGCTCCGCAAGCTAGACCGGCAGGTCGCCGAACGGATCAAGGCCGCTACCGAGGCCCTCCGCGATGACCCCCGCCCGGCTGGGGCGAAGATGCTCACGGGGTCGCACGGGCTGCTGAGGATCCGGGTCGGGGACTACCGGGTCCTCTACACCGTCGATGACGAGCAGCGGGTCGTGCGGGTCGCCGACGCGGGCCACCGCAGCGACATTTACCGCTGACCGGATGCCCCGACTGTGGTGGCGCCGCGGGGGAGTCTCGGCCGGCCAGCCTCGTTGTGCGGGCCTGCGGCTGCCTGTTGAATCCTCCCCGTCCCCTGGACGGCAAGAAGACCCCCGAGGGCGGGAGGAGAAGTCATGCCCACTTACAAGGTCCGTGTGAACGGGACCGCGGAGTTCGAGGTCGCCAGCAGCGCGACCAGCGCCTCCATGGCGGCCGACGAGATCATGCGTTACACCCGGCAAGGGGACGGAAGTGAGCGAGAGATCAGGCTGTTCTTGGACCGCGCCGTCGTCGTCGAAGTGACGAAGGTCTCCGACCAGCCTTAAGAGATCCGATCAGGGTGAACTCCAGGGTTGGGTGGACCGCATTCGGGCCATGACCCCAGACGGCCGGAACGGGACTACTAACGTCTCCGGGCGGGGTCGCGCTCGCCCACGCCGTCCAGCTGCTCGCGGAGGAACGGGCACGGGAAGCAGCGGCGGCAGCCCAGGAGTAACGGGCCGCGGCTGTCAGTCGCGGGTGGCGTCGCGGGGCACTGGCTGGCGGCAGTGGTCCAGCCGGATGGCCTCCCGGAAGGCCAGCAGGTCATCCTCGCTGATCGCCGCGCCGTTGTCGGTGCGGCGGGCCCAGTACTGCT
>DATKRH010000110.1:0-21252 GCA_035532295.1 Streptosporangiaceae bacterium
GGTCACCGAGCCGTCGACGCCGTCCCAGGTCGCCCACCAGAGCTTGGCCGGCAGGCGGCTGGGGTGAAACTGGACGCGGATGTCGAAGTTCTCCAGGTACGCGATGACGGCCCGGCGGTACTGCCGCTCCTGCGGGTCGGAGGGATCACCCGGATACTGATAGGTCGTCCAGTACTCCAGCGTGCTGGTCTCACCGACGCCGAGCACCTTGGACAGGATGATGTTCGTGGCGAACAGGCCCCCGCTGATCTGGTACAGCTGCCGGGACACCCCCTGGCAGCCCTGCCCCACCTCCAGGGTCAGCGCGTTGGTGTCGTACAGGTAGGGGATCTGGCTGGTCTCCGGCGCGAGAGCCTCGATGACCTGCATGGTCCGGGTGCGCGACGGCCGGCCGTCCGAGCCGATCTCGGAATGATCGTGCAGCGCGAGCGACTGGTGGCGGCGCGGGCCAAGCGCGGCCCGCAGGTCGTGCTCGAGCTGTGGCGAGACCGCTCGCCGGCCAGACAGCACCGCGATCGACGCCGACCCGTTCCACAGCCGCCACAGGCGATCGGCCTCGCCGTCGGAAATATGGAAGGCATCGATGAACAGCGACAGCAGCGGACGGCTGAGCAGGCGGCCCGACAAGGCGCGGGACACGGAGTCCTTGAGCTGGCGAGGGCCGACATCGGCGTCGCCGGCGTTGCGCGGATTACTCCACAGGTGTCCCGCCAGCACCACGGCCACGGCCAGCTGGTTGATCTCTCCCGGCCGCTCCCGCACGACGTGCTGCTCCCACAGTCGCCGGTAACTGCCCTGTTTCAGCAGTAACTGACGCAGGTAGGAGGCTGCTACTCCGCGGCCGTTGCCAGCGGCCGGCGCCGATTCGCTCACGGGCTGCTTATCGTCCTCTGTGCGACCTTACTGCGACATGCACAAGCTACTTTACGTACCAGAGGCGCTTGGAATGCGGAAAGTGCCGCAAAGGGGGGGAGGCAGGGCCCGCCGCTCGCGGCGGGCCCTGCACACTTTCCGCGGCCAGAAGGGCTGGACCGGCTAGACCGGACCGGCTAGAACAGCACCGACATGAAGGTGCCCGTCTGCGTGAACCCCACCCGCCGGTAAGCGGCCTGGGCCGGCCCGTTGTAGTCGTTGACGTACAGGGTCACCACGGGCGCCAGCATGGCAAGCGCGGACTGCACGACCGCCGCCATGCCGTGCACCGCGTGCCCCCGGCCGCGGGCCTCGGGGGGCACCCAGACGCCCTGGACCTGGCACGCCAGCGGAGTCGCGGCCCCGACCTCGGCCTTGAACAGCACCTGCCCGTTCTCGATCCGCGCGTACGAGCGGCCAGCCCGGATCAGCTCGCCCACCCGGGCGCGGTAGGCCATGCCGCCGTCGGGACCGATCGGGGAGACGCCGACCTCCTCGGTGAACATGGCGACGCAGGCGGGCAGCATCAGGTCGAGCTGATCGGGCCGGACCACGCGGACCAGCGGGTCCGGCGCGGCCTTCGGCGGCCCGCAGATCGTCAGCACGGGCTGAACCGGCCGCACCTCGCGCGGCCGCCCCCACGACGGTGCCAGCAGGTCCCACAGCTGCGTGACCGCATCGGCCGACCCGACGATCGACGAGCACCGCCGCCCGTGCAGCCGGGCCCGCTCGGCGAACACCGTGATGGCCTCAGGGCTGGCCTCGACCGGCACCAGGTTGGCGCCCGAATAGCACAGCGAGGTCAGCCGGCCGGCCTCGTAGTACCCCCAGACCTGAGCGCCCAGCCTGCGCGGGTCAAGCCCGGCATTTCGGATCCGCGAGCTGACGAAGACATTGTTAACGGGATCACGGTCGCAGATGGCGAGAACCTCGTCCCGATCGTGATCAGTCAGCATGCGGAACGAGGTCGACCGCCACGCCCTGGTGCGCAGCACCTCTCCAGCGTAACGGCAGCCAGGCACGGCACCCGCACGGGATCTCGTTAGTGACGCCAGCCGCTACGGCAGTGGCGGCGGCCCGGCCGGGCAGGTGGCGCTGACCAGGCCCGGACTGGCCGGGAGCGCTCCGGTAGCCAGATACCGGTCCAGGTAGCCGTTAACGCACGTGTTCGGCGGGCTGGCCAGCGACTGACCGTGATTGCCGCCACCGGCCACGACCACCATCCGGGCGCTGGGTAGCTGCCGGCGGGCGACCAGGGCGCCGGCGTAGGGCGTGGCCGGGTCGAGGGTGCCCTGCAGCATGAGGATTCCGGGCAGTCCGGTGCCGTTGATCTTCAGCGGCCGGGCCGGCCCCTTGACTGGCCAGAACGCGCAAGCGGCGTTGAACCAGGTGTTATCCCAGGCCTCGAACGGGGCGGTGGCGAAGACCTTCCTGGTGTCGGCGTCCCACCTCGCCCAGGAGCGCGGCCAGCTCACGTCGGCGCACTCCACCGCGTTGTAGACGGCGAACTCGTTCTCGTTCTGCGCGCCGGCCTGCCGGTAGAGGCGGACGAGCGCGGCGCCGGCACCCTGATGGAGGTAGCTCGCCAGCGCGGCGGCGAGATCTGGCCAGTACTGGTCGTCATAACCGCCCGCCAGGAACGTGTCGTCGAACTCGTCCGGGCCGACCAGCGGGCCCGAGGGGCCGTTGATCGGACTGGCCAGCAGCCTGTTCCGGGCCGCGTGCCAGGACCGGCTGACCGCGGCGGAGGTGGCGCCCAGGCGGTAGGTGGAGTCGAACCCTGCCGTCCAGGCGAAGAACGCGTTGAGCCGACCCTGGAACGCGTAGTCCTGGTCCAGGTTGTCGGCGTACCAGACGCCGGCCGGGTCGACCGTGCTGTCCAGCACCATGCGCCGGACCCGGCGGGGGAACAAGGTGGCGTAGACCTGGCCGATGTAGGTGCCGTAGGAGTAGGAGAAGTAGCTGACCTTCTGCTGGCCGAGGGCGACCCGGATGGAATCCAGGTCCCGGGCGATGTTCTGCGTGGTCATGTAGGGCAGCAGCCAGCCGTACCTCCGCTGGCAGTCGGCCGCGTAGCTCTTGGCCCGGCCGATGAGAACCTGCTCGGCGGCCTTGCTGGCCGGGATGTAGTTGGGCCGGGCCCGGGTGAAGAACCCCGGATCGCAGTGCAGGGCGGGCACCGAGGCGCCGGTGCCCCGGGTGTCGAAGCCGACGATGTCGTACTGCGCCGCGACGGTGGGGCTCAGGCCCTGCGCGACGAACGCGGCCAGGCTGCGCCCGCTACCGCCCGGGCCGCCGGGATTGACCAGCAGGACCCCCTGCCGCTTGCTGGCCGGCGCGGTCGCCGGGATTCTCGACAGGGCCAGCGTGAGCTGACGGCCCCGGGGCTGCTGGTAGTTCATCGGGACCCTGAGGCTGCCGCATTGCAGCTGCTGATCTACCTGGGGGCACGCGTGCCAGGCGACGGAGGTCGCGGGGCGGTCCGCGCTCGCCGAGGCTGCCGCGCCAGCCGGGCTCGCCGGGCCCGCCGATCCGCCGCTGGAGCACCCCGCTACCCCGAATCCGGCGACCGCCAGCCCGCAGGCGGCCGCGACGGCCAGCAGGGCTCTGTTCATGCCTGCCATCCTGCCGCATCGCCCGCGGCGGCCCGGCTCAGGATCGGGCCGCCGCGGGCCGCTTGCTTCACACCTGGACGAACTCGATCCCGGCGAGCTGGCAGAAGACCCGCCAGCTGGCCGCGTGATGGCCCAGGTTCATCACCTCGTGGTGCGGGCCGCCGGCGCTGAGCCATCCGTTCAGGCAGGCTCGCACCCCGGAGGCGGGCCGGAATTGCCCGTAGGGCATCTCCAGGGCGGGCAGTACCGGGCTGTCCAGGTTCTCGCCCTCGGCGACGACGAGCCGGAACCGCTCTCCCTCCAGGGACACCAGGGTGGCCATGGTGGCCGGCCCGGGCTGGTACTGGAACAGGAACGTCGGCGGGTCGGCCAGCCGGCCGATGCCCAGCGGTCGCTTGATGAGCCGGACCGGGCGGTCGGAGCGGGCGATCTTCCAGTTCCCCTCGCCCATGTGGCTCTGCAGGATCGAGTCGGACGGGAAGTCCATCGCGTACATCTCGGTGAAGTGGGCATCGCCGATCAGCGTGTGCCCGGCCCAGACCAGGCAGGCGGTCAGCACGTCGCCCTCGGCCGCGTACCCGTAGCCCTTGGCCATCAGGCTGGAGGCCGCGGCGAGCGGCAGGCGGCTGAACCGGCCGTCGTCGCTGATCGCGTCGAAGTGCGCGGTGTAGGCGCCGAAGCCGCGCTCGATCAGGATCTGCTCGATGGCCACCTGCATGCGGGCGTGATCGTCGCGCTCCTGCGCGGACAGCCGGGGGTCGATCTCGAAGCTGGCGTCCTCGAAGTCGATGACCTCCCGCGCCTGCGCGGCGGTGACGGCCTGCATCCCCCGGTACATGTCGCCCGGCGCGACCGCGAGGATCTCCGGGCCCAGGGAACGGATCAGGGCACTCTCATCGACCCGGATGTCGCCCATGTCGTTCATGGCGTAGCCGAAGATCGCCGTCTTGAGCGACTTCCACCCGGTCACCGCGGCCGCGGCCCGCGCCCACCGGCCCACGTCCGCGCGGAACTGCTCGCTGCGCCAGTCGTCGGTGAGCACCGCGAACCGCTTCCCGGCGCGGACCATCGCGTTCGCGGTGTCCTGGGCGCCGTGCACGCCCTGGTTGTAGGTCATGTCGGCCATGTCCCAGGCGGGCGTGACGTTCGGCTCGGGCTGGATGTTGGCGAGCAACACGGGCAGCCGTGACTCCGCGAGCAGCCGCGCGACGCGCATCGCCGGCCCGTAGGTGAGCATGACCACCATGACCCCGTCCAGGTCAGCGCTCTCGAACTCGCGCATCGCGCGCTGGGCGTCCTCCCGGTACTTGATCGCCTTGCTGGGGATGAACTCGCCCACGTCAGCCAGTTGCGCGGCGATCTGCGCGGCGTAGCCCTCCTGCCGGCGGGCGATGCCGGGGATCATGTCGTCGTAGAGGTCCTGCATGATGCCGAGAATCCCGATGCGGGGCTTGCGGTCGGTCATGAAATCCTCCTCAGGGCGCCCGCCAGCGGCTGACGGCCGGGGCGGGCGCGGTTAGGCGCGGGCGGGTTTTCGGGGCGGGCGGGGGGTTCGGGGGCGGCGCCGGACGGACCGCCGCTGATCAGCGCTGGCCGTAGGATTCCCGATAACGGCGGTGCAGCGCGTCCACCTGGTCGGGAGCGAGCCGATCGGGGGCGCCGAGGACGCGGGCCAGGGCCACAGTCCGGGCCACGTCCTCGCACATGACGGCCGCCTTGACCGCGTCACGGGCGGTGGGCCCGATAGTGAAGACGCCGTGGCTGCGCATCAGGACCGCCGGGGAGCGATGGCCCGCCAGGGTCGCCACGATGCCGCGGCCGATCTCTTCGCTGCCGATGAGCGCGAACGGCCCGATCGGGATCTCCCCGCCGAACTCGTCGGCCATCGCGGTGAGCACGCACGGGATCGGCTCCCCCACCGCCGCCCAGGCCGTCGCGTGCGGCGAGTGGGTATGCACCACGCCGCCGACGTCGGGCAGGTGCCGGTAGAGGTAGGCGTGCGTGGCCGTGTCACTGGACGGGCTCAGCGAGCCCTCGACCACCTGGCCGTCCAGGTCGCAGACGACCATCGCCGCCGGAGTCAGGTCGGCGTAGGTCACCCCGCTCGGCTTGATCACTATCAGGTCGGCGCCGGGCACCCGTGCGGATATGTTGCCGGAGGTCCAGGCGACCAGGTGGTTCTCGACCAGGGCCGCGTGCAGGTCGCAGACCTGCACGCGGGCGTCGCGGATCGCCGCGCTGATCCCGGGCTCGGTGCTCATGGCTGGCTCCCTTCGGGGACGGAGGCTTCGCTGGCGTATTCCTGGCTGGCGTATTCCTGGCTGGCGGGTGCCTGGCTGGCGGGTGCCTGGCCCAGGGCCCGGTCGCGGATCGCGCGCAGCCGGTGCATGACCTCGTTGGCGCCCCGGCCGAAATAGTCGTGCAAGAGCGAGTACTCCGCGTAGAGGTCGTCGTAGACGTCGGCGCTGGCCGCGGCGGGCTGGTACACCGCGTCGCGCTTGCCGCCCATCGCCGCGGCCGCGGCGGGCACGTCCCGATAGGCGCCCGCGGCGACGGCCGCGTGGATCGCGGAGCCCAGGGCCGGACCCTGATCGGAGGCGATCAGGCTGAGCGGGCGGCGGAGCACGTCCGCGTACACCTGCATCACGAAGGGGTCCTTCAGCAGACCGCCGGCGACCACCAGTTCGGTCACGCCGACCCCGGACGACTCGAAGGCATCGATGATGACCCGGGTCCCGAACGCCGTCGACTCCACCAGCGCGCGGTAGATATCCGGCGCCCTGGTGGCCAGGGTGGCGCCCACGACAGCGCCCGACAGGTAATGATCCACCAGGACCGAGCGGTTGCCGCTCAGCCAGTCGAGCGCGATCAGGCCGTGTGCCCCCGCGGGCTGCCTGGCCGCCTCCTGCGACAGCAGCTCGAACAGGGGAATGCCGCGCCGCTCCGCCTCGCGGGTGTAGGCGGGCGGGACGGCCTGGTCGGCAAACCAGGCGAAGATGTCGCCGACCCCGCTCTGCCCGGCTTCATACCCCCACAGCCCGGCCACGATGCCGCCGTCCACGGCGCCGCACATGCCCGGCACCTGGGCCAGGGCGGGCGCGCTCAGCACATGACAGGTCGAGGTGCCCATGATGGCGACCAGCTGGCCCGGCGCGATGGCGTTCGCGGCGGGCGGGGTCACGTGGGCGTCCACGTTGCCGACCGCGACGGCGATGCCGGCGGGCAGCCCGGTCCACTGCGCCGCCTGCGGCGTCAGCCGTCCGGCCAGGGTCCCGAGCTGAGCTACCGGGTGCGCGAGCTTGTCGGCGGCGAAGGTCGCGAAGGCCGGGTTCAGCGCGCCGAGAAAGTCCCGGGACGGATAGTGCCCGTCCTGCCAGATGCCCTTGTAGCCGGCCGTGCAGGCATTGCGGGTCTCGGCGCCGCACAGCTGCCAGATGATCCAGTCCGCCGCCTCGATCCAGCGGTCCGCCCGGCGATAGGTCGCCGGGTCCTCCTCGAGGAATTGCAGGGCCTTGGCGAACTGCCACTCCGAGGAGATCTTCCCGCCGTACCGGGCGAGCCACCGCTCCCCGCGCTGCGCCGCCAGGGCGTTGATCCGGTCCGCGTGCGGCTGGGCGGCGTGATGCTTCCACAGCTTGGGATAGGCGTGCGGGCGGCTCCGCAGGCCGGGCAGCTCGCACAGCGGGGTCCCGTCGCGCAGCGTGGGCAGCACCGTGCACGCGGTGAAGTCGGTCGCGATCCCGATCACCAGGGACGGGTCGATGCCCGCGGCGGCGACGGCCGCGGGGACCGCCTCCCGGAGCACGTCCAGGTAATCCTGCGGGTCCTGCAGCGCCCAGTCGGGCGGCAGCGGCTCGCCCGTCGCGGCCAGCACGTCATCCATGACGCCGTGGCCGTACTCGTGCACGGCGGTGCCGAGCTCGGCACCATCACGCACCCGGACCACCAGGGCCCGCCCGGATAGCGTCCCGTAGTCGACGCCGACCACGCAGGCTGCCCCATGGTCCGCTGCCCCATGGCCCGCGGCCTCGTTGTTAGCGCTCACACCCAGCACCCACCCAACTCCCTCTGCTATCGGCTGCTCGCCGTCTAGTCGGCTAGTCTCGCCCGCCCGGTCATCCAGCGGGGCCCGCGGCGCTGGCCCGCACGATCAGCTCCGTGCCGACCGGCTGCTGCGGGCCGTCCGCGCGGGCCCCGGAGATCTTCTGCACCAGCAGCCGCAGCGCCCGGCGGCCTAGCTCGGCGAAGTCCTGCCGGACGGTGGTCAGCGGCGGCCGGAAGAACTCGGCCTCGGGGATGTCGTCGAAGCCGACGACGCTGACATCGCCGGGCACCGGCCGGCCGGCCTCGGACATCGCCCGGATCACGCCGAGGGCCATCTGGTCGTTCACGCACAGGACCGCGGTGACCTCAGGCATCGCGGCGAGCGCCCGGCCCGCCAGGTACCCGGCGCGGGACGACCAGTCGCCGGCGATGACCGCCGGGGCCTGGATTCCCGTCTGTGTCAGGGCCTGCCGCCAGCCGGCTGCCCGCTCCTGGGCGTCCAGGCTGGTCTCCGGGCCGCCCACCAGGTGCACGCAGCGGTGACCGAGGCCGAGCAGGTACCGCGTGGCGGAGATGGCGCCCCCCGCGTTGTCGACCGCCACCGAGGTGAGCGGGGCGCTGGTGCCGCAGCCCACCGCCACGAGCGGCACCTCATCCGGCATGCCGACCAGGGCCGCCACGGCGGAGGTGCTCGGCGCGATGACGATAATCCCCTCCACGCCCTGGCCTAGCAGCCGTTCCACCGCGTCGAGAGCCGAGCCGTGATCCAGCGCCGGCAGGCTGGCGATGGAGACGAAATACGTGCCGGCCGCCGCCTGCTCAATGCCGTAGAGCATGGACGCCGGGCCCACCAGGTCGGTATCGCAGCTGATGACGCCGAGCGTGTGCGTCCGGCGGGTCACCAGCGTCCGGGCGGCCGCGTTCGGCCGGTAAGCCAGCTTGCTGATCGCCGCGAGCACGCTATCCCTGGTCTGCGGGCGGACATTGGGATGGTCGTTCACGACCCGGGAGACTGTCTGGTGCGAGACGCCAGCCAGCCTGGCCACATCGGCCATCACGGGCCGCCGCGCCGTCGGTCGCACTGGCCGGCTCGCCGGCGGGCGAAAGGCTGAGCCGCCCGCTGACGAAGCCATGCCCACGCTCTCCTCCCGCCAGTCAGGCGCGAGCCATCCTGGTCTGACAATATTCGCACACAACCGGCAAGGAAAGCCGACCGCGGCCACCCCGGCCACCCCGGTTACCCCGCCGACGCTGGCGCCGGCGCTGGCGCCGCGCCCCGGCGCGGGTCGCTCGCGGTCAGCGGCCGTTCTGGCGGGCCTCCAGCGCGTCCCGGTACTCCTGCACCACCATCTCGGTCAGTTCCTCCACGGAGGTGTCCGCGCTGGCCTTGTCGTAGGTGATCTCGCCGTGCTGGAGCAGGTTGACCCGGTCGCATACCTCCAGGACCTGCGCGTAGTTGTGGGCAATGATGATGACCGACACGTCGCCGCGCGCCTTCAGGTCGCGGACCAGGCCGAGGATCAGGGCGCCCTCCTTGGCGCCCATGGCGGCCAGCGGCTCGTCCAGGAGCAGGATTTTCGCGTCCGAGTACACCGAGCGGGCCACCGCGATGCCCTGCCGCTGCCCGCCGGACAGCTTGGCGACCTCGACATCGACCGACGGGATCCGCACCCCCATGTCAGCGAGGTGCTCCTTGGCCAGGCGGCGCATCTTCCGGTTGTTGAGCAGCGGTCCCCGCCGGAACTCCCGGTTGAGATACATGTTGTGGTAGACGCTCAGCTCGTTGACCAGGGCGAGGTCCTGGTAGACGACGTCGATGCCCAGGGACCGGGCATTGTCCACCGACTTCAGGGTCACCTCCTCGCCGCGCAGCAAGATCCGGCCGGTGTCGGGCGGCTGGAACCCGCAGAGGATCTTCAGCAGGGTGGACTTGCCGGCCCCGTTGTCGCCGATCAGTCCGAGCACCTCGCCGGGGGCCAGCCGGATGTTCACGTCGGTCAGCGCGGTGACGGCGCCGAACGACTTGCTGATGTGCTCGGCGCGCAGGACGTCGGTGACCGGCTGCTGAGCGCCCGGCACCGAGCCCTCCGTAACGTCGCTGGTCATCAGGACCTCCCTGCCCTTCGCAGCCGGGTGAGATAGACGTTGGCGATCATCGCGCCGAGAATCGCGGCGCCGAGGATGATGAGGAACGGGTTCGAGCTGATCCCCAGCAGGTTGAAGCCGTCCTGCAGGATCGCGAGGACCAGCATGCCCAGGAGAGCGCCGAGCACCGTGCCGGAGCCACCGGCCAGGGCCGTGCCGCCGATGACCGCGGCCGCGACCGCGTAGAACATCGGGGTGAATCCCCCGGCGCTGGGGTCGATGGTGTTCGTGCGGAACGCCTCGAGGATTCCCGCGATGGCGCCCAGCGTGCTGGTCACCATGAAGTTGCCGAACTTGATCTTCGCGACGCTGATGCCCGCCTCGCTCGCGCCGATCAGGTTCCCGCCCGTCGCCACCGTGTGCAGCCCCCAGCGCGTCCTGGTGAAGACGATATGGAAGATCGCGACGATCAGGATGGCCCAGATGATCTCCGCCCACGAGAAGCCGCCGAACCACTTGCCCAGGCCGACCGACTGGGGCGGCAGGTTCTTCGCCTGCGCCTGGGAGATCGTCAGCATGAAGCCGTTGATGATGAACGCGGTGCCCAGCGTCGCGATGAACGAGGGCACCTTCAGCCTGACCACGAGGAAGCCGTTGATCAGGCCGATAATCGCGCCGCAGATCAGCGCGAGCACGATGGCCACGAAGACCGGGATGCTGTAGTCGGTGATGAAGAAGTACATCAGGAACGGCGACAGCACCCACACGTAGCCGACGGACAGGTCAATCTCGCCGCAGACCAGCAGCAGCACCTCACCGACGGCGATGATCGCATACGGCGCCGTGCCCTGCGAGACGTTAATGATGTTGAGCTTGGTGAAGAACGACGTGCTGGCCGAGCTGATGATGCCGAAGTAGAGCACCAGCACGACCGCGACGATAAAGACGCTGGCCTCGCGCTGGCGCAGGAACGCCGCGCCGCCACGGCCGAGCAGAGATCGCAGGCCATTTCCCGATCCGGGGCCGCCGCCGGGGCCGGCGAGGGGTTCCGCGGGTTCCGCGCTTCGCTGAGCAGTCTCGCTCACGTCACCTGTCCGTTCTGTTTACTGCCGCGGGTCTGTCTGCCTGCCGCGGGCCTGCGCCCGGGCCAGGGTCCGCGCGCGTGGCGCCGCCGCTCGCCGGCCGGCGATCCCAGCCGCAAGCCCGGGCAGGGGCGGCGGCGCCACGCGCTGCACCGAGCTCAGGTGCTGATCGGTCCGCTCTTGGCCAGGTACTTCTGCGCGGTGGTCGATCCCTCGAACCGGGTGGTCGGCGAGGTGTAGGGATCGGCGTTGCTCTTGGTCACGAACTTCAGGCCGGTGTCGGTCTCCGGCGGCGAGACCAGGCCGCCCGAGAGCTTGAACAGATACAGGTACAGCGTAGGCAGGAAACCCTGCAAATAGGGCGACTGGTCGATGGTGAAGCCGAGCTGGCCGGCCTTGATGGCTGTCAGCGTGGCCGGCTCCAGGTCGAACCCGCCCGACGCGACCTTGCTGGTCAGGTTGTACTTGGCGAGCGCCGGGCCGAGCAGCGCGGTCGAGCCGCCGTCCACGGCGAAGACCCCCTGCAGCTTGCTCCCGTTGGCCTGGATGAACTCCGGGATGCTCGTGTTTTCCTGGCTCTGCGACGCACCGCTGTCGAAGCCGGCCGTGTGCAGGACCTTCAGGCCCTTGCCCGCCGCGAGGATCGCGGCGTTCGCCCCGTCCAGGCGCGGCTGGATGTTCAGCGAGCCCGGCTGGGCGATGATCCCGCAGGCGGTCCCGCCGTGCGGCATGGCCGCCGCGATCCGCGCACCGACCTCCTGGCCCGACACGTAGAGCTCCTGGCCCACGTAGGCCAGGCCGTTGGTGGGGCTGTTGGTCGCGCCGTTGGCGTTGTAGGTAACGACCGGGATGCCGGCTCCCAGTGCCTTGGCGATGGGGCTGGTGAATGCTGTCGCCGAGACCACCGTGGTCGCGATGCCGGGTGAGCTGGCGGCGATGGCGGCGTTGAATGAGGTCAGCATGGTGGGGACGGTCGGCTGGGTCGAGGTGGCCCCGGTCCACGACGGCGTCGGGATGCCGAGCAGGGCCGCGGCGTCGGCGAACCCGTACTGGGTGGGGGTGAAGAACGAGTTGTCGGTGACGTGGTTGATGAACGTGAACTTCCACTTCGGGGTACTGGGGAAGTCCCCGGCCGCGTTCTTGGCCGCCTGGGCCGTGCTGTTGCTCGAGCTGCAGGCAGCGATCAGGGCCGAGGCCGCGGCCGTGGCGCTGACCAGGCCGGTGCCCTGAAGCAGTCGCCGGCGGGTTGGCCCGTCCTTCATATTGAGCGTTTGGATTGCCTCATCGACCTTCGGGTCGATTTTGTCCATCGCGGACCTCCGGGATGTTGAAGGGGTTAGCACCTGGCCGGTGGCTGCATCGCCAACCGGCACGCGCATTCGACGGGGGGCTGACCTGGGTAAGTTGCCCTGCCGTTGTGAGCGCTCACATCTGGTTGGCGGTGCATGTTAGAGGCCACAAACTAGAGCAGGCGCAGATCGGGAGTCAATGACAAATTCGCACAGATGCGAAGATGTGATTTGGGCTGGCCGGCAGGGCTGGCCGGCGTGGCTGGCCGCACGACTACTCGCCCGCGGGCTCCAGTTGCGCCGCGAGCTTCATGGCTTCCTCGATGAGGGTCTCGACGATCTGCGCTTCGGGGACGGTCTTGACGACCTGGCCGCGGACGAAGATCTGGCCCTTGCCGTTCCCCGAGGCGACGCCGAGGTCGGCCTCCCGCGCCTCGCCCGGCCCGTTCACCACGCAGCCCATGACCGCGACGCGCAGCGGCACGTCCATCCCCTCCAGCGCCGCGGTGACCTCGTCGGCCAGCTTGTAGACATCCACCTGCGCGCGCCCGCAGGACGGGCAGGACACGATCTCCAGGCCCCGCTCGCGCATCCCCAGCGACTCCAGGATCGCGATGCCGACCTTGACCTCCTCGACCGGCGGCGCGGACAGCGACACCCGGATGGTGTCCCCGATGCCCTCGGCCAGCAGCGCGCCGAACGCGACCGCCGACTTGACCGTGCCCTGGAAGGTCGGGCCCGCCTCGGTGACGCCCAGGTGCAGCGGGTAGTCACACTGCCGCGCCAGCTGCCGGTAGGCGTTGATCATGACCACCGGGTCGTGGTGCTTGACCGAGATCTTGATGTCGGTGAAGCCGTGCTCCTCGAACAGCGAGCACTCCCAGAGCGCCGACTCGACCAGCGCCTCGGGGGTGGCCTTGCCGTACTTAGCCAGCAGCCGCTTGTCCAGGGACCCGGCGTTGACCCCGATCCGGATGGGCACCCCCGCGGCCGACGCGGCCCGGGCGATCTCGCCGACCTTGTCATCGAACGCCTTGATGTTGCCCGGGTTCACCCGCACCGCGGCGCAGCCCGCGTCGATCGCCGCGAACACGTACTTCGGCTGGAAGTGAATATCGGCGATCACCGGGATCTGCGACTTGCGCGCGATATCCGCCAGCGCGTCCGCGTCGTCCTGCGACGGCACCGCCACCCGCACGATCTGGCAGCCCGCCGCGGTCAGCTCGGCGATCTGCTGCAGCGTGGCGTTGACATCCGCGGTCAGCGTCGTCGTCATCGACTGCACCGACACCGGCGCGCCGCCACCCACCGGCACCGCATGACCGCCCTTACCCACCATGATCTGGCGGGACACCCGCCGCACCGCCACCGGCTCCGGCGGCAGCTGAGGAATCCCTAGGTCAACAGTCATCTGGACAATCGCCTCACTGTGTCAGGTGAACCGGGTTGAAGATGTCCGCCGCGATGAGGATGAGACCGAGCCCGACCAGGAGGGCGAATACCCCCACGCTCACCGGGACCAGCTTCTGCATGTCTACCAGGCCCGGATCCGGGCGGCCGCGGAGCCTGGCCAGCCAGGCCCGCACCCGCTCGTAGATCACGATGGCGAGATGGCCGCCATCCAGCGGGAGCAGCGGCAGCAGGTTGAAGGCCCCGACGAAGATGTTCAGCGAGATGACGAGGAGCAGCAGCTCGGCGACGGTGAACTGCCACCCGCCGCCGGCCGCTACCACCTGCCCGGCGTCGTTGGCGGCCCCGACGATGCTGCTGACATTCCCGGCCGCGGTCTTGGCGCGGTTCTTAGCGAACAGGTCGGGCAGCGCCGCCGGCAGCCTCGCCGCGGCCTGCCCGGACAGTTTCAGCACCTGGCCGAACGTCGAGCCGGCATAGGCCACGCCGGACAGCGGGCCGACGCGCTGGAAGATCTGGTCCTCGATGCCCAGGTAGGAGCCGTGCCGGCCGGCGACGGTGCCCGGGGTCACGCTGAGGGTCAGGTCCCGGCCGCCGCGGTCCACGACCACGGCGACGGGCTTGCCGACCGGCTGCGCCCGGATGACGTTGCCCACCTCGGTCCAGTTACTCACCGGCTTGCCCGCTATGGAAACGACCTTGTCGTGGGCCCGGAGCCCGGCCTGCTTGGCCGGAGACGCGGGCAGGCCCTTCGCGCACGTACCGGAGTTCAGCGCCTTGACGGTCTGCGGGAGGCAGGGGCTGATGGACCCGATGGTGGTGGTGTTCGTGACGCCGACGCCCACGGCGAGGATGAACAGCAGCACGAACGCGAGCGCGAAGTGCATGAAGGACCCGGCGACGAGCACGATCGCCCGCTGCCAGCCGGGCTGGCGGCGGAATGACCGGGGTTCGTCGGCGGGATCGACGTCCTCCAGCGCGGTCATTCCGGTGATCTTCACGAAACCGCCGAGCGGCAGCACCTTGATGCCGTACTCGGTCTCGCCGCGCATCCGGGACCAGATCGTCTGACCGAAGCCCACGAAGAACTGGGTGACCTTCATGTGGAACTTCTTGGCGGTCAGGAAGTGGCCGGCCTCGTGCAGCATGACCGAGATGAGCAGCGCGAGAACAAAGATCACCACGCCCAGCAGGAAGCTCATCCGGCTAGCTCTCCCTCGATGCCGCGAATACTGTCACTCCTGGCCGTCATGCCGTGCCGGTGAGCTCGCGGGCCCGGACCCGCGCCCAGTGATCGGCGGCCAGGATCTCGTCCACCGCAGTCACCGCAGTCACCGCCGCGCCGCCGCCGTCATGCTCCGAGACTACCTGGGCTACCGTATCCACGATTCCGGTGAACGGGATGCGAGCCCTCAGGAATGCGTCAACGCATTCCTCGTTCGCGGCGTTGTAGACCGCCGGAACGGTCCCGCCGGCGCTGCCGGCCGCGCGGGCCAGGGCCACCGCCGGGAATGCCTCCTCGTCCAGCGGCTCGAATGTCCAGGTATGCGCCGTGGTCCAGTCGATGGGCGCCGCCGCCCCGGCTACCCGGCCGGGCCAGCCCAGCGCCAGGGCGATCGGGATCGCCATGTCCGGCGGGCTGGCCATGGCGATGGTGGCACCGTCGGTGAACTCCACCATCGAGTGGACCACGGACTGGCGGTGCACGACCACGTCAATGCGGTCGAATCCGATGCCGAACAGCAGGTGCGCCTCGATGAGCTCCAGGCCCTTGTTCACCAGCGTGGCGGAGTTCACCGTGATGACAGGTCCCATGTTCCAGGTCGGGTGGGCCAGGGCCTGCTCCGGCGTGACGTCGGCCAGTTCCGCCCGGCCGCGGTGCAGGAACGGCCCGCCGCTGGCCGTCAGGACCAGCCGCCGCACCTCATCGGGGCTGCCGCTGCGCAGGCACTGCGCGATCGTGGAGTGCTCGGAGTCGACCGGCACGATCTGGCCGGGCGCCGCCCGGCTGGTCACCAGCTGGCCGCCCATGATCAGCGACTCCTTGTTGGCCAGGGCCAGCACCCTGCCGGCGTCCAGCGCGGCGAGGGTGGCGGCCAGGCCGGCGGCGCCGGTGACCGCGTTCAGCACGACATCGGCGGGCCAGGCGGCCACCTCGGCGACCGCGTCCGGGCCCGCCAGGACCTTGGGCAGCTGCCGTGCGCCGCGACCCGGCGCGGCGGCCTGCCGTCCCTGGAGCGCCTGGAGCGCCTGGAGCGCCTGGAGCGCCTGCTGGAGCGCGGGGACAGCCGATTCCCTGGCGACCGCCACGACCTCGACGCCGAACTCCAGCGCCTGGCGGGCCAGCAGCGCGGGGTTGCCGCCGCCCGAGGCCAGCCCGGTCAGCCGGAACCGGTCCGGGTTGCGCGCGATAATGTCGGCAGCCTGCGTGCCGACCGATCCGGTCGAGCCCAGCAGGACGATCTCGCGGGGCGGGCCGGCGGCCGGGGCAGCATCCATGCCGCCATTGTCCCTCGCCGCCGCCCGGCTAGCCAGGCGGCCACGCCCACCCGGCTAGAGCGCGTAGCGTTACATCGTGATCAGCGCACGCACACCCCCCGGCAGCCCGGCGCGCGTCGGCGGCCGCCCGTGAGCGCCGGGACCGGCGCGACCGGCGCGCTGGCCGCGAGCTGGCGCGACCGCCCGGCCGTGCAGCAGCCGGACTGGCCCGACCCTGAGCGGCTGGCCGCCGTCACCAGCGAGCTCGCTGGCCTCGCGCCGCTGGTCTTCGCCAGCGAGTGCGACCAGCTTCGGGACCGGCTGGCCGCGGTAGCCCGCGGCGAGGCGTTCGTCCTGCAGGGCGGGGACTGCGCCGAGACCTTCGCCGAGGCCAGCCCCCCGGCGGTCCGCGCCCGGCTGCAGACGATCCTGCAGATGGCCGTGGTCCTCACCTACGGGACCAGCGTCCCGATCGTCAAGATCGGCCGGATGGCCGGACAGTTCGCCAAGCCGCGGTCCCGGCCCACGGAGGTCCGCGACGGCGTCGAGCTGCCCGCCTACCGGGGCGATGCGGTCAACGGCCTCGAATTCACGGCGGCGGCCAGGACGCCAGATCCCGGCCGGCTGCTACGCGCCTACCAGAGCGCGGCGCTCACCCTGAGCCTCTTCCGGGCCTTCACGACCGGTGGCTACGCCGGCCTGCACCAGGTCCACGCCTGGAACCAGGACTTCGTCCGGGCCAGCCCGGCCGGCCAGCGATACGAGCGGCTGGCGGGCGAGATCGACCGGGCCCTGGCCTTCATGCGGGCCTGCGGCGCGGACCCCGACGAGCTGCGGACGGTCGAGCTATACACCAGCCACGAGGCTCTGCTGCTGCCCTACGAGCAGGCCCTGACCAGGCATGACGAACGCACCGGAGCCGCCTACGACCTGTCCGCGCACCTCGTGTGGATCGGCGAGCGGACCCGGGCGATCGACGGCGCGCACGTGGAGTTCGCCGCCAGCATCCGCAATCCCATCGGGCTGAAGGTGGGTCCCACGGCCACGCCGGCCGGGCTGCTCGCGCTCGTCCGCAAGCTGAGCCCGGACGGCGAGCCCGGCAGGCTGACCCTGATCTCCCGGCTCGGGGCCGGGCAGATCCGGACGCTGCTGCCGCCGCTCGTGGCGGCGGTCCGGGCCGAGGGGATCCCGGTGGCCTGGATCTGCGACCCGATGCACGGCAACACCTTCGAGGCGCCCGGCGGCTATAAGACCCGGCGGTTCGACGACGTGGTCAGCGAGGTCCAGGGCTTCTTCGACGTGCATCGCCGCCTGGGCACCCATCCGGGCGGCATTCACATCGAGTTCACCAGCGATAACGTGACCGAGTGCGTGGGCGGCAGCTACGAGATCGCGGCCGATGACCTGCATCAGCGGTACGAGACCGCGTGCGACCCCCGGCTGAACCGCCGCCAGGCTCTCGACCTGGCCTTCACCGTCGCCGAGAGCTACCGGTCCCTGCCCGGCTAGCTCACCGGCGGCCGCGGGTCGCCTCCGGCGGTTGCCTCGCCGGAGGCTGCTAGCCGGCCGGCGGCTCCCAGTCCGGCCGCAGCGGCATCCCGGACGTCCCGCCGGAGGCCAGCCTGACGGCGAGGATCTGGTGCAGCTGGATCTGGTTCCGCTCGAACCCCAGCCGGGAGCCGGCCATGTACAGCCGCCAGACCCGCGCGGTGCCCTCGCCGACCTCGGCGACGGCCTCGTCCCAGTGGTCATCCAGGTTCGCGCACCAGGCCGCCAGCGTCATGGCGTAGTGCTCGCGCAGGTTCTCGGCGTGCCGGACCTCAAGGCCGGCGTCGTGGATGAGGGAGAAGAGGTAACCGGGGCCCTCGAGCTCGCCGTCGGGGAAGACGTAGCGGTTGATAAACCCGTCCTTGACGACGGCGGGACCCTTGTTGTCCGGGCGCGTGATGCAGTGGTTGAGCAGCCGCCCCTCGGGCTTGAGCTTGCTATACAGGAACGAGAAGTAGCCCGGCAGCTCCGCCTTGCCGATGTGCTCGGTGAGGCCGATCGAGCTGACCGCGTCGAAGCCCGTCTCCGTCACGTCCCGGTAGTCCATGTGGCAGACCTCGGCCAGGTCGCTCAGGCCCGCCTCCTTGATCGCGCGCTGCGCCCAGGATGCCTGCTGCTCCGACAGCGTCACCCCCAGCGCCCGCACGCCATGCTGGCGGGCGGCGTGCATGACCATGCCGCCCCAGCCGCAGCCGACGTCCAGCAGCCGCATCCCGGGCCGGAGCCCCAGCTTGCGGGCGACCAGGTCGAACTTGATCTCCTGCGCCTCTTCCAGCGTCGCGTCCTGGCGCGGGTAGCACGCGCAGGTGTAGGCCATCGACGGGCCGAGGACCCACTCGTAGAACGTGTTGGAGACGTCGTAGTGGTGCGAGATGGCGTTGGCGTCGCGGTCCTTGGAATGCCGTCGCCCCATCAGCCACCGCTTGTTGACCTGGACCTCCTGCGGCGGGGGCGTGACCCGCGGCACGAGCAGGCGGGGGCCGCCCAGATCGCTGAGCAGCCTGAGCCGCTCGCCGATGCTGACTTCCAGCCGCTGCGCGCTGGTCATCCGCGCCAGCGCCCCGTACATGTCCCCATCCACGTCCAGGTGCCCCGAGACATACGCCCGGGCCAGGCCGAGCGCCCCCGGGGCCTGCGCCAGGTAGGCGACGGCCGTCCGCGACTTGATCGTTATGCGCACCGGGGAGCTCTCGCTCCCTGCCCTGCTCCCGTCAAAAGCGTGAAACTCGACAGGGGCTTCCGGGCCAGCGACCCGCTCGAACACCTCGGCCAGCGCCATGTCAGCTACTCCCCTTCGCAGTTCTCACATCACTGGCCGCGAACGCACTTGTCGTACAAGTCGGCCAGCCGCCCGTCAGCGTCATAATCTCCCTTGAGCACGGCATATTCCGGGCCGTTGTAACGCGCCCAGAACTCCTGCGGCGAGTAGAACGAGGTCGAGTACAGGCCCTTGTGCCCGCCGAGCTCGCTGACGGTGGTCTCGATCCGCCGGTTGTAGTGCCCGTCGGACGCGCCAGGCGGCAGCGCGACCGTGCCCCAGAACCCGAAGTTGACGTAGACCTGGCCGGGCCGCATCGGGTACAGCGGCCAGGTCTGCTCCCCCCGCTCCCCCCGCTTGCCGCGCAGCCGCAGCGGGCACAGCCACACGGGGCTCATGCCGACCTCGGCGGCGAAGAACCGCAGGAAGTCCGCGCCGCGATCGACCGGGATCTCCACATCCTGGATGACGTCCTCGTCGCGCGGCGCGCCGCGGCGCGCGTTCAGCGCGGCGGACAGGTGATGCCGGCGGTCGAAGGCCACGAGCCGGCGGTACACATCGGAGCGCCGGTACCGGCGCGGCCAGGCCCGGCGCACCAGCGGCCGCTGCACCCCGAACGGGCGCGAGCACCAGAACCAGTCGGTGTCCCACCGCCAGAGGTAGTCGGCGATGGTCAGGAAGTCCTCGCTCGGCCCGCGGACGGACTGGTAGTAGATCTGCTCCCGGGTGTAGTCGCTGCGCCAGGGCGCGACCTCGCTGAACGCGCCGACCGTCAGGTACAGCTCGTCCAGGCTGAACATGGTGCCGTCGACGAAATCGGCGCGATGCCCGTCGTAGCTGCCGTCCCGGGCGATCTCGGCGATCGCCGCCATGCAGTCCTCCGGACGGGAAAACCGAAAGTGCCGCAGGTGCACGTACGGCGCTACCGGCTCCAGTTCGATGGTCAGCGACAGGGCGTAGCCCAGGGTGCCGTAGGAGTTGGGAAATCCCCGGTACAGCGCGTCGTGCTCGCCGCCCGGCGCCGCGGTGACCACCCGGCCGTCGCCGGTGAGGATTTCCATCTCCAGGACCGACTCGTGCGGCATGCCGCTGCGCAGCGAGGTGGACTCGATGCCCAGGCCGCTCACCGCGCCGCCGAGAGTGATCGTCTTGAGCTGCGGGACGACCAGCGGCATGAGCCCGTGCGCCAGCGTGGCGTCGGCCAGGTGCTCATAAGTGGTCATGCCGCCGACGATCGCCGTCCGGGCCGCCGGATCGATCCGCAGGACGTGGTCGAACGCCGACACGTCCAGCCCGGGACCCGTGGCGTCGCCGCGGAACCTGAACAGGTTCGAGGTGCGCTTGGCCAGCCGCACGGGGCTGCCGGGCGGAATGGCCGCGTAGTCGCTCTTGATCTTCGCGACCGCCGCCTGGTGCGCGGGCAGCGCCGCGGCGCCCGCGGCAGTCGCGGCGGCGCCCGGCTGGGCGGGTGACCGGGCGGATGGCTGGCCTTGATCGGCGACTTCGGTCACACAGCCTCCCCGGGACTGACCGCGGGTTTCCGCACTCCGGACAATGCCACCCGGACCGCCCCCGTAGTCAAGTTCAACGCCGAACGCGGCGAACGGCTCACGAAGTTTATCTCCCGGCCGCCGGCGCCCCCAGGCCGGCAAGGGCCGGCTGACCAGGAGGCCGACGCGGAACTTCGCCGACTTCGCGCTGGCGGGCCGTCCGGCGTGTGAAAATTAGCCGCTATCCGTCCGTCAGCCTGAACGCATATGCCCGGCCGTCTCCAGGCCCGGCCTGGCACAGTGCAGGCCTGGCACCCGCGTGAACTGCCGCCGATAGTATGCAGAGGATGTCATGTTCGCCCGTTCCTGTTCCCGGCTGACCCCGCTGCGCTGCGCCGCGGTCGCGGTCACGCTGCTCGGCTTCGCCTCGGTCCCGGCGAGCGCCGCCCGGGCCACGGTCGCGGCGCCGGCGTCGGCGTCGGGGCCGCCAGCGTCGGTCGCGCATTTCAACGTCGCGCAGCCGCACTCGCCGCAGTTGCTGCGCCAGCTCAGCCCAGTCGGCGGCGGCCCGATCCGGGCGAACTCGGGGCCGACGCTGCGGGCTCCGTTCGCGGCGCCGGCCGTGCCCCTTCCCCTCCCCGGCGCCGTGCAGGGCGTGGACGTCGCGTCTTACCAGGAAGACGGGGGCATCAACTGGGCGCGCGTGGCCGCGGCCGGGATCCAGTTCACCGCGATCAAGGTGACCGAGGGCACGTATTACGTCAATCCGGACGCCAGCAAGGACCTGGCGGCGGCGAAGACGGCCGGGCTCGCCACCATGGCCTACGCCTTCGCCATCCCGAATAACGCCAGCGGCGTGGCTCAGGCCGACTATCTCCTCAAGCACGCCGCCGGGCCGGACGGCCAGGAGCCCTCGGTCATGCTGGATATCGAGTACGACCCATACGACACTAACCAGTGCTACGGGCTCAGCCGGCCGGCGATGCAGGCCTGGATTTCCGCGTTCGGCACCGAGATCAAGGCCAGGACCGGGCGACTCCC
>DATKRH010000111.1:0-15433 GCA_035532295.1 Streptosporangiaceae bacterium
CGTCGACGCCGGCCAGGGCGTGCTGTACCTGTTCGGCAACTACAGCGGCGACGTGATGAACTTCGACCTGGCGGCCGAACTGGCCGGGGACGAGGGCATCGCGACGGCGACGGTCCTCGGCTCCGACGACGTGGCCTCGGCGCCGGCCGGCAGCGAGGCGCGGCGGCGCGGCGCGGCATCGCGGGCCTGACCCTGTCCGTTCATGATCACGGGGCTTTTTCAGTCAATATGACTGAAAAAGCCCCGTGATCATGAAATCGGCAGGGCGCGGCGGGTGGTGGATGGCTCGGGCGAGGGCGGCGGCGACCTCGGCGGCCGGGGCGGCGGGGGCCTGTTCGACCTCTTCTCAGGGCGCGCAGGTCCTCTCCCGCGCAGGCAGGGATGGCAGCTCAGGGCGATCCGAACGGCTCAGTCGTCGCTGACTGCTGGGAAGGTCTCGGTCGGGGCACTGGGGCGCCAGGCATACGGCTCATCCCCGCCGGCAACTGAGTCTCCCTCGCGGCCCGCCGCGTCCCAGTGTGTCTGCGAGCCGGCGGCGTCCCACGATGCCGCAGCCGTCGTATGCCACCCCGAGTCCGCGACGGCAGGTGAGTCCGCGGCCGGTCGCCGAGGTGAGTCCGCGTCGGCGGGTGGCTGCCACCGCTCGCTCACGGCCGCCGCTAGCCAGTGCGTGCTGCTGCCCTGCGCGTCCCAGGCGGCTTCGGCCCTGGCGGACTCCTCTTGGCCGGCGGCCTCGGCTTCCCCGGTGCCCCGCGATTCGCTGGGGGCCGCCGGGACCTGCTCGGTGGCCGACGGCCAGCCGGCCTGGCCGCCAGGGGGTGGCCAGTTCGGCTCCGCGGCCGCCGGCTGCCGGAAGGCATCACCGCCGGCCTGCTGCCACTGCGAGTCCTGCGCAGCGGACGGCTGGGGTCCCGACTCGCTGGCGGGCAGTTCCCAGAGCGAGCCTGAAGGCGACCGCGGCGTGGTCCTGGGCTGCCACAGCGAGCCAGCCGAGGCCGGCAGGTCGGCTGCGCCAGCCGGGCCGGCCGGCGCGGGCGGGCCGGCCGGGCCGGGCGTCGCGGGCGGGCCGGCCCGGCCGGGCGTCGCGGGCGCTGGAGAAGACAGGGGCGCGGGGGACAAGGGCGCAGGGGACGAGAACGCCGCCGGGGCGGGACCGCCGGCCGGAGCAGGCGCGTCGCCGGCCGACTGGGGCGGTGCCGGGGTCGCGGGAGGCTGCGCTTCGACCGCCGGCGGCGCGCTGGACACGAGGTCCTCCCAGACCTGGCCGCTCGGTGACGGCGCGGGCGCGGGGCGGACGGTGGTCGGCCAGATCGAGTCGGACGCCGGGCTGTCGGCGACGGCGGGCCGGGTCCCGGCCGGGTCGGCCGGAGGGCCGGGAACCGCGGCCCAGGGCAGCTCGCTGTTCGGCTGGGCGGCTGGCTCCCACGGCGGCGCGCCGGACACTCGCGGCTGGCGGCTCTGGGCTCGCGACGCCGCACCGAGCGGGACCCAGGCGCCGACACCGTGCCCGCCGAGGGCGCCTAGGGTGCCTGGGGTGCCTGGGGTGCCGAGGGCGCCGACGGAACTGGGCGCCAGGGTCCCGGTGCCGCGGCTGGCCCCGGCTTCGGCGGCCACGTCGGCCGCGACCTGGCTGCCGGGGAACTGCGCCCCCTGGAACGGGGCGAACGGGTCGACCGGGATGGCCGGATTGCCGGAAGGCGCGGGGAAATACTCCAGCATCTGCTCGGCTTCGCCGGACCCGTAGGGCGGGTAGGCGTTCTGGTTGGAGCGGACCCAGTCGGCCGAGGCCTGGGCGTCCCTGGCCTCCTGGCGCTCCTTCCGTCGCCCGGCCGCCGCGTACACGGTGACCAGGAGCAGCAGGAGGATGAGCGCGGCCGCCGAGATGATCGCGGCGCGCAGCACTCTCGGCGCCAGGGCGTTGGACGTCGCCGGCGCCGCGCTGGGCGCGGTCGGCGCGGCCAAGCTCACCGCCCCGGCGCCGGCCCGCTCGTTCGCGGGCGCCGCCATCGCCGCGGCGGCGATGAGCGCCCGTCCCGCATCCACGGTGCCGCGGCCCGATCCGCTAGTGGTCCGGTCGGCCGGCTGGTACACTGCGGAGCTGGTCAGCGCGGTGGTGACCTGCGCGGCGGAAAGCTTCGGGAACCGCGCCCGGATCAGCGCCGCGATCCCGCTGACCATCGCGCTCGCCCCGCTGGTGCTGTCGACGACCTCGTAACCGCCGGCGGCGTCCGCGGCGATGACGCCCGCGCCGCCTGCCGTCAGTGCCACGTAGGGCTGCCGGCTGGAGAACGTGGCCCGCACGAAATTCTGATCGAACGCGCCTACGGCGATGACGCCCGGGTAGGCGGCCGGGAAGTCCGGGGCATCGGTCCCGGTGCCGTTGTCCCCGGCCGGGGCGACCAGCACGACCCCCTTGCGCACCGCATAGGCGACCGCCGCCTGCTCGGCGCTGCTGCCGCCGGCCGCGGCGGTGATCCCCGTCAGCTCCGGCGGCGTGGTCTGCCTGGGCGGGATCGGGAGGGCGGCGACCTGGTCCGGGCTGGGCTGGCCGGGATCCACCGGCAGGTCGATGACCCTGGCGTGGTGCGCCACGGCGTACCGGATGCCGCTGGCGATGGCACCGGGCAGCCCGGCGCCCACCGCGGCCTGGTCCAGGGCGGGGTCGCCAGGGTCCAGCGTGACCCGGACGGACAGGACGCGAGCCCGAGGGGCCACCCCGACGACGCCCGACGAGTGGCCGGGCCCGTGCCCGCGCCCCGCGATCAGGCTCGCGATCGCGGTGCCCTGCAGCCCGACAAAGGTGCTCGTCGTCTCGCCGGAATTGGTGAAGTCGGGGCCGGCGGTCACGGCGCCGGCGAGGTCGGCGTGCGCGGCGTCGACGCCGTCGCTCAGGACGGCCACGGTGACGCCGCCACCCTTGGACAGCTGCCACGCCGGGGTTACGTCGAGCGCGGAGAGCCACCATTCCTGCGCGCGGACCTGGTCGGCGAAGGCAGGAGCATTTCCCGTCACAACCCATACCGCCGCGATGACCGTGGCGATCACGGGCATGACCGGGCGGGGAAACCTCAGCGGCACGCCGGATCTGCCTTCCGTGGGGGAGTCCCCCCGCATTCTGCCACGTTCCAGCCAGTTAGGGGCCTTCTGAGCGCATTCCCCGCCCCCCGCCGGACGGCCCCTGACCGGGCCCTTAGGACTGCCGGGCCAGCGACAGCCGGACGTGCGCGCCCGGTGGCAGGCCGAGTTCCTGAGCTGCGTCGCCGGCGTTGACGGCCAGCGAGATCAGGCCGGCGCTGTCGGTGAACGCGACGATCTCGCCGGGGGCCACGGCGGCGAAGGTGTCGGTGAAGGGAATGGTCAGCTGGCGCCGTCCCGCCCGGACCACGACCGGCGTCCCGACCCCGATGCCCAGTATGCCGGCCTGCGCGGCCGGGATGGACAGCTGCACGTTGCCGAACCGGTCCACCGACATCACCTCGCCCTCGGCCTCGCCGTCATGGACCCGGCTAGTGGGAGCGGGCAGCGCGACCAGGTCGGCGACGTCGATCTCGTCGCCGGCCTGGGCCAGGTCCGTGCCGGCGGCGAGGTGCGCGCCGACCGGCACGAAGATGTCCCGGCCATGGAAGGTCGCCGAGACGGGGTGCAGCCACAGGTCGGCGTTGGTGAGCTGCACGGCCCGGGTCGCTCCGCCCAGGGCGGACACGGCCCAGGACAGCAGCCCGTTGTCCGGCCCGACCAGGATGGAGTCGCCGGCCTGCACCGCGACGGCGCGCCTGGCGGTCCCCACCCCCGGATCGACCACGCCCACGTGGACGGCCGGCGGCAGGTAGCCGACGGTCTGGGCCAGCACGGCAGCGCCGCGGCGGACGTCGCCGGGCTGCACCAGGTGCGTGATGTCGATCAGCCGGACGTCCGGGGCGATGCGCACGGCGACGCCCTTGCACGCCGCGACAAACCCGTCATCTAGTCCGTAGTCGGTCAGGAACGTCAGGTAGTCAAAGCCAGTCACGAATGGTGAGCGTACGGCCTCCGGGGCTCCGCGCATAGCCGCGCGCATAGCTAAGACCGAACGTCCGCCCGCCATGCCTGCCTACGATGGGGGACGGGCGTGAGGGTGTTGGGAGGGCCAGGTGGCGGCGCTGACCGATGCTGACAAGCACATCCTGGTTTTCGAGCGCGGCTGGTGGCGGTTCCCCGGCGCGAAGGAGCGGGAGATCCTGGAGGTGTTCGGCATCCCGGCGACGAGGTATTACCAGCTGCTCAACGAGCTGATCGACCGGCCGGAGGCGGCCGCGTTCGACCCTGCTCTCGTGGCCCGGCTGCGGCGCCAGCGGGTCCGCCGCCGCCGGATGCGGTCCGCCCGGCCGGACTCCAGGCCGGACTAGGCCCGTGACGCAACCTCACGACGTGCCGCCGCACGAGTCCCGGAACGCGCCGCCGCCGCTGCCCGTGCCGCGCTCGGCGGCCGGCCGGGCCGGCCTCGCGGCCCTGCTGGCTGATCCGGGCCGGTCGCTGTTCGGGCTGGACTTCGACGGCACGCTCGCGCTGATCGTGCCCGAGCCCGCCGCGGCCCGGGCGCTGCCCGCCGCCACCGCGGCCCTGCGCCGTCTGGCCGGCCTGGTCGGGACCCTGGCGGTCATCACCGGGCGGCCGGCCCTTGAGGCCGTGGCGTACGCGAGCCTGGACGACGCGCCCGGCATCGTCGTCCTTGGCCACTACGGCCGGCAGCGCTGGTCGGACGGCACGCTCACCGCTCCGCCGCCGCCCGCCGGGCTCGCCAGCGCGCGGGCCCGGCTGCCGGCGGTGCTGGCCGCCGCCGCGGCGGCCGAGGGCACCTGGGTGGAGGACAAGGGGGACGCGCTCGCCGTGCACACCCGCCGGACGGCTGACCCGCGCGCGGCGCTGGAACGGCTCAGCGCTCCGCTGGCTGAGCTGGCCGCGCAGACTGGCCTGGCCGTGGAGCCCGGCCGGATGGTGATCGAGCTCCGGCCGCCGGGCGCGGACAAAGGCCAGGCGCTGCGGGAGCTAGCCGCGCAGCGGCACGCGGCGGCGACCCTGTACTGCGGCGACGACCTGGGCGACCGGCCGGCGTTCGAGGCCGTGCGGGAACTGCGCGCCGACGGCATCCCCGGCCTGGTGGTCTGCAGCGGATCGGCGGAGGTGACCGGCCTCGCGCAAGAGGCCGACCTGGTGGTCGACGGCCCCGAAGGCGTCGTCGCCCTGCTGGTGGCCCTGGCCGACACCATCGAGGCCGGCGCCTAGCGCCCGGCGCGGCCGGGCCGGGACCGGCCCCGCGGGGCCGTTAACTTCATTCATCGAGGGCGGCTAGCTGGTCGGCGAACCACCGGGCGGGCGGGACGGCCCCGCCGGCCGCGGCGAGCCGGGCGCACCGGCTGGCTCGCTCCTCGTCGCTCATCGACAGCGCCTCGTGCAGTGCCTGCGCCGTGCCGGTGACGTCGAACGGGTTGATCATCAGGGCCGCGTCGCTCAGCTCGGCGGCCGCGCCCGCCTCGCGCGACAGGACCAGCGCGCAGCCCCGGTCGCTGGCGATCGGGCCCTCCTTGGCGACGAGGTTCATCCCGTCCCGGATCGGGTTGACCAGCAGCACGTCGGCGACCCGGTAGGCGGCCAGGGACCGGGCGTAGTCGTCGTCCGCCCGCACGACCAGCGGCGTCCAGTCGTCGGTCCCGAGTTCCTCGTTGATCAGCTCGGCCAGTCGCAGCACGGCCGCGGCGTACTCGCGGTACTCCGGCAGTTCGGTTCTCGACGGGTAGGCGAACGCGAGGTGCATGACCCGCCCCCGCCACTGCGGCCGGGAGATCAGCAGCTCGCGGTAGGCGGCCAGGCCGCGGACGATGTTCTTGGACAGCTCGGTGCGGTCGATCCGGACGATCAGCTTCCGGCCGCCGGCGAGCCCAACGAGGTCGCGCACCCGGGCCTCGACGTCGGGCTGCGCCGCCCGGCTGGTCAGCTCGGCGGCGTCCACGCCGAGCGCGTACACCCCGATGCCGGTGACATGCCCCTGGTAGGTGATCCGCTGCCGGGCGCGGTCCACGTCGGCCCCGAGGATGACCTGGCAGCAGTCCGCGAACGCGTCCGCCCAGCGCCGGCAGAGGAAGCCTGCGTGGTCCGCGCCCAGGATCCCCTCGAGGATCTCGCGGGCGATGGCGTCGGGCAGCACGCCGAAATACTCCGGGGGCGCCCACGGCGTGTGCGAGAAGTGCGCGATCCGGATGTCGGGCCGCTGGTCGGCGAGCATCCGGGGGACCAGCGTGAGGTGGTAGTCCTGCACGAGCGCGCGCGGCAGGGGCCTGGCGGAGGTCCCGTCGCCGGCCGCGCTCGCCAGCGCCGCCGCGAAGGTGGCGTTGTAGGCCCGGAAGGACTCCCATTCTTCCCAGAACCCGGTGCCGAAGCGCGGCTGGTTCGGAAGGTCGTAGAGCAGGTGGTGGACGAACCACAGCGTCGAGTTCGCCACCGCGTTATAGGCGTTGGCGAAGGTCCGCGGCGGGATGTCGAGCATCCGCACCGCCGAGCCGTTAGCCCCCGCCGGGCCGTTAGCCCCCGCCGGGCCGCCGAGTTCGAGTCGGCCGCCGGGCGCCGCGCGGGCGGCGGCCCGGTCGGCATCACTCAGCGCGGCGCAGACCCACAGCAGGTCGGTCTGGCCGGCCACCGTCAGCAGGCCCGAGACCATCCCGCCGCCGCCTCGCCGGGCACTGAGCTGGCCGTCTTCGCCGAGCGTGAAGGAGATCGGTCCGCGGTTGGATGCGACGAGCACTCGCCCGCGCGCTGCTGCCTCGCCCATGTAACGCCACGCTAGTAGTCCGGCCTCGCCGGCGAGGTGCCGCCATGCCCAGCCGGCAACAAAGCCGGCGGAGGGGATTGCACTGGCACGGGCATCTCCGGTTACAGTAGTGGGCACAACTGCATAACGCTCATCCAGAGGGGTGGAGGGAACGGCCCGTTGAAGCCCCGGCAACCATCACGAGATCACGCGCTCGCTCGCTAACGGCGAGGTCGTCTCGGGACAGGTGCCAACTCCGGCCCACGGCTTTGCTGGCCGCTGGGGCAGATGAGGAGAGAGGCCTCGCAAATGACCGCATCAGCGGCCCCGGGTACGCCCACGACACCCGAGCGCACTACCCCGCGCACATCCCGCGCGTCCCGTTCGCCATCCCGTTTCGGCTACGCCAGCCACCTGTCCTGTCGCGAGTGCGGCCAGGCCTACGAACTGGGCGCCACTCACGTCTGCGCCGAGTGCTTCGGTCCCCTGGAAGTCGCCTACGACCTCCCTGAGATCAGCCGGGCCTCGATCGAGGCGGGCCCGCAGAACATCTGGCGGTACGCGAGCCTGCTGCCCGTCCCCGCGGACGTCGCGGCCTCGCCCAACACCGAGCCGGGGTGGACCCGGCTGGTCCGGGCCGATCAGCTCGCCCGCACGCTGGGCATGCGCTCGCTGTGGGTCAAGGATGAGCGTGCCAACCCGACGCACTCCTTCAAGGACCGCGTCGTCGCGGTCGCGCTGGCCGCCGCGATCGAGCTGGGCTTCAAGGTGCTGGCCTGCCCGTCCACCGGCAACCTGGCCAACGCCGTGGCCGCCGCGGCGGCGCGGGCCGGTATCCGGTCGGTCGTCCTGATCCCGTCCGACCTGGAGCCGCAGAAGATCCTCGGCACGGCTATCTACGGCGGCACGCTGGTGGCCGTCCAGGGCAGCTACGACGACGTGAACAAGCTCGCCTCCGAGCTGGCCGACGAGCGGGAGGACTGGGCGTTCGTCAACGTGAACGTCCGCCCGTACTACGCCGAGGGCTCCAAGACGATCGGGTTCGAGATCGCCGAGCAGCTCGGCTGGCGGCTGCCCGAGCAGATCGTGATCCCGGTGGCCTCCGGCGCCCAGCTGGTGAAGATCGACAAGGCGTTCCGCGAGTTCGCCGCGCTCGGCCTGGTGCCCGACACCGGCTGGAAGGTGTTCGGCGCCCAGGCGGCGGGCTGCGCTCCGGTCGCTACCGCCTTCCGGGCCGGCCACGACGTGGTCCAGCCGGTCCGGCCCGCGACCATCGCCAAGTCGCTGGCCATCGGGAACCCGGCCGACGGGCCCTACGTCCTGGACGTCGTGCGGCGCACCGGCGGGGCGGTGGCCGAGGTAACCGACGACGAGCTGGTCGACGCGATCGGGCTGCTGGCGCAGACCGAGGGCATCTTCGCGGAGACCGCGGGCGGCGTCACCCTGGCCGTGCTGCGCAAGCTCCTGGCGGCGGGGCAGCTCGACCCGGAAGCCGAGACGGTCATCATCAACTCCGGCGACGGCCTCAAGACCCTCGACGCGGTGGCCGCCACGCTGCCGCCGCTGACGGCCATCCGGCCGACGCTGGCGGCGTTTGCCGCACTGGAGAGCACATCACGAGAGGCAGGCAGGGCATGAGCGTGTCGGTTCGGATCCCCACCATCTTGCGCACGTACACCGGTGGGGCCGCTGAGGTCGCCACCGAGCCGGGCACGCTGCGCGAGGTACTCGCGGGGCTGGACGCGTCCTATCCGGGACTGACCGGCCGGATCCTGGACGACGCGGGGAAAATACGCCGTTTTGTCAACGTCTACGTCGGCGACGAGGATGTCCGGCTTGCCCGCGGTCTCGACACCGAGGTGTCGGCGGGCACGCAAGTGTCGGTGATCCCCGCGGTGGCCGGCGGCTGAGCGCCTGGCCAGCGGGTAAGCCTCAGGTCGGCACACCGCGGGTACCCCTGCTGATTTAGGGGCGCAAGTGGGCACAGTGGCGCACGGCACGATGTAAAGTCATGATCGGTCGCTGTTGGTACGGCGTGAGCGGCAAGCTGAGCTTTCGCGATGCCTGGCCTGTGCCGCGATCAAACGGGTTCCGCGTAGCAAGGGCGGGACCCGCAGCCCGAGCAGAGTTAGGGAGTTGTTGGGTAATGGCTCAGGGCACCGTCAAATGGTTTAACGCGGATAAGGGCTACGGCTTCATCGCGGTAGACGGTGGTAGGGACGTCTTCGTCCACTTCTCAGCCATCCTTTCGGATGGCTACCGCAGCCTTGAAGAGGGCCAGCGGGTTGAATTCGACGTCGAGCAGAGCGATCGCGGACCGCAGGCCACAGGCGTTCGCACCGTGTAAGGATCTGACTGACGTGCCGGAAGGCCCGGCGTCCCGGTTCGGGGCGGCGGGCCTTCTGTGTTCCTGGTGTAGCTTGACGGGACCGCGCTTCTTGGCGGTTCCGGAGCAGGCGCATCGTCGGTGTCGGGGCGGGGCCGTACAGGTCGCCTCGCCGGCCCTGATGCCGTTGACCTGCGGGTCCTTCGCGGCCCCGGATCGTCGGCTTGCACTCTCACCCTGAGAGTGCTAAACAGGGCGTTGGCACTCTCGGGGTGAGAGTGACAGCGCAGTGGCGTAATCGGGTGATGAGGCCGAGCCGGCGGCATGAAGGGACTGCCCGCAGGATCGGCCGTCCGTCGCGGGCATTGACCCGATTGGCCTGCAAGGCACAAAGTTCCGGGAGGACTGGAAGCCTATGGCAGCGAAGATGATCGCGTTCAACGAGGACGCCAGGCGCGGCCTCGAGCGCGGTATGAACCAGCTCGCTGACGCCGTGAAGGTAACCCTCGGCCCTAAGGGCCGCAACGTGGTTCTTGAGAAGAAGTGGGGCGCCCCCACGATCACCAACGATGGTGTGTCCATCGCCAAGGAGATCGAGCTCGAGGACCCGTGGGAGAAGATCGGCGCGGAGCTCGTTAAGGAAGTCGCCAAGAAGACCGACGATGTCGCCGGCGACGGAACCACCACGGCGACGGTGCTCGCCCAGGCGCTGGTCCGCGAGGGCCTGCGCAACGTGGCGGCAGGCGCCAACCCGATGTCGCTCAAGCGCGGCATCGAGGCGGCCGTCGAGCGGGTGAGCGAGGAACTGTCCAAGCTCGCCAAGGACGTGGAGACCAAGGAGCAGATCGCTTCGACGGCCTCTATCTCCGCCGCGGACACCGCGATCGGCGAGATGATCGCCGAGGCGATGGACAAGGTCGGCAAGGAAGGTGTCATCACCGTAGAGGAGAGCAACACCTTCGGTCTTGAGCTTGAGCTCACCGAGGGCATGCGCTTCGACAAGGGATACATCTCGCACTACTTCGTGACCGACCCTGAGCGCATGGAAGCGGTCCTGGAGGACCCCTACATCCTCATCGTCAACTCGAAGGTCTCGGCGAACAAGGACCTGCTCCCGCTCCTCGACAAGGTGGTGCAGTCCAACCGTCCGCTGGTCATCCTCGCGGAGGACGTTGAGGGCGAGGCGCTGGCGACCCTGGTGGTCAACAAGATCCGCGGCCTGTTCAAGTCCGCCGCGGTGAAGGCGCCCGGGTTCGGCGACCGTCGCAAGGCCATGCTGGGCGACATCGCCATCCTGACCGGTGGCCAGGTCATCAGCGAGGAAGTCGGTCTCAAGCTGGAGAACGCCGACCTCGACCTGCTGGGCCGGGCGCGGAAGGTCACCATCACCAAGGACGAGACCACTATCGTCGATGGTGCTGGCGACCCCGAGCAGATCTCGGGCCGGGTGAACCAGATCCGGGCCGAGATCGAGAACACCGACTCGGACTACGACCGCGAGAAGCTGCAGGAGCGGCTCGCCAAGCTGGCCGGCGGCGTTGCCGTCATCAAGGCCGGCGCGGCGACCGAGGTCGAGCTGAAGGAGCGCAAGCACCGCATCGAGGACGCGGTGCGCAACGCCAAGGCCGCGGTCGAGGAGGGTGTCGTCGCCGGTGGCGGCGTGGCCCTGCTCCAGGCCGGCCGGATTGCGTTCGAGAAGCTCGAGCTGACGGGCGACGAGGCGACCGGCACGCAGATCGTGCGCCGGGCGCTCGACGAGCCCCTCAAGCAGATCGCGATCAACGCCGGCCTTGAGGGCGGCGTGGTGGCCGAGAAGGTGCGGTCGCTGGAGCCCGGTTTCGGCCTGAACGCGGCGACGGGTGAGTACGTCGACATGTTCAAGGCCGGGATCATCGACCCGGCGAAGGTGACGCGCTCTGCCCTGCAGAACGCGGCCTCGATCGCGGCGCTGTTCCTCACCACTGAGGCAGTGATCGCGGAGAAGCCGGAGAAGACGCCCGCGCCGTCGGCGCCGGGCGGCGGCGGTGAGATGGACTTCTAGTCCCGCGTGACCTGCCCGCAGGGGCAGGGCGAGGCGAGAAGTCCCTCGGACCGAACGGTTCAGGACGCAGGAGGCGGTCCCGGTTAGCGCCGGGGCCGCCTTCTTGCATGAATAGGGGCACCTACGACGGATTTTTCGCGCGAGCCGGTTCCGCAAGGAGGTCCAGAAGGGGGATTATCGGGCCATGAACCCCCCGACCGAACAGCTGATCCGCGACTACCTCAATCGCGTGTCCGTTGCTGCCCGCGGCCGGCTAGGTGCGGAAGACCGGCGTGCGTTCCTGGCGCGCACGCGTGAGTCTATTGAGCAGAGCACTCGTGCGCGGGGGCACACGGACTCCACAGGTGTGCTCAAGCTGCTGTCGGGTCTCGGTGACCCGGTCGTGCTCGTGGACCGGGAGCGCGACCGGCTAGCTAGCCAGCGGATGGGAGCCGCCGCCGCGCCACCTGGCCAGGCCGTCCACGTGCCCGAGCCGGCGCCTGACGTGCCGCTGACCGGCGCGCTCCAGTTCCAGACCCGGCCCATCACCTCCAGGTGGCGGCCGGGCGCGCCCATGGTGCCGAAACCGCCTCGCCAGCGCCGCGCCGGCATCCCGCGGCGGCTTCAGCCGGACGGCCGGCCGCCGGGGAATATGCAGGAGCATCCCGCGGCCGCCGAGCAGCCCGTCGGGGTGGCGGATCAGCATTCCGCTGGATCGCCGCCGCCGTTGCCCGCAGATGTGCAGCCGCGCTTCCGTCGCCCGCAGTGGCCCGTGCTGTCCCCTGGACGGCGCGACACTGGCGGAGAGGGTCAGGTGAATGGGCAGGCGCTGGGTGGCGAGGGCCCGATCTCCAACGGGGAGGCCCGATCGAACGGCGCCCAGCCGGCCGGGACCGTGCTGAATGGCGTCCAGCTGAACGGGACGGCCGCCGACCTGAACGGGACGCCCGCCGACACGAACGGGACGGCTGAGGAGCCGAACGGGACGGCTGAGGAGCCGAACGGGACGGCTGAGGAGCCGCTGAGCGGCCCCTGGCCGGACCTGGGCCCCATCGGCGCCGGCGCCGGGAGACTGGCCCGCACCGTGCTGGCCAGGGCCCGGCGGCGTCCGCTGGAGGCCATCGCCGTCCTCCTGCTGAGCCTTGGCGGCCTGATTTACCCGCCCGTGTGGCTCCTGGGCGCCGCGGTAGCCCTGGTGTCCAGGGTCTGGGATTTCCGCGACAAGTGGATCGGCCTGGCCGTCCCGGTATTCCTGGTCATCGTCGGGATGGTGGCCGACGTCTCGCTGGGCGGCACGCGCTCCGGGCTGTCGGGGTACGCCAGGGAAGCCTGGATGTTCGGTGGCCATATCAGCCGGGTCGCCGCGGTCCTCGGCGCTGTTTACCTGGCCTGGCGTGCTGAACGCGGCCGTCGTTCACCGCCGGTCCCGCCGTGGAACAAACCGCATCGGTTCGGCTGACAGTCGCCGGCCCGCGGCGCACCCCGCCCGACCGGTCAGACCTGGCCCGGCAATTCCGCATCGCCGAGATGCGCCGCCAACCGATAGCCTGGTGACGTGGTCCCGATAGCTGTGGCCGCGTCCTGACAGTCCCTCTTCCCGTTAGGTACTCGCTCGTGCCCACTGGCAAGGTCAAGTGGTATGACGCCGACAAGGGGTTCGGCTTTCTCACTCGTGATGACGGCGGTGAGGTGTTCGTGCACTCAACCGCGCTGGATTCCAGCGGGACGACATTGCGGGCGGGCCAGCGCGTCGAGTTCGGCGTGGCCGAGGGCCGCCGCGGAACCCAGGCGCTGCAGGTGCGCGTGCTTGAGCCGCCGCCCACGGTGGCCAAGTCGAACCGGAAGGACCCAGACGAGATGGTCGTGCTCGTCGAGGACCTGATCAAGCTGCTCGACGGGGTATCGAACACCTACCGCCGCGGCAAGCACCCCGACAGCCGCGACGCCAAGAAGATCGGTGCCGTGCTCCGCGCCGTGGCCGGTGACATCGAGGCCTGACCTGCCGTCGGCTAGCCGACGCTGCTGACCTGGGCCGGCGCGCGGCGCCCGCGCAGGACCCGGCGCCGCCGGGCGAGCACCAGCGCGACCAGCGACAGCCCCAGGCCGACGGCGGCGAACGTGAGGCCAGCCACGCCGCTGTTGGTCAGCGACATGAGCAGGCCCGCCAGGCCGCCCGCCACCCAGGACAGCTGGTGCAGCGTCTCCGAGACCGCGAAGGTCGAGGAGCGGACCTCCTCGCCGATCTCCCGCTGCAAGATCGAGTCGAGGGCGAGCTTCACCAGCGCCTGGCCGAGCGCGGCCACGAGGGCGACGACCAGGGCCGCCCAGAGGCCGAAGAACACCGCGCACAGCGCCGTGGTGATGGTCGCCAGCGTGAGCATGCCGTACACGATGGCCTGCGGAGCGCGCGAGTGCAGCGCGGACCCGATCCCGGTGCCGATGAATCCGCCGAGCCCGGCCGCGGCGATCATCTCGCCCAGGGCGAGCTTGTCGGGCGTGCCGCTGAAATGCACGGTCCGCAGGATGAAGGCCAGAAAGAAGATCATGAACCCCGAGTACGCCCGAAGCGCCGCGTTCGCCTGCATGGCCTCGCGGACGACGGGACCGATCGTGGGGATGGTGAACAGCCTGCGCAGCCCGGTGCGGCCGCGGTCCTGGCCGTAACCCTGACCCGCGGGCATTGGCCTGGTGCCGCCCGGCCCCATCTGGCCGGCCTGCGGCGGGGTGTCAACGCCATCGGGCAAGCGCAGGGCCAGCGCCGTCGCGGCCAGGTAAATCGCGGTGCCGATGCGCAGGACCCAGGCGGCCCCGTCCGACCCGCCCCCGCTGATGGCCGAGATGCCCACGGCTACCCCCGCACCCGCCGCCGACGCGATCAGCCCGCCCAGGGCCGATCGCGCGTTGGCCGTCACCAGGGTGATCTCCGAGGGCAGCAGCCTCGGCGTGACCGCCGCCCTCGTCACGCCGTAGGCCTTCTGCAGGACTAGCACCCCGAACGCGGCCGGCAGCAGCGTCACGGCGTCGTTGTGCTGCACGGCGCCGGCCATGCCCCAGCACAGCAGGCCGCGGGCCAGCAGCGTGCCCATCAGGATGTAGCGCCGGCCCTGCTGAACCCGATCCAGCATCGGGCCGAGGAAGGGGGCCAGGACCGCGAACGGTGCCATGGTGATGAGCAGGGCGAGCGCTAGACGGCCGCGCGCCTGGTCGACCGACGCGCTGAAGAACAGGGTGCCGGCGAGCGCGACAGCGACGAAGGCGTCGCCGACGCCACCTGCGGCGGTCAGCTCGATCAGGCTGGATAGCCCGGTACGGCTCGCCCCGGACGCCCCGGACAGCCGGTGCACGGCCCGGCCGGCGCCGCTGGCGGCGGCTGCCCCGGCGCGGCCGGTGGTGCGCGATGCCGATGCGATTGACCGGCCCGCCCGCCTTGCCCGCGCCCCCGGGCCCGAGTCATCCATGGCTCCCAGTATTCTTCCTATGCGGGGATAGAACTACCAGCCCCGCTGGCCGGCGCCGCGGGCAGCGCCGTTTGCCGCGCATTCCACCAGGCAGATGAGGGAACAGGTACCTAACGTGAGCCCTAATCGCACGCGCACCAGGGAACTGGACGAGACTTGCGCCGCTGCCGTTGATCTCGCTCAGGCGGCGGCCACGGAGATGGCCGGAGCAGGCCAGGTCGGCCCGCATGTGGGCGCAGAGTCGGACGGCGACCGCCTTGTCACCCACCTGTTCGCCTGCCTGGACCCGGCCTACCTGGGCTGGCGCTGGGCGGTCACCGTCGCCAGGGCATCGCGCGCCAAGGTGGTGACGGTGGACGAGTGCGTGCTGCTGCCGGGCCCGGACTCGCTGCTGGCTCCCGACTGGGTGCCGTGGAGCGAGCGAGTGCGGCCGGGCGACATCGGGGTCGGCGACCTGATGCCGGCGCCGCTGGATGACGAGCGGCTGGTTCCCATCGCGATGCTCGAGGGCGACGACGGCGTGCTGGACTGGGACGACACCACCGCCTGGGACGACGGCGGCGAGGTCGCCACCGCCCTGGGCCTGACCGAGGAGACCAGGCCGGCGCTGGAGGTCGGGCGCCCCCGGGTGCTCTCGGCCCTCGGCCGGGATGCCACGGCGGTCCGCTGGTATACCGGCGACCACGGGCCGGGCACGCCGCTCGCCCATGCGGCACCCGGGCACTGCGTCACGTGCGGGTTCCTGGTCCGGCTCGCTGGGCCGCTCGGGCAGCTCTTCGGCGCCTGCGGGAACGAGTACGCGCCCGACGACGGCCGGGTGGTCTCGCTCGATCACGGCTGCGGCGCGC
>DATKRH010000112.1:0-67796 GCA_035532295.1 Streptosporangiaceae bacterium
AGCGCGCTCGTGAGCTGCCGGTCGGGCGCGATCTGCGACAGTAGGGGGATGGCGACTGTCTTCGCGCACGTGGACGTGACCATCGAGCGGACCGGCGGCGGCCGGTACACCGCGACCAACGGCCGGGGCGGCCAGATCGCGATGGGGACCGACGGGGCCGATTTCACGCCCGTGGAGCTGCTGCTGGCGGCGATCGGCGGCTGCACCGGGATCGACGTTGACATCGTGACCTCCCGCCGCGCTGAACCGGAGCGGTTCGAGGTGCAGGTCAGCGCGGACAAGGTGCGCGACGAGAGCGGCAACCGCCTGGCGGACGTGCAGGTCACGTTCCGGATCGCCTTTCCGGCCGGCGATCCGGGCGACCAGGCCAGGACGGTGCTGCCCGTCATCGCGGGCAAGTCCCACGACCGGCTCTGCACGGTCAGCCGCACCATCGAGCTCGGCACGCCCGTCAGCATCCGGATTGACTAACGCCCCGCTGCCACCGGACCCGCTCGCCGGCCTCGCCGTCCTCGGCCGGTCGCGGGGCGCGCCCGTCGTAGCGCCACAGCAGCGGCAGCGCGACGGTCACCGCCACGGCACCCGCGACGCAGAGCAGCCCGCCGGACACGATCGCGATCCGCGTCGACCCGGCCAGCGACGCGGCCAGTCCCGATTCCAGGTTGCCGAGCGGCTCGCCGGTGGTGTAGCTGATCATCTCCAGCCCGGCCAGCCGGCCGCGCAGCCGGGACGGGATGGTCTGGTTCCACAGCGTCATCCGGAAGATGCCGCCGATCATGTCGGCACCGCCGGCCGCAGCCAGCGCGGCGACCGCCCACCACAGCCCCGGCGCCAGGCCGAAGGCCGCGATGGCCAGGCCCCAGCCGCAGACGGCCAGGGCGATGGCGCGGCCGTGCCGGTGCACGTGCCGCGCCCAGCCGCCGGTAATGCTGACCAGCAGCGCCCCGGCGCCCGGCGCCGCGTACAGCAGGCCCAGGACGGCGGGGCCGCCGATCCGGGCCGCGTAGGCCGGGAACAGCGCGAAGGGCGCGCCGAAGAACATCGCGGCGATGTCGATCAGGTAGCTGCCCAGGATCTCCGGGCGGCCGCGGGCGTAGCGCAGTCCCTCGGCGATGGCGCGCAAGCTCGGCCGGCCCGCCTGCGGCGCGGGCGGGAACGAGCTCAGCCGGGCGAACGCCGCCAGCCCCGCCACGCAGGTGGCCGCATCGGTCCAGTACGCGGTGGCCAGGCCGGCGGCGGCGATGATCGTGCCGCCCAGCAGCGGGCCGGCCAGCTGAGCCGCATTGCCCGTCAGCCCGCTCAGGGCCGCCGCCGCCGGCAGGTCGGCGCGGGGCACCAGCTGGGCGACCAGGGCGTCCACCGACGGCCGCTGCAGCCCGAAGCAGCCGGCGCCGATCAGGCCGAGCACGAACAGCAGCCAGACCTGATGCCAGGCCGCGGCGTTCACCGCCAGGCCCCCCGAGACCAGCACGCCGCAGCCCTCGGCGGCCAGAATCATGATCCGGCGGTCGGCCGCATCGGCCAGCAGGCCGCCGAGCAGCGCCGAGAGGACCAGCGGGACCAGCTCGGACAGGCTCAGCAGGCCGACCACCAGCGAAGAGTGCGTCAGCTGATACGCCTGGTAGGGCAAGGCGACGAAGGTGACCATGGAACCGGCGAGGCTGGCCGCCTGCCCGCAGTACAGCCGACGGAAATCGGCGGAGTGCCGCAGCGGCGACACGTCCGGCCGGATCCGGCCCAGTATCCGGCGCAGCCCGCCGCTAGTGCCCACGATCAGCACATGGTGGCGGACCGGCCAGCGCGGCGTCCAGCCGTTTTCCGCCCGGTGCTACTTCTCCGCCGGGTGCTACTTCTCCGCCGCGTTCGACGAGACTGCGCCGCCGCTCCCGGAGCCCGCCTCCGCGCTGGCGTCGGAACCGGCCCCGCCGGCGCTGCTGACGGCGGCCTCGGCTTCATCGTGGCCGGTGCGGCGCTGGTTCCACACGAACCAGATCAGCCCGGCGAGCACCCCGACGCTGGCCACGTAGAAGTTGAGGCGCAGGCCGAGGAAGTGCTCGGAGGAGTCGATCCGCAGTGACTCCTCGAAGATGCGGAAGGCGGAGTAGCCCGCCACGTAGAGCGCGAACAGCCCGGGCGGCCGGATCTTGCGGTGATGGCCGAGCCAGACCAGCGCGGCCGCCAGCGCCAGGTCCCAGATCAGCTCGTACAAGAACGTGGGCTGGAAGGTGGCGAAGGCGGTATATCCGGGCGGGCGGTGCGACGGCGAGATCTCCAGCGCCCACGGCAGGCCGCTCGGCCCGCCGAACAGCTCCTGATTGAAGTAGTTGCCGATCCGCCCGATCGCCTGGGCGACCAGCAGCGCCGGGGCGATCGCGTTGGCGAACACGCTCGCGCTGGCCCCGGCCCGGCGCACCCGCCAGACCCCGACCGCGCCGCCCAGCGCCACGCCGCCCCAGATGCCGAGGCCGCCGGACCACACCGCGAAGATCCCCCACCAGTGGTGCGGGATATCGGCGGGCGTGGTGATGTCGAAGTAGATCCGGCCGCCGATGATGCCGGCCGGCACGCCCCAGGTCGCGACGTCGGCGACCAGCGCCGGATCACCGCCGGCCGCCTTCCAGCGGCGCCGCGTGATGTAGATGGCCAGCGCGATCCCGACCACGTACATCAGGCCGTAGACATGGATGAACAGCGGGCCAACGTGCAAGCCGTTGGTCTGCGGGCTCGGCAGGAAGCTCAAGGGCATTCCGGGTGCGTGCGACACCATGCCCCAGAGCGTATGCCCTGCGCGGCCATGCCCGCGCAGCCGACTCCGGGTCCGGCTCCGGCCCCGGCGCCGTCAGCCGTAGAGCGCGGGGCGCCGGTCGAGGTGCGGGTCGTTGCGCGGGCTGGTGGCCTTGGTCCTGGCCAGGGCCAGGTCACAGCCGGCCAGCAGCAGTGCGGGGTCATCGGCCCCGGCCGGGCCGGTCAGCGGATAGCCGTCCGGGCCGGCGATGAGGCTGCCGCCGACCCAGCTGACGCCGCGCTCCGGGCCGCATCGGCAGGCCGCCGCGACGAACATCCGGTTGGCGAAGGCCGCGGCCTGGACGTTCACCACGACCATGGGCCGCTCCCCCGGCGGCACGGGCTCCGCCGGCCAGTTGGTCGGCACGGCCAGCAGGTCCGCCCCGGCCAGGGCGGGCAGCCGTACCCACTCGGGGAACTCGACGTCGTAGCAGATCATCATCGCCACCCGGCCGAACTCTGTCTCCACGACCGGCGGCGGCGCGGTGCCGGGCACGAAGAAGTCGCTCTCGGCGTCCCACAGGTGCACCTTGCGGTAGAGCGCCCGGACCCCGCCGGGGTCCACGAGGACGGCGCTGTTGTAGAGCTGGCCATCGGCGCCGAGCTCGTTGAACCCGCCGATGATGATCAGGTCACGGCGCCTGGCCGCCTGCGCCCATTCGGTCACCGTGGGGCCGTCGGCCGGCTCGGCCGCCGACCGGGCCTCCTGCGCGCTGGCGAACACGTAACCGGACGGCGTGAGCTCGGGAAGCACGATGATCCGGGCTCCCTCGTCGGCCGCGTGACCGACGGCGTCCAGGGCGATCGCGCGGTTGCGCGCGACCTCGCCGACGTGCAGGCTGACCTGGCACACGGCAACGCATACCAGATGGTTATCGAATGCTGGGCGCACACCGCCACCATAGCCGTGGCGGATCGCTACGATATCGCGCTATGGCGGTATTGTTCAGCCGGATTATTCCGATTCTCTTCGTCAGCGACCTCCAGGCTGAACGGGACTTTTACGTCCGCCTGGGCTTTCACGTCACCTACGAGGGACCGGAGTACCCGTACTTCCTCGCGCTGGGGCACGGGCAGCTTGAGTTCGGCATAGAGTGGCGCGATGGCTTCTCCCCTGCGCGCCCGGACCAGGTGCTGACCTGGCAGTTCGGCGTCACCGACCTCGACATGGCCAAGAAGCGGCTGGCCGAGGCCGGCGTCCGGTTCCGTGAGGAGCTCATGACGCCCAGCCCGGACTGGCAGTACCGGGTCCTGCACGCCAGGACGCCCAACGGCTACCACCTGCTGCTTGAGGAAGGCAGCGGCTAGCCATGATCAGGTCGGCCCGGCCCGCCGACATCCCCGTGATCCGGCGCCTGATCCGGGAGCTAGCCGACTACGAGGGGGCGCTGGCGGAGGTCCAGGTCACCGACGAGGACCTGGCCGCGACGCTGTTCTCCCCGCAGCCCGCCGTGTTCGCGCACGTGGCCGAGCACGAGGGCGCCGTGGTCGGCTTCGCGCTGTGGTTCCTGAACTACTCCACCTGGACGGGCAGGCACGGGATCTACCTGGAGGACCTGTACGTCATCCCGGCGCTGCGCCGGTCCGGGCTCGGCCGGGCGCTGCTGGCCGAGCTCGCCGGCATCTGCGTGCGGCGCGGCTACGCCCGGCTGGAATGGGCCGTGCTGGACTGGAACTCGCCCGCGCTGGCGTTCTACGCTGCCCTCGGGGCAGCGAACATCAGCCAGTGGGCCACGCACCGGCTCACCGGAGACGCGCTGCGCGCCCTGGCCGCGACCTCGCCCGGCCCGGGCCCGGACGAACGACAGCAGCCGGGCTCTCGTTACCTGCCTTAGTAGCCGACCAGCTTGCGGATCGCCGCGGTCACCGAGTCGGCCGTCGGGATGACCTGGTCCTCCAGCGCGTCGGCGAACGGCAGCGGGACGCACGCGGCCGCTACCCGCCGCACCGGCGCGTCCAGCAGCTCGAAGCCCTCGTCGGCCGCGATCGACGCCACGGTGCCGCCCCAGCCGCCCTGGTAGGGGTTCTCCTCGACGATCAGCAGCCGGGAGGTCCGGCCGACCGACTCCAGCACCGTGGCCATGTCCAGCGGCACCAGGCAGCGCAGGTCGATCACCTCGGCCGACACCCCCTCGGCCGCCAGCCGGCCGGCCGCGGCCAGCGCCAGCGGCACGGTGGCGGCCAGCGCGACCACGGTCACGTCGGTGCCCGGCCGGACCACCGCGGCCTGGCCGAGCTCGACTACATGCCCGTCCGGCGGCGCCTGGCCCTTGCTGGCGAACAGCCCCTTGTGCTCGAAGAACACCACGGGGTCATCGCTGCGGATCGCGCTGGCCAGCAGCCCGATCACGTCCGCCGGGGTGGACGGCGCCGCTATCTTCAGGCCGGGCACCGCCAGCGCCCAGTTCTCCACCGCCTGGGAGTGCTGGGCGCCGAACCCCAGCCCGCCGCCGTTGGCCGTCCGCACCACCAGCGGCACGGTCACCTGCCCGCCGGTCATGTACCGCACCTTGGGGATCTCGTTGGCCAGGTAGTCCCAGCAGCACGCCAGGAAGTCGGAGAACATGATCTCGGCGACGGGCCGCATGCCCGTCATCGCCGCGCCCATGGCCGCCCCGACGATGGCCTGCTCGGAGATCGGCGTGTCCCGGACCCGCCGCGACCCGAACTCCGCCAGCAGTCCCTGCGTGGTCTTGAACACCCCGCCGGCCGCACCGATGTCCTCGCCCAGGCACACGACGGCGGGGTCCCGCCGCATCTCCCTGGCCAGGCCCTCGGCCACCGCCTCCCGGTAGGTGATCACGTCCGCCATGCCGCGCCTCCATCCGCCCACACGTCGCTAAACGCCGACGCGGGATCCGGGCCGGGCGCCGCCATGGCGTCGGCCACCGCCTCCGCGACCACCCGGTCCGCCCGCTCACGCGCCGCCGCCACGTCGGCGTCGGGCACCCCGAGGGCCGCCAGCCGCCGGCTGGCGACATCGAGCGGGTCGCGGGCCAGCCACCGCTCGACCTCGTCCGCGGGCCGGTACTTGGCCGGGTCGGTGCGGCTGTGCCCGAAGTGACGGTAGGTCTGGGCCTCCAGCACGGTCGGGCCGTCGCCGGCCCGGGCCCGCGCCGCGGCCCGCGCGACCGCCTCCGCCACGACCACCACGTCGTTGCCGTCGATCACCTCCGACGGCAGCCGGTAGCCGGCCGCCCGGTCCGCCGCGGGGTTGTCGGCGGCGGTCACCGAGCCGATCGGGGTGTACTCCATGTAGAGGTTGTTCTCGCAGATGAACAGGACCGGCAGGGACCATACCGAGGCCAGGTTCAGCGCCTCGTGGAAGGCGCCGATGTTGGTCGCGCCATCACCGAAGAAGGCGACGGCCACCTGATCGGTGCCGCGCAGCTGCGCGGACCACGCCGCGCCGGCCGCCATCGGCAGGTGCGCGCCCACGATCGCGTAGGACCCGAGCATCCCCGCCGACGCCTTGGTCAGGTGCATCGACCCGCCCTTGGCGTGGCACACCCCGGTGGCCTTGCTCATCAGCTCGGCCAGGCACTCGGTCGGCGAGGCGCCGCGGGCCATCGCGTGATGATGCCCCCGGTAGGTCGCGAACACGTAGTCGCCGGGCCGCAGCGCGGCGCTGGCCCCGACAGCGACCGCCTCGTGCCCGGCCGCCAGGTGCGTCGTGCCCTTGACCAGGCCGCGCAGGAACAGGTCGTGCGCCGCCTGCTCGGTGCCGCGGATCACCGCCATCTGCTCCAGCAGCTCGAGCAGCCGGCCGGCGGAGATCTCCTGCGCCCCGGTCATGAGGGGTCCCCGGTGCCGGGCGTCAGCTCGCCGCGGCCCGCGGCCGTGTTGAGCTGCGACTGGCTCTCCCGCAGCGTGTTCAGCTCGCCGCCGGCCGTCCAGTACTTGCGCCCGGCGACCAGCAGGTCCTCGGCCGGGAACTTGGTGATCACCTCGCAGCCGTCGGCGGTGACCACCACCTCCTCCTCGATCCGGGCGGCCGACCAGCCGTCGGCGGCCGGCCAGTAGGTCTCCAGCGCGAACACCATCCCCTCCTCCAGCGTCTCCGGGTGATCCAGCGACACCAGCCGGCTGAAGATCGGCTTCTCCCAGATGGACAGGCCCACCCCGTGCCCGTACTGCAGCGCGAACGCGGCCATCTCGTCCGGGAAGCCGAACTCCTGCGCGCGCGGCCACAGCGACACGATGTCGGCGGTGGTCACGCCCGGCCGGACCAGCGCGATGGCCTGGTCCATGTACTCGCGGCAGCGGACGTAGGCGTCCCGCTGCGCCCGCGACGCGCTGCCCACCGCGAAGGTCCGGTAATAGCACGTCCGGTAGCCCAGGTGGCTGTGCAGGATGTCGAAGAAGGCCGGGTCACCGGGCCGGATCAGCCGGTCGGAGTACACGTGCGGGTGCGGCGAGCAGCGCTCGCCGGAGATCGCGTTGACCCCCTCGACGTACTCGCTGCCCAGGTCGTAGAGCACCTTGCTGACCAGGCCCACGCACTCGTTCTCGCGCACTCCCGGCCGCAGGAACTCATACAGCTCCTGGTAGGCGGCGTCGACCATCGCGCACGCCTGGCTGAGCAGGCTGATCTCGTCGCGGGTCTTGGTCCGCCGGGCCTCCAGGAACACCTGCTGGCCGTCGACGGTCTCGACGCCGGCCGCGTGCAGCGCCGCGAGCACCGGCATCTCGGCCACGTCGATGCCCACCGGCGCGTCGGCCAGGCCGTGCTCGCGCAGGACCCCCACGACCTGGGCGGCCACCTCCTGCGGGATCCCGGCGTCCGGGTGGAAGGCCCCGCGCAGCGTCGAGATGCCCGCCCGGGCCCCGGTCTGCGCAGCGCCCGCCGCCGACGGCGACCCCGCGACGCCCGCCGGCGTGTGATCCAGCCACGGGTTATACAGCTGATGATGGCGCGCGGCGGAGCCGAAATCCCAGACGATCGGCTCGCCGCCGCGCGGCAGCAAGGCGAACCGGATCAGCTTGTCCATCGCCCAGGTGCCGATATGGGTGGCGGTCATGTACCGGATGTTCGCGAAGTCGAAGCTCAGCAGCGCGCCCAGGTCGGACCGCTCGAGCTGCGCCTTCAGCCGGGCCAGCCGCTCGGTGCGCAGCCGGCCTAGATCGACCCGCTGCTCCCAGTCGACCGCGGCCGGGCCGTAGGTGTGAATCGCCATCGTCAGCTACCTCACTGCCTGCTCGGAAAACCAATACCACGCCATAACGACAGTCTCGCCCTCGGCCCGCTGCCCCCGCCGGCCCGGTCCTCACCGGCCCCGTCCTCACCGGCCCCGTCCTCGCCGATCCCCAGCAGGCGTGCGGCGTTGCCGCCGAGGATGAGCTGCTCGTCGCCGGGGCGCAGGCCGGCCGCCGCCAGGTCCCCGACCGGGTCGGGAGCGCCCATGTCGAACGGGCGGTCGGAGCCGAGCAGCACGTGCCCGGCGCCGGCGAGCTCGACGAGGCCGGCCAGCACCGCCGGGTCGTGGGTCAGGCTGTCGAAGTAGAGCCGGCGCAGCGAGGCGTCCGGCCCGGCCGGGCACGCTGCCCTGGCCTCGGGCCGGACCGCGAAGGCCCGGCGCAGCCGGCCGCGCAGGGCCGGCAGCCCGCCGCCGCCGTGGGCGAGCAGCACGATCAGGCCGGCGAACCGCTCCAGCACGCCCGACGCGATGAGGTGCGCCGCGGTGATCGTGGTCTCCAGCGGGTTGCCGACGGAGTTCCACAGGTAATAGTCCGCCAGCGCGGGCGGCCCGAACCCGGTGGTGGTGGGATGCACGAAGATGACCGCGCCCAGGTCGGCCGCCGCCTCCCAGAACGGCAGGAACCGCGGGTCGCCGAGGTAATCCCCGGCCACGCTGGCCGGCACCTCCGCCCCGCGCACGCCCGGCAGCCCCATCAGGTACTCCAGCTCGCGGGCCGCCGCCGGCGGGTCCTGCAGCGGCACCGCGCCCAGCACCCGCACCGACTCCGGGTGGCTCGCGGCCGCGGCGGCCAGCGCCTCGTTCTGGATCCGGCAGACCCGGACCGCCTCGTCCACCGGGGCGGTGACCGGCACCAGCATGATCCACGGCGACAGCAGCAGGTGCGTCACGCCGGTGGCCGCCGCCTGGGCCAGCATCACGTCGACATCGCTGAACTCGGCCACCACCGAGTTCAGCTGCCTGCCGCGGAACTCGATCACCGCCTCGCCGCCGGAGCGGCGGATCGCCGGGCGCCACTGCTGCGGCACCGCGCTCGTCATCATCCGCGGGGCGATGACGTGACAGTGCGCGTCGACGATCACGGGCGCGTCGACGATCACGGGCGGCTTCCCGACGCGCCGCCCAGGTACAGCGCGCCGATCTCCGGGTGCTCCAGCACCTCGCGGCCGGTACCCGTCAGCCGCACCCGCCCGTTCTCCAGCACCACGCCGCGGCCGGCCAGCCGCAGCCCGGCGCGCGCGTTCTGCTCGACCAGCAGCACGGTCTTGCCGGCCGCGTGCATCATCTCGACCGCGTCGAAGACCGACCGCAGCACCTTGGGAGCCAGGCCCATCGACGGCTCGTCCAAGATGATCAGGGCGGGGTCCAGCATCAGGCAGCGGGCGAACTCCACCAGCCGCTGCTGCCCGCCGGACAGGCTGCCGGCCTTCTTGTCCGACCAGGCGGCCACCTCCGGGAACATCTCCTCGACGCTGGCCCGGCGGCGGGCCAGCAGGGCTCGGTCGCCGATCGTGTAGCCGCCCAGGTCGATGTTCTCCCGGACCGTCATCTCCTTGAACAGGCTGTGGTTCTGCGGCACCTGGACGATGCCCAGGTCCAGGACCTGCCGCGGGCTCTTGCCGGTCAGCGGCTCGCCGTTCAGCAGCACGCGGCCGCGACTGGGCCGCAGCAGCCCGCTGATCGCGGCCATCAGGGTGGACTTGCCCGCGCCGTTGGGCCCCACGACGCAGGTGACCTCCCCGCGCGGGACGGTGAAGCTGACCTCGTGCAGCACGTCGCCGCCGCCGTAGCCGGCCGTCACGGCGTCGACCACGAGCGCCGCCTCGCTACTCATCGGCGTCTTCCTCGATTCCCAGGTAGGCGTCGAGCACCCGCGGGTCGGTCCTGATGACCTCCGGCGGCCCGGCGGCCACCACCGTGCCGTAGTCAAGCACCGTGACCCGGTGGCACAGTCCCATCACGAAGTCCATGTTGTGCTCGACGATGAGGAAGGTCTTGCCCGCCTCGTTGAGCTCGCGGATCCGCGCGGCGATGTGGGTGATCAGCGACGGGTTGACCCCGCCCGCCGGCTCGTCCAGCAGCACCACCGCAGGGTCGGCGACGAGCACGTAGGCCAGCTCGAGCAGCTTGCGCTGCCCGTAGGACAGGGTGCCGGCCAGCGCGGTCGCGTGGTCGGCGATCCCGGTGAAGTCCAGCAGTTCCATGGCCCGCCGCCGGTCCGCGGGGCCGCCGGACCGGGCCAGCGGGTTCCGGAACCGGCCCGCTCCCGCGCCGGCGTGCTGCGCGCCGGTGTGCTGCGCGGCGACCAGCATGTTCTCCATCACCGTGAGCCGGGGGAAGATCCGGGTCAGCTGGAAGGTCCGGCCGATCCCGAGGGCGAACACCCGCTGCGGCGGCAGGTTGGTGATCTTCCCCCCGGCCATGAAGACGTCACCGGAATCCAGCCGCTCGTAGCCGGTGATCACGTTGAACAGCGTCGTCTTGCCAGAGCCGTTCGGCCCGATCAGCCCGGTGATGCTGCCCTGCTCCACCTCGATCGTGGCGCCGTCCAGCGCTTGCACGCCGCCGAATGCCTTGGCGACGCCATCGGTTCGCAGCAGTGTGGTCAGCGCGATCGCCCCCCCGGAGTCTGACCCGCGGCCGGGCTGGATGCCGGGCCCGCCGCCAGGCCCGCCGCCGAACCCGCCGCCGGGCCCGCGCCCGCCGGGAGGTCGCCGCGGGTCGCGGAGCTGGCGGCCCGGTCACGCCTTCTGGCCTGCCACGACCTGATCTTCTCGCTCGCGGTCGGGATCAGGCCGCGCGGGAGCAGCAGGATGACCACCAGGAATACCGCGCCGAGCAGGATCTGGCTGAGGTAGTCGTTGGTCACCTGCTGGGTGAGGTACTGCTGGCCGGGCTCCAGGATCAGCGCCCCGAGGACCGGGCCGGCCACCGTGGCCAGTCCGCCGAGGAACGCCATCAGGGCCACGGTGAGGTCGAAGATGGCGTCGAAGCCGGTCTGCGGCAGCACCTCGCCGACGAAGAAGAACCAGAGCGCGCCCACCAGGCCCGTGATGGCGGCGGAGATCGCGAACGCGGTCAGCTTGACCCGCAGGGCCCGCACCCCGAGGCCCGCGGCCCGGTCCTCGTCGTCGCGGATCGCGCGCAGTTGCAGGCCGAACCGGGACCCCCGGATCAGCCAGGACAGCCCGATCGTGCCCGCCGCGATCGCCAGCGCGACGTAGTAGAAGCGGTCGTTGAAGGCGACCGGGCTCCACAGCAGGAACGGCGCATTCAGCCCGGTGGTGCCGCCGGTGAACGAGAGGTTGAACGCCATCAGCTGGAAGATGAAGAAGATCGCGATGGTGATCACGACGAAGGTGTGCCGCCGCACTCGCAGCGCGATCAGGCCGAACGGGACGGCGATCACCGCGGCCACGGCGGCGGCCAGCGGCAGCAGCGCCAGCTCGGCGCCGCCGGTGACGTGCCAGTCCCGGGCCGCTATCCCCGCCGCGTAGGCGCCACTGCCGAAGAACACGGCATGCCCGAGCGAGATATAGCCGCTATAACCGGAGAAGATGTTCCAGGCGACCGCCGCCGCTACGAAGATCAGCGTGTCGACCCCGATGGCGGCGACCTGCTGGTTGGTGATCATCAGCGGGAAGACCACGCAGGCCGCCAGCAGGATCGCCGCCCCGCCCGCCCGCGTCCCGCGCGCCACCCGAGCCACCCGCGCCCCGCGCGCTCTCACTGGGCCCTCGCCGCCTGGCGGCCGAACAGGCCGCCCGGCCGGATCGTGAGCACCAGCACGAGCGCCGCGTAGAACACCGCGACGGCCCAGGTCGGGGACCAGATGTCCACCACGGACTCGATCGTGAGCATCAGCACGGCGGCGGCGAGCGCGCCGCCGATGCTGCCGAGGCCGCCGAGGATGATGATCGCCAGCAGCCGGGAGATGAGGTCGTAGCCGCTGTTCGGGTTGAAGCCGCTGCTGGTGGCGCCGTACACCATGCCGCCCACCGCGGTGACCGCCACGCCGATGCCGAAGGTCAGCGCCGCCACCCGGTTGACGTTGATGCCGACCAGCAGGGCGGCGGTCCGGTCTTGCATGGTCGCCCGGACCGCGCGGCCGAATTTCGTCCGGTACAGCAGGCCGTAGAGCGCGAGGACCAGGGCGACCGCCATGGCGAAGCCGTACAGGTAGATGTAGGGCAGGTAGAAGCCGAGGACGTGCACGCTCGAGGTGACGTAGGAGGCATTGAGCGTCACGTAGTTGGGGCCGAACGCCCAGTACAGGACGCCCTCGATGATGATCGCGACCGCGTAGGCCGCCAGCAGCGACATGGAGGTACGGTCGCGGCCGGTCAGCGGCCGGATGAACAGCCACTGGATGGCCACGCCGATGACGAACATCGCCGGCACGGTGATCAGGAGACCGGTGAACAGGCCGATGTGCAGGTGCACGGAGAGCGCGTAGCTGAGGTAGGCGCCCAGGATGACCAGGATGCCCTGGGCGATGTTGATGATGTCGAGCACGCCGAAGATCAGGGTCAGCCCGACCGCCATCAGCGCGTAGACGCCGCCGCCGAGCACGCCGCTGACCACGGCATGGAGCAGCTTGGTCGTCATCGCCTGCCTCCTTTGCCCCGGGCAGCTCCGGGCACCTGCACAGTAAGCACGGCCGGGGTCAGCCGGTCCAGGCCGGCTTGGGGTTCAGGATCGTCGCTGAGCCCGCCGTGCCGACCGGCAGCACCGGCACGTACTTGCCGTTCTGCCACTGGAAGATGTAGGTCGTCGCCGCGCCGTTTCGGCCGAGCGAGTCGAACTTCACCGGCCCCTGGACGCTGCTCAGCGTGGTCCCGCCGTGCAGGTAGGCGATGATCTTCTTGTTGTCGGTGCCGCCGGTGGCCTTGACCGCCTGGGCCGCCACCTGACCGACCGAGTACGCCTCGGCCACGTCCGCGTTCACCCCGGAGGCCGTGCCGCCGTACTTGGCGATGTACTCGGCGACCATCTTGGTGCTCTGGGCGTTCGGCGACCCGCCGTACCAGGCGTTCGGGACCATGATCCCGTTAGCGTTGCCGGTACCGACCGCGCTGGTGAACGCCGCGCCCTGGTCCGGGCCGGCCGCGGCGACGAAGATCTTGGGCGTGTAGTGCTGCTGCTGGAAGGCCTTCATGAACGCGCCCACGGTCGGCACGTCCGTCGAGCCGAGCACCACCATCTGCGCGCCGCTGGCGGCGACGTTGTTGGCGGCCGGGGTGTAGTCGGGCACCTCCGCCGGGAAGATCTTGGAGTAAACGGTGCGGATCCCCGCCTGCTGCAGCGTCTGCTGGGTCAGCTGGACGGGCGGATCGGCGAACGGGTCCTGGGCCATCGGGTAGGCGGCGGACTTCGGCCGCTGGCTGGCCGGCAGCGACTTGACCCAGTTGGCGAACGGCACCATCTCGTCCTGGATCGGCAGGCTGACGTCGAACACGTTGTGCGCCGACTCATTGGCCGGCGCGGTGAACACCGACGGCGCGCCGCCCGCTCCCTCGATGAACGCCAGGCCGTTGCGGGCCGCCACCGCCGAGGCCGGAGTGGTGAGCAGCGAGGAGAACGGCCCGAAGGCCAGGTTCACGTGATCGCTGGAGACGAGCTTGTCGTAGTTGCTTACCACCTGGGTGGGGCTGCTCGCGTCGTTGAGGATGATCAGCTTGACCTGGCGGCCGAGCAGGCCGCCCGCGGCGTTGACGTCGTGCTGCCAGAGCAGGTAGCCGCGCTGGAACGCCTGGCCGTCGGCCGAGAAGTCACCAGTGAGCGACAGTGACGCGCCGACCACGATCGGTCCGGCGGCCTTGGACGTTGAGCTAGAACTGCTTCCGCAGCCGGCCACCGTCGCGGCGGCGACGACGGCGGCCGCGGCGAGAGCTATCAACCGGGCGTGCTGTGACATCATCCCGGCTCTCCTTCCGCTGGCGGTAAGGGCTTCATCAAGGGACGTGCGGGTGTGGCCGGCCTGCGTCCGCGGGCCTGCCCCAGAAGGATGCGATCAGTGCGGGTCATCGGTTCCCGTCGGGCTGTCCGGCTCCAGGCCGTCGAGCACCGGGGCGTTCTCACTTTCGAGCTCGAGGCCGGCGGACTGGGCCTCCAGCAGCAGCAGGGCGGCGAAATCGTCGCCGCCATGACCGTGGCCGACCAGGCTCTGCACGAGCTGGTGCACCAGGCCCGCCACCGGCATGGGCACCTCCTGCTCGCGAGCCGCCGCCAGGCCCAGGTCGAAGTCCTTGCGCAGCAGCTCGCCCGTGAAGGTCGGCGTGAAGTCCAGGTTCACCAGCGCCGGCGTCTTGTACCTGGTGAACTGCGAGCCCATCACGCTGTTGTTCAGGCAGGCCAGGAAGGCCTGGCGGCTGACCCCGGAGCGCTGCGCCAGCACCGTGACCTCCGCCATGGACTGGGCCACGACCCCGAGGAACAGGTTGTGGCACAGCTTCACGATCCGGGCGGTCTCGCCGTCTCCGACGTAGGTCGCGCCGGCGCCGAGCAGGCTCAGGTAGGGCTGCGCCTCGTCGAAGGCCTGGCGTGGGCCGGACACCGCGAACGTGAGCTTCCCGGCGGCGGCCACCCGGGGATTTCCCATGATCGGCGCCGCGAGCAGTTGCGTGCCGCGGGCAGCTAGCGCCTGCCGCACCTCCCGTGAGGCATCGACCGAGACCGTCGAGCTGTCCACCACGACGCGCGGCGCCCGCTCCGCCGCGGCCAGCCCGCCCGGTCCGGTCATCGCCTCGATCAGGTCCCTGGGCGTGCCGACGGTGACGAAGACCAGATCGGTCGCGGCCAGGTCGGCCACCGAGTCGACGATCTTGGCTCCGTGCGCCTGCAGCGGCACGGCCTTGGCCTTGGTCCGGTTGTAGACCGACACATCGCAGCCGGCGGCCAGCAGGCGGCGGATGAGCATCGAGCCCATCCGTCCGGCGCCCAGCCAGCCGATCCGCAGCTCGCCTCGCTCATCAGCCATGTCGCCCCGATTACGTTTCCCGCGGTGCCAGTGATCGCGAGCCGCCGGGCCCGCACCGTAACCGCCCGACCAGGCGGCAGTGCCAGGATCCGGAGCCACAATCGTTTGCAGTGAAGTTTACTGACCCCAAAATGGACTCAGGAGCAGCATGCTGTCAAGACCCCAGGGCCAGGCATTTACCTGCGTCGCCCGGCTGGCGCCGGCGCTGCCGTGGACCCCCGCACGACGAACTCGGGCGCCAGGTACATGATCTTGGCTGGCTTCTCCTCGCCCGACAGCCGCTCCAGCAGCATCCGGGCGGCCTCGGTGCCGAGCTGGTAGTGCGGGAAGGCGACCGTGGTCATGGGCGGCCGCAGCCGGTCGATGAAGGGCATGTCGTTAAAGCCGACGACGGAGATGTCGCCGGGGCAGTCCAGCCCGGCCTCCTCGATGGCCGCGTAACAGCCGACGGCCAGCATGTCGTTGCCGGCGGCGATGGCGGTGCAGCGCGGGCTGGCCGCCAGGATCTCCCCGGCGCAGCGCTGCCCTTCCTCGATCGTGAACGCGTCGGCGAAGGCGACGCCGCCGGGCGGCACCGCCAGGCCGGCCGCCGTCAGGCCAGCCAGGAAGCCGCGATAGCGATTCAGCCCGGTCGACAGGCTCTGCGGCCCGGCGATGTAGCCGATCCGGGCATGCCCGAGCCCGGCGAGGTGCGCGACGGCCAGCCTGGCGCCGCGCTCGTTGTCGACCGAGACCGCCGGGAAGTCATAGTCCTGCGCGACGCGGTTCATCAGGACCACGTTGAGCCCATCGCGGGCGGCCTCCGCCAGCACCGGGCTCTCCATGCGCGCCGTCGCGAGCGCGTAGCCGTCGACGTTCCGGGCTCGCATCTGCTCGAACACCTGCTGCTCGCGATCGGGGCGGCCGTCGGTATTGCCGATCAGCGCCACGTAGCCGGCGGTCGCGAGCCGGTCTTCCAGGCCGCGCACCATGGGCGGGAACAGGGGGTTGTTGAGATCGGGGATCAGCACGCCGATCGTGTGCGAGCGCCTGGTGCGCAGGCTGCGGGCCACTGCGTTCGGCCGGTAGCCGAGCGTGGCGGCGGCCTCCACCACCCGCTGCGCGGTCGCGTCGCTGACCAGCAGCCGGGTCTCGGGGCTCAGCGCCCTGGACGCGGTCGCCGGGTGCACGCCGGCCCGCCGGGCGACATCCCTGAGCGTTACCACTGGCTCAGGCATCGGCAGTCACGCTCCCGCCCTGCGTGCCGGCTGACGATATTTTCCCAGCCTGTTAACTGGATGGTATCCAGACCGGGCCAGCTGAGCTCGATTGCGGCCCGGCGCGCAGGCCGGCGCCATGGCCGGCTACCCGCCGCGCGGCGGCCCGCATGCGAACATGAGGCATGCGGATCGGCGCTGTCACCTCGACCATGCTCTTTCGCGGCCCCACCGCCCGGCCCCGGCAGGTGGTGCAGGTCACGCTCGTCGGCGACACCGCGACGCGGCCCGGCGAACCGGTAACGGTCAAGATCGGCGGACCGGGCATCGCCACGCCGGAGCCGTCCGTCGTGGCCGCCCCGCCGCCCGGCGGGGAGCAGATCGCCGAGGTCGGCATCGAGGTCAGCGCCGAGGTCAGCGCCGGAACCTCGCGCCGGGTGACGGTCATCGCCGAAGACTCGGCGGCGCGGGCCGAGCAGGCGGCCGACGTGACCATCGCCGAGCCGGGCTGGACGATGTGGATGGTCAGCCATTTCCACTACGACCCCGTGTGGTGGAGCACGCAGGGCCAGTTCCTGGAGTCACGGCTCCTGCTGCCCGGCGAGGACGGCGAACTGCCGGAGGTCAGGACCGCGTTCGAGCTGGTGGCGCTGCACCTGGACGAGGCCCGCCGCGATCCCGATTACAAGTTCGTGCTGGCCGAGATCGACTATCTCAAGCCGCATTTCGACGCCCATCCGCAGGACCGGGAAGACCTGCTGGCCCTGATCGCGGCGGGCCGGATCGAGCTGGTCGGCGGCAGCTATAACGAGCCCAACACCAACCTGACCGGCGCCGAGTCGACCATCCGCAACGCCGTCTACGGCCTGGCTTACCAGCGCGGCGTCCTGAAGGGCAATCCGTCGGCCGCATGGATGCTCGACGCCTTCGGCTTCGATCCCGCCTACCCCGGGCTGATGGCCGCGGCCGGGATGACCGAGTCGTCGTGGGCCCGCGGGCCGTTCCACCAGTGGGGGCCGAACCGGACCGCCGGCGACAACCGGCTGATGCAGTTCCCCGCCGAGTTCGAGTGGCTCTCGCCGGACGGCGGCGGACTGCTCACCAGCTACATGGCCAATCACTACTCGGCCGGCTGGGGGACGCAGCACGCCGCCGACCTCCCCACCGCGCAGCGGGATGCCTACCAGCAGTTCCTCGAGCTGGCGCCCGTCGCGGCCACTCGCAACGTGCTGCTGCCCGTCGGCGGCGACCACGTCATCCCCTCGCGCTGGGCCACCTCGATCCACCGGGACTGGAACGCGCGGTATGCGTGGCCGCGCTTCGTGACGGCGCTGCCCAGCGAGTTCTTCGCGGCCGTGCGCGGCGAGGCCGCCCGCGGGGACGTCTGGATCACGCCGCAGACCCGGGACATGAACCCGGTCTACACCGGCAAGGACGTCTCCTACATCGACACCAAGCAGGCACAGCGGCAGGCCGAGACGGCGCTGCTGGACGGGGAACGGCTGGCGACCCTCGCCTGGCTGGCCGGCGCCCGCTACCCGCTGGCCAGCCTGGACCGGGCGTGGCGGCTGCTCGTCTTCGGCGCGCACCACGACGCGATCACCGGCACCGAGGGCGACCAGGTCTACCTGGACCTGCTGGCCGGCTGGCGGGAGGCGTGGCAGCGCGGCAGCCAGGCCCGCGACGAGGCGGCCGGCTACCTCGCGGGCCTGGCCGATACCGCCAGCGCCGCGACTCCGGGCCCGGCCAGCGGCGGCCCGGCCAGCGGCGCCATCGCGGTCGTCGTGGTGAATACCCTGTCGGCCGCCAGGTCAGGGCTCGCGACGGCCCTGCTGGAGCCCGCCGAGCCCGGCGGCACCTGGATCGAGCTGCGCGACGATGCCGGCGCGCCCGTTCCCTTCCTGGCCGAGGGGGTCAGGCGCCATCGCGATGGCGCCCTGGCGGCCGTGACGATCGCCTTCCGGGCGGCCGACGTTCCGGCCGTCGGCTATCGCACCTACCTGGCCTGGCCGACGGCTGGCCCGGCGGACGCGGCGCAGGCGGCGGAGCGGGCGGCGGGCTGGCAGCCCGTCGCGGGCACCGAGATAGCGAGCGCCGATTTCGCCATCACGGCCGACCCGGCCCGCGGTGGCACGCTGACCAGGATCTTTTCCAGGGCCGCCGATGCCGAGCTGCTCACCGGGCCCGGCAACGAGCTCGTCCTGCAGGAGGAGTATGCCCAGCACCCGCGCTGGGGCGAGGGCCCGTGGCTGCTGTCCCCCAAGGGGCCGGGCACCGGCTCGGCCGGCCTGCCGGCCGAGGTCCGCGCGCAGCGGTGCCCGCTCGGCCAGCGGCTCGTCTCCCGGCTGCGGCTGGGCGGGCTGGCGGTGACCCAGGAGACGCTGCTGTGGGACGGCGCCGACCGGGTGGAGTTCCGGACCCACGTGGACGGCTCGATTGGCCAGGACCGGCTGCTGCGGGTGGCCTTCCCCGTGAACGTGCCGGGCGGCCTGCCGGTCTTCCAGACCGCCGTCTCGGTGATCGGCCGGCCACTCGGGCCGGCCGACGCCGATGTCGCCGGCAACTCGTTCACGCTCGACAACCCGGCGCACGAGTGGTTTGGCGTCGGCTCCACCGCCCGGGTCGCGCTCACCGGCCCCGGCGGCTCCCGCGACGAGCGGCAGTTGCAGGCGATCGGGGTCGCCGAGGTGATCGCCTCGCCGGCGCCCAGCGGCCGGACGGTCGTCCGGGCCCTGCTGGTCGCGCTGGCCCGGCAGGGCGTGACGGCTACCTGCTCTCGGCCCGACGGGCCGCGGTACGGCGCCATCGAGATCGATTCCAACCTGCCCGACTTCCGGATCTCGCTCGGCGGGCCCGATGCCAACGCCTTCACCGCCGCCGTCCTGGCGGCGGCTGGGCCAGGCCCGGCGGCGGAACTGGCCGGGCAGCTGAAGGCCGCCGGGACGGCACGCGTCTGGGTGCCCGCGGCCAGGAGCCGCGCCGACGCCTTCGGGCCCGGAGCCGACGTGCGCGGGCCCGCGGACCTGCCGGTGCTGATCATCGCCGGGGCCGGCGACACGGAGCTGGCGGCCGGGGTCCAGGCGGTGATCGACGACCTGGCCGACTCGGTCATCGAGGTGCCGTCGGCACCGTCGGCACCGTCGGCACCGTCGGCCGTCGCGGCGGCGCCGGTCCCCCGCGCGGCCGGCACCGGCCAGCCCGCCGGCGGGCCCGCGACCGCACTGGCCGGGCACTCGATCGCGCTGCTCAACCGTGGTACCCCGAGCAGCCTCGTGACGCCCGCCTCTGTCGCGACCATCGCCCTGATGCGCGCGTGCAGCGCCTGGCCCAGCGGCGTCTGGATCGACGGCCCCGCGCGCGCCACGCCCGATGGCAGCAGCTTCGCCTGGCAGCACTGGAGCCACACTTTCGAGTACGCGCTGGCCGCCGGGCCCGGCGACTGGCGCGAGGCCGGCTTTCCGGCCGCCGGGCAGGATTACAACGCGGGCCTGCTGACGGTCACGACGGACCTGCACGCCGGGCCGCTGCCCGCGCGGGCCAGCCTGGCCAGCGTCGAGCCCCCGACCGCGATCCTCGCCGCGCTCAAGCCACGCGGCAACCCGCTGGCGCCCGGCCCGCAGCCCCGGCCGGCCGACGGCGTGACGGTCCGGCTGCGAGATGCCGGCGGCGGGTCAGCCCCGGCGGCGGTCCGGCTCTTCACCGGCCTGACCGCCGCGCGGACCGCGGGCCTGTGCGAGGACGTCGCGGGCGAGCCGCTGCCGGTGACCGAGGGCGCCGCCGTGACACCGGTCCCCGCCGCCGGGGTCGCCACCATCTTCGTCACCCCGGCTACCCCGCCCTGGCTGGCCGGCCTAGTCGCCGACAGCCCGGAGTCGGCACTGCCCGAGACGGCGCTGCCCGAGTCGGCGCTGCCCGAGTCGGCGCTGCCCGAGACGGCGCTGCCCGAGACGGCCCAGCCGGTCTATGCCCGGTACTGGCTGCATGGCAAGGGACCGGCGCCGGCCGGCAATATGCCCGTGGCGGTGCATCTGTCTCCCGCCCGCCTCGGCGTGAGTTCCGGTGCGCCGGGACAGCTGCGGCTGACCGTCGCCGGCGGCCCCGACGCGGCCGCCGGCGAGATCTCGCTGAGCATCCCGCCCGGTCTTGACGTGCAGCCACCCGGCCCGCTCCGCTACGACCTGCCCGGCCGAGGGCACGCCAGCTGGGAACTGACGGTCCGTCAGCTGCCGGGGGCAGCTGACGGCCACCATTTTGTCGCCGCCCAGATCCGCGACCACGTCGGCCAGGTGATCGAGGACGCGGTGCTGGTGGTGACCGGAGCGGCGGCCGGCGCGGGAGCGGCGGCCGGAGCCGGGCGGGCGGCAGACCCGCCGCGAGCCGAGCTGGTCGCCGAGCATGAGGCGAATCTGCGGGCGATCAGCGCCGAGGTCGACCTGACGATGGCCGGCCCGGAGCTCACCCTGAGTCCCGGCGAGACCGGGGACCTCCAGATCGTGGTGAGCAACCACGCCGCCTCGGCCATCCGCGGTGAGGTCCAGCTCATCTCGCCCGCCGGCAGCTGGGCGTGCGTGCCGCGGTGGGCCGCCGGCTTCTGCGCCGAGCCCGGGCGGGCCGCGACGCTGCGCCTTCCCGTCACCGTGCCGGCTGACGCCCGGCGCGGCCAGCGATGGTGGGTGATCGCCAAGGTCATGTACTTCGGCCGGGCCAGGTACAGCGAGCCGGTCGAGGTGATCATCTCCTGACCGGGTGCCAGCCTCATCAGGCGCTAGCCTCAGGTCAGGCCGAGCATGACCACTCCGGCGGCTATGCAGCTCACCCCGACCACCTGGCGGCCGCTGAGCCGCTCGCGGAACATCAGGATGCCGGCGACCAGGGCGAGGGCCGGGTAGAGGCTGGACACGGCTGCGGTCACCGCGACCTGGCCGACCTGGCCGCCGCGCGAGAACGCCAGCAGGGCCCCGACCTCGGTCAGCCCGGCCGTGGCGGCCCACATCAGGCCCGGGGCCTGGCCCCGGAGCGGCCTGGGCCTGCCCAGCAGAGGCAGCGCCAGGAGCAGCGCGGTGACCGACGCGGCGTAGGCCACGAGCGTGGACGGCAGCCAGCCCGCGCCGGCGGAGTAGCGACCGAGGAGGAACGCGCCGACGCCGTAGGTGGTCGCGGACGCGAAGGCCAGCGGGATGCCGGGCCGCGGGATGCCGCGGGCGAGCACGGCCGACCCCGCGATCCCAGCCGAGCCGCGGATCCCGCCCGCGCCTGTCACCACGCCGGCCGCAGCCGGGACGCCGCCAGCGGCCGGGACGGCGGCGGGAGCGTCCGCGGGCGTGCGGGCCGCGGCCATGGCGATCCCGGCCACTGACAGGACGACCCCGGCGCCGCCGATGCCGCCGATGCGCTCGCCGAGCACGGCCACCGCCAGCAGCGCCGTCACGCCGCCATAGGTCGCGCCAATCGCGCTGACCAGGCCGACTGGCCCGCATTCCAGCGCGCGGTAGTAGCACAGCCAGCCGAGCAGGCCCAGCACGCCGGCACCCGACAGCCCGACGGCCGTGGTGCCGCCGACGGCGGCCAGCGACGGACGCAGCAGGGCCGCCAGCACTACGAGCACCGCCAGGCCCAGCACCTGGCTGACGAGGACGGCGGCATAGGTGCCGATCCGCCTGGCGGCGCTGGCGGCCGCGATCGTGGAGATGCCCCAGGCAGCCGCGGCGAGAAGCCCGTAGGTCATGCCGCCGCGTCTTCCCCGGCGGCGGTCTCGGGGGCTGTCCCGGGACCACGCTCCGCACGTCTTCCGGCATCGCTCGCAGCATCTAGCCAGGCAAATTGCATCACGCAAGGTGACGATAGACCACGGCCAGTTACTAAGTCCCGGCGATGTGCGTATTAGCCCAGGTCAATAGCTGCTTATAGCGCTCAAACCCGAGAAGAGTCACCCAAGGTTCACCCCCGCGGACAGCCGACAGGAAACCCCGGATGGTGCGACAATAGGACAGGGCCGCGTCAACCATCCCAGAAGGACGATGACCACCGAGATTCTACTCAGCGCCGGGAACCTGCCGGCCGAGCCCAACAGCTTCGTTGGGCGCGAGCGCGACCTGGCGGAGCTCGCGCTGCTGCTCACGGACGTCCGGGCGCTGACGCTCTGCGGGCCCGGCGGCATCGGGAAGACCCGGCTGGCGGTCCGGCTCGGCGCGGGCCTGGCCCCGGACTTCCCCGATGGCGCCTGGCTCGCAGAGCTGGCTGACCTGCGCGATCCTGACCTGGTGGCCCGCCGGGTGGCCACCACGCTGGGTATCCGCGAGGAGCCCGGCCGGTCGCTGACCGAGACGCTGTCTGACGCGCTGCGCTCGCGCGACCTGCTGCTCATCCTCGACACCTGCGAGCACCTGGTCGAGGCGTGCGCGCTGCTGGTGCAGCGGCTGCTGGCCGGCTGCCGGGGCATCCGCGTGGTCGCGACCAGCCGGGAGCCGCTGCGGGTGCGCGGCGAGACGGTCTGGCGGGTACCGCCGCTTGAGCTGCCGGCGGCGCTGGAGCAGCTGAGCCCGCAGGAGATGCTCGGGCACGAGGCCGTGCGCCTGTTCACCGACCGCGCCGCGGCGGTGCGGCCGGGGTTCGCGCTCACCGCCGAGAACGCGCAGTCGGTGGCGCGGCTGTGCCGGATGCTGGATGGCATCCCGCTGGCCATCGAACTGGCCGCCGCGCGAATCCGCGCGCTATCGGTCGACCAGGTCGCCGACCGGCTCGGCGACCGGTTCCAGCTACTGGCTTCCGGGGACCGCACCGCGCCGATGCGCCAGCAGACGCTGCGCGCGGCCGTGGACTGGAGTTATGAGCTGCTCACCGGGCCAGAGCAGGCGCTGCTGCGCCGGCTGTCGGTGTTCTCCGGGTGCAACCTCGAGATGGCCGAGCAGGTCTGCGCTGATAAGCAGATCCGGGCTGACGACGTGCTCGACCTGCTCGCCGCGCTGATCGACAAGTCGCTGGTCAGCCTGGACGGCGAACTGGCCGGCGATACCCGGTACCGGCTGCTCGACACGATCGGCGAGTACGCCGCCGACCGGCTGGCTACTTCCGGCGAGCAGCCGGCGGTCCGGGCGGCGCACCGCGACTACCTGCTGCGGCTGGGCGAAGGCATCGTGGCGCAGGCCTTCCTGCGCGGCGACCCGCCCTGGGCCGACCGGGTGGCGATGTACCACCGGATGGACATTGAGCGCCCCAATTTCCGCCATGCCCTGTCGGAATGCCTGAGCCGCGAGGATGCGGAGCTAGGCCTGCGGCTGTGCCTGGCGCTGCACAGCGCGTGGGTGGCCTCCGGCGACGTGACCGAGGGCATCGCCTGGTTCGACAGGTTCCTCGCGCTGGCCGCCCCGACATCGTCCGACATCCGGGCGCGCGCCCTGGTCCACCGCGCCGAGCTTGCCCTGGAGCAGCAGGACTATCCGACCGCCGGCGAGCGCGCTCGGGCCAGCCTGGACCTCTTCCAGTCGGCCGCCGAGCCCGGCGAGGCGAGCGCCCTGCGCATCCTTTCCCTGGTCGAGCTGCAGGCTGGCCACGCCGACGAGGCCCTGGACAGTGTCAACGCGGCGGTCGAGGCTGCCCGCAAGGCCGGGGACTGCTGGCAGGAAGGACTGGCCCTGGCCAGGAAGGCGTCGGTCCTGGCCCGCCTGACCAGGCTGGGCGACGCGCAGCAGACCTTCGAGGCGGCCCTGGAAACGCTGCGGGACAACAACGGCTGGGGCGTGGCGCAGACGCTGTACGGGTTCGGCGCCCTGGCCCGCCAGCGTGGCGACAACGCCGCCGCGCTGGCGCACTTCCGCTCCGCCCTCGCGCTGTACCGGCAGATCGACGCCAGGCCGGAGATGGCCAGGTGCCTGGCCGGGATCGGCTGGGTAGCGCTGTCCCAGCTAGAGCTGGAGGCTGCCGCCGCGAGCCTGAGCGAGAGCATCCAGCTGAGCCTGGCTACCGGCCAGCGGCTGTCCATCGCCCGCGGAATCGAGGCATTCGCGGCCCTCGCCGTCCTCCGGGACGACCTGGCCGCGGCGGCCAAGCTCGCGAGCGCGGGATCCGCGCTGCGCTCCGCCCTCGGCCAGGCCGCATCGCCGGGCGCCCTGCGCCGCGCGGGCTCGCTCCTGGAGGCGGCGCGGCGGCGGCTGGGGGCGGCGGCCGTCGCCGCCCTGGTTGTCGAGGGCGAGCAGCTGACGGCGCATGAGGCGGTCGCCTTCGCGTTGCGTTCCCGCCGCGGCGGTCCTGGCGGCGCGCCGGGCGCGACCGACGAGAGCACCCCGAGCGCCCCGGCCACTCCGAGCGCCGGGAACGCCCAGCCCGGCCAGGCCCCGGCCAGGCACGGGGATGCCCTCGTCGGCGATGGCATGCCGACCGTGCTGACCGTCCGCGAGCTGGAAATCGCCGGGCTGGTCGCGCGCGGCCTGTCCAACCGCGGCATCGCCGCCGAGCTCACCATCAGCCCGGCCACCGCGGCACGGCACGTGGCCAACATCTTCGGCAAGCTGGGCTTCAGCTCCAGGGCCCAGGTGGCGGCGTGGGCGGCCGAGCGCGAGCTGGGCAACCGCGCCTGAGCCGCGCGGCCAGCTCCACCGCGGCTACGCCTCGGGCCTGATCATGTACACACGGCCGTGACCTGCTCCGACGCCCGAGCTGCACATCGGAATGGCTCATTCGGCGCATGTGCCGCGCAGCCGCGCGGCCTAACTTCGTAAACGAGGCGCGGTGCGGCCCCGGCGCGTCCGGCCACCAGGAGGGGGGTGGCCGGCCTGGTCGGGGCCGCACCGGCGCATCGCCCGCAGCGGAGCCTGGTCAGCCGGGCCAGTAGGTCCAGCAGGGCCAGCAGGTCCAGTAGGTCCGGCCAGTCCGGTCGCCTGATGTACATACCCGGCTACATATTCCTGACGATGCGGCGGCGGCACCGTATGCGTAACGTTATGCACACGGGCCGCCACCACAATCACGGGAGCGACACGACAGCAGCACGAGACAGCGGCACCGGCGAGACAGCGCCCCTGACGAGACAGCGCCCCTGAATGGCGCGCCGCGTGTATGACGGCGGGAAGGTTGCGGAAGACCATGACGACCGCAGAAGCATCGGTCGGGGAGCCGACAGTCACCCAGCGCCTGCTGGCGAGCGCCGCGGCTCGCGGCTCGCACGTGGCGCTGGTGGGCGGCTGCGGTGGTTCCCCGTGTTCCTACCCCGAGCTCGCGGTCACGCTGCAGCGCGCGGCGGCGGGCCTGGCCTGGCGCGGGGTCCGGCCGCGGGACGTGGTCGGCGTGTACGTGGCCGACGCGGCTTGCTACATACTCGCCTGCCATGCGATCCGGGCCGCCGGCGCCGTGCCCTCACCGGTCTCCGGCGAGCTGCCGGTCCCGGAGATCGCCGGACAGCTCGCGGACTGCGGGGCCCGCGTGCTCATCACCTCGCAGGCGCTGGCGGCGGCCGGGCTGGCGGCCGCCGACAGGTCCTGGGTACGCCAGGTGATCTCCTTCGGAGAGGCCGCCGGCGCGATGCCGTTCGCCTCGCTGCTCGGGCTCGGCTCCCTGCGCCCGACCGCCGCCCGGAGTCACGACCTCGCCCTGCTGCCGTATGTGCGGCGCGCGGACGGAACCCTCGGCCAGGCCGGCATCACGCACCTGGACATGGCGGCCGAGCTGGTCAGGCTGTGCGCCGACGCCGGGATCACCGAGCGGGATATAGTCCTGGCCGCACCGCCGGCCGGCGACGGGCGGGCCTACACCGCCCTGGTCGATCATGCGCTGATGCGCGGCTCGACCGTGGTGTCTGCCCAGGCGTGCGAGCTGGCGGCGATGGCCGTCACGCATCAGGCCACGGCGGCGATCGTGCCCGCCAGCATCGACCTGGCGGAAAGCCCGCCGCTCAAGCTGCTCGCCATCGACTGCTGACGTCGGCGGTCACAGGTCGGCGGTCACAGGTCGGGCGGCCGGTTCTCGTAGGGCGTGCTGAGCACGATCGTGGTGCGCGTCGACACCCCGGCGGCGGTGCGGATCTCCTGCAGCAGGTTCTCCAGGGCGGCCGGCGAGGCGACCCGGACCTTGAGGATGTAGTTCTCCTCCCCCGCGACGCTATAGCAGGCCTCGATGGCCGCCAGGTGCGCCAGCCGCTCGGGCGCGTCATCGGGCGCGGCGGCATCGAAGGGCCTGATCGAGATGAAGGCGGTCAGCGGCAGTCCTGCCTCGTCCGCCTTGATCAGTGCGGCGTAGCCGCTGATCAGGCCGCGCTCCTCCAGGCGGCGGACTCGCTGCTGGGCGGCCGACACCGACAGCCCGGTCTGCCGGGCCAGCTCGGTAAAGCTCATCCGGCCATCTCGCGCCAGCAGCCAGACGATCTTCCGGTTAGTCTCCTCCACCCGGAAACCGTAGCGCCTGCCGCGAGCGCAGCTGACGGCGCAGGTAACGGCCAGGTCTCGTGGCTCACACCTGTGTAACGCTAAGGTCGCCGATCTGTCACAAATGAGCATCCCCCCGGTATTCTCGCCACAACGGCCATCGCGGGCCGGGAAGCCAGCCGAACTGGGAGACGTCAGTGGCGCAGATCGTGCTTGACCAGGTGGACAAGGTCTATCCGGGCGGGGCCAAAGGGATCGACGGCCTGAGCCTGGACATCACCGATGGCGAGTTCATGGTGCTTGTCGGCCCGTCTGGCTGCGGCAAGTCGACCGCCCTGCGATCCATCGCCGGGCTGGAGGAGATCACGTCCGGCACGATCACCATCGGCAGCCGGGTCGTGAACGACCTGCCGCCCAAGGATCGTGACATCGCCATGGTCTTCCAGAACTACGCGCTCTATCCGCACATGACCGTGGAGCAGAACCTCGCCTTCGGCCTGGAGCAGCGCAAGACCCCCAAGGACGAGATCAAGCGCCGGGTCACCGAGGTAGCCCGGATGCTGGGCCTGGAGGAGTACCTCAAGCGCAAGCCCGCCGCGCTGTCGGGCGGCCAGCGCCAGCGCGTCGCGATGGGCCGCGCGATCGTCCGGGAGCCGCAGGCGTTCCTGATGGACGAGCCGTTGTCGAACCTCGACGCCAAGCTCCGCGTCTCGATGCGGGCGTCGCTGTCCCAGCTGCACGAGCGGCTGGGCGTGACGACGGTCTACGTGACTCACGACCAGGTCGAGGCCATGACCCTCGGGCAGCGGGTCTGCGTGCTGCGCGACGGCAAGCTGCAGCAGGTCGACAGCCCGCAGACGCTGTACAACTCGCCGGTCAATCTGTTCGTGGCCGGTTTCATCGGATCTCCCGCGATGAACTTCGCCACCGCCACCCTGGTCCGCGACGACGGCCCCGCCGTCACCTTCGCCGGGTACCGGCTGGCCATCCCCCCGTCCCTGCTCACCGCGCGGCCCGGGCTGGACGACTACTTCGGCCGCGAGTTCATCCTCGGGATCCGGCCCTCCGACTTCGAGGATGCGGAACTGGCCGACGCTGGCTGGCCGCGGATGCCGGTCACGACGACCGTTACCGAGGAACTCGGCAGCGAGATCAACGTCATCTTCAGCATCGACGCGCCGCCGGTCCAGCACGCCAGCATCAGCCAGGCGGCGACCGACGACCCGGACGACGAGGCCATCCCGCTCGCGGGCGGCAACAAGACGATGTGGACGGCGCGGGTGGCCGCCCGCAGCTCGATCAAGCCGGGCCACTCAGCGGATCTCGCCGTGGACAACACGAACCTGCAGTTCTTCGACTCCGACAGCGGCCTGGCGATCGGCCACCCCGCGCACCCCGCGCACCCCGCGCACCCCGCGGCGGTGACCACCGCCTAGCGACGACGCGGAGGGGCCGGTCCCGCACGGGGCCGGCCCTTCGGCGGCTGCTATGGCTTTCCTCGTGCGAGCAACTTCCCCTCGTCGTCGGCCGACAGCCCGCGCGACAGCGGCGGCTCGCCGTGCTCGCGGTCCCAGGCGAGCACGTCGGCCGCGGTGACCGCCAGCGGAGTGGCGGGCAGGCCGGCGGCCCGGGCGCGCGCCGGGCTGCGCTGCTGCCCCGGCCACTGCTCCTCGGCCCGGACCAGCGGGAACAGCGGCGGCACGGATTCGGGTGGCACCGGCGCGATCTCGACCTGGCTGCCCGCCGCCCGCGCGCAGGTCTCGATCAGCCCGGACATCGTGACCGGCTCGGCCGGGCCCACCGCGTGGAACGCACCGGGCCGGTCGTCGGACAGCAGTCGCAGCACCAGCCGGGCCAGGTCGCGCGAGTCGATCACCTGGACCGGCTGCTCCGGCCGGCCGGGCAGGGCCAGCCGGCCGCCTCGCGCGGCCCGGCGCACCCAGTAGGTGAGGCCGTCTTGCGGGTCGTGCGGCCCGGCCACCTTGCCCGGCCGGACGATCGTGGCCCGGTCGCCGTAGCGGGCCACGACGTCGTCCTCGCAGGCGACCTTGAGCGGCCCGTAGGTGTGCTCGTGGAGTTCCTCGGTGTCGCGCACCGGCGGCCGGCGCGGGGTGTCCTCGTCCGAGCCGGGCCCGACACCGGTCTGGACGTACACCGCGTGGCTGGAGATGAACAGGTAACGGCCGACCCGGTCGCGCAGCGCGTCCATCGCCTGGCCGACGTGCCGCGGCACGTACCCGCTCACGTCGACGACCGCGTCCCAGGTACCCTCGCGCAGGGCCGCGTAGTCGCCGGTGTCCCGGTCGCCGATCCGCCGCGCCGCCGCCGGGAACAGTTCGGTCCCGGTCTGGCCCCGGCCGAACAGGGTCACCCCGGTGCCGTCCCGCAGGGCCTGCTCGACGATCGCCCGGCCTACGAACGACGTGCCGCCCAGCACAAGAATCCGCATAACGCCCAGATGCTAGCCCAGTGCGGGAATGGAAGCCGTCTAGCCCGGTGGCCAGCTGGCGCCAGGCCCGGCTAGGTGCCCAGCACGGCGCCGCTCGGCGCGCCCGCGTAGCGGCGCGCCGGGACGACGGCCGTCAGCCCGGCGATCACCACGGCCAGGGCGACCGCGATGGCCAGGGTCAGGGTGCCGGGCGGGCTGCCGATGCCGGCGCCCAGGCCATACAGCCGGGCCGCCAGGTTGATCAGGCCGCTGCATGCCGCCAGGCCCAGCGACACCCCGATCGTCACCGCCACGAGCGCGAGCACGCTGGTGCGGGCCACCAGCGAGGCCAGCACCTGCATCGGGGTCAGCCCCATCGCGTGCAGCACCCGGACATCGCGCAGATGGTCGCGCAGCCCGACCAGCGACGCGGTGATCAGGTTGGTCAGCCCGATCAGCGCCAGCACCAGGATCACGCCCGCGATCATGACCCGGACGACGCCGAGCTGATCCGCCGGATTGACCACCTGGCTGACATCCAGCCGACCGCCGGAGTGCCGCCGCAGCCACGCCTGCGCCGCGGCGGGGCTGACTCCCCGCCGCAGGATCAGGCTGTAGAAGACCGGCGGCGCCGCCGCGCCCTCATCGGCGAGGGTGTCCCGTCCGTAGGCGAGCACCTGCCCGTCGTACTGCGGGTCGATGATCCGGCCCACGATGCGGAAGGTCACCAGGATGCCGCCGAACGGCATCTGGACCAGCTCGCCTACGTGCACGCCGAGCACGTCGAGCAGGCCCTGCGTCGCGACCGCCTCCTCCGGCGCATGGTAGAGGCGGCCCTGGACGACCCGGAACGGGTAGGGATGCGCCGACGTGCCCATCCCGAGCGTGGTGACCGTCGTGGTCTCGCTCGGCAGCAGCGCGGTCACCTGCACGGACCGGTACGCCGCGGCAACCTCGGGGTCACGGCGGACCAGCCGCCAGGAACCGGGCTCGGTCAGGCCGCCGGGGCTCGCGGTCAGGCCGGCCACCAGCCCGATCTCGGCGGGATGGCGCTGCACCTGGTCTAGCGTCGACCAGAAGCCCAGCCCGATGGTGATCATGATCATCGGAACCGCCAGGCCGCCGATAGTGAGCAGCGCGGGCAGCCGGCGCACGAACGCGGCCCGGGTGCCCAGCACGATCGCCGGCGGCAGCCGGGAGGCCATGGCCGCGCGGGCCAGGGTCGACAGGTGCCCCTGCGGCGGCAGCGGCCGGACCGCCGCGACCGGCCACACCCGCCCGGCCCGCCAGCCGGGCACGGCGGTCGCGAGGATGACCGCGCCCTCGATGCCGCCCGCGATCAGCACGGACCAGCCCAGCGGCAGCGTCGCCGCGCCCGCGCTCACCCCGGGGACCTCGCCCAGCAGGAGCGGAGCGAGCAGCCGGGCGCCGCCGAGCCCGGCCACGAGCCCGGCCAGGCCCAGGACCGCGTGCTCGGCGACCAGCATCGTCATCACCTGACCGGGCGTGAAGCCGATCGTCTGCAGCATCCCGAGGTCGGCCCGCTGCACGAGGACGCGCCCGCTGGTCGCGTTGATGATGGCGAGCATCGCGGCGCCGAGGGCGACCAGCCCGAACAACGCGAGCACCAGGCCGAGCAGCGGGTCCCGCCGCGCCATGGACTGCTTCACCTGCTGCCAGGTGGACACGTCCTCGACGGCGCTGCTGCTCAGCTGGGTGACGACCTGCTGGATCACCGGCGGGGTGGCGGCCGGATCGGAGATCTGCAGCCCGACGACGTCGTAGGTGTCACCGCTGACCGGCTCCACCTGCCGCAGGACGCCGGGCAGCACCCAGATCAGGCCTGGCGTCTGGTCAGGGTAGAAACCCTGGTCTGAGGTCGCCGCGACGCCGATCACCCGCACCCGGGCTACCGCGATGCCGTCCAGGTTGTCGAGCTTCAGCAGGCTACCGTCGGTCGCGTGCAGCGCCTGCGCGAACGATGCCTCCAGGACCACGCCGCGGGGCTGTGCCCGGGTCAGCCAGTGCCCGGCCTCCATCAGCGGGCGCCCGATGACGGGCGGCTGCTGGCCGCTGGCCCGCAGCTCGGCGGGCTGCCTGGCCTTGTCCTGCGCGACCGTGGCCGCCGCGGCGTGGTAGGGCCCGGCGACGGCGGTGATCGCGGGCACCCGAGAGCGGAGCGCGGTCACGTCGGTGCCCGGCGCCAGGCGCAGCCAGATCTGCGCGCCCTTGGTCGCCGAGAACAATCCCTGCCACGGGTTCGTGGCGCCCTGCAGGAGCGCGGCCGACAGCAGGAGCGCCAGCACCACGCCCGCCACGACGGCCACGACCGCCACCGCCTGGCCGCGACGGGCCCGCAGGTCAGCACGGATCCAGCGAAGCGTGGCTGGCACGCGTCAGCCCCGCAGCCGCAGCACGGTCGGCAGCGGCGCGGGCCGGCGCTGCGAGGGCTTCGCACGCGGCGGGCGCATGGCGGCGTCGTCGGCGATCATCCCGTCGAACAGGCTGATCACCCGCTCGGCGGCGCTCGCCACCCGCGCGTCGTGGGTGACCAGCAAGATCGCCTGGCCGTCGGCATGCGCGCGGGTGAGCAGGCGCAGCACGGACTGGCTGCCGGAACTGTCCAGGTTCCCCGTGGGCTCGTCGGCCAGCAGCAGGCTCGGGCGATTGACCATCGCCCGGGCCAGGGCCACCCGCTGCTGCTCGCCGCCGGACAGCCGCGCCGGCGCCGCGTCGGCCTTGGCGCTCAGGCCCAGGTCCGCCAGCAGCTCATCGCGGCGCTCGCGGGCCTGCCGCTTGGTCGCCCCGCCCATCAGCGCGGCCAGTTCCACGTTGTCGGCCACCGTCATGTTGGAGACCAGGTTGAAGAACTGGAACACGAAGCCGATGTGCTGGCGCCGCAGCACCGCCCATTTCGCCTGGCTCAGGCCGTCCACCCGGCGCCCGTTCAGCCAGATCTCGCCGCTGGTCGGCCGCTCAAGCCCGCCCAGCAGATGCAGCAGCGTCGACTTTCCGGAGCCGGAGGGACCCATGATCGCGGCGAACTCGCCGTGGCCGAGCATGAGGTCGACCCCCCGCACGGCCGACACCGCGGTGCCATCGGCCCGGAAGGTCTTGGTGATGCTGCTCGCCCGCAGCAGGAGTGTCTGCCCGTGGCTGGCCCCGTGCTGGTCGGCCCCGTGCTGGTCGGCGCTGACTCGCGGGACGGACCGGATCACACCAGTTCCTCCTGGCATCGTTCCAGCCAGTCCAGGTCGGCCTGGAGATGCAGCATGGCGCCCTCGATCAGCAGCCGGCCGATGCCGGGCTCGGTCACGCTCGCCAGGCTCGACAGGCTACGGATCTGGTTCAGGTAGTTCCGGCGCTGGCGGTTGATGAGGGCCAGCCGGTCGGTCGCTCCGGCGAGCGGGCTCAGGGCCAGCTTCATGAAGAAGTCGTCCCGGATCCGCGGGCCATCGCTGGGCCGGTCCACCCAGTTGGCCAGCGCCTCCCGGCCGGCGTCAGTCAGCTCGTAGACCCGCTTGTTGGGCCGGGTCTGCTGCACGACGTCCTGGCTGCGCACGAGCCCGTTACGCTCGAGGCGCTGCAGCGTCACGTAGATCTGGCCGATGTTCGGCGACGGGTACGCCTCCCCGAAGATCTGCTCCAGCAACATCTTGAGCTCGTACCCGTGCGCCGGCTCCTTGGCCAGGAGAGCCAGCAACGGCATCCGCAAGGTCAGCCCCCTCTGCTGCCGAGGCAAGCGCGCCCGGCGACCGGGGCCGGCGCGCTCTCGATGTCATCGTCGCACAAGGTCAGCGGCAGCGCACGGGTCCAGACGCGGTCACCTGAATCTCCGCAGTTTACCTAACCGCGATATCTAACGCGTAAGTAGGTAGGGCAGCGGCCCGGAATTGACTCGGTCGAGCCGGGAGAGATCGTCCGTTGACGGATACATAACAGAGGTATATAACACGTATGTATGTCGGCGGGTGCAGGTGGCCGCCGACGCCGGATCGCCGCAAGGGAGCGGGGACGATGCCGCATTTGACAGCAGGCGCACGGCTCGCCGCGGGCATGACCGTCGCGGCGCTGCTGGCGTCCGCGGCCGGGCTGGCGGGATGCTCCGCGACGCCGGTCGAGCCCGCGGCCGTGACGGCGGTCAGCGGCATCGGGCCGATCACCTTCGCCACCGGCAAGCTCGACACCGGTTATCTGCCCGGCCTGGTCGCCGAGTGGAACTCCGCGCATCCGCGCCAGCATGTCACGATCATCTACCTGCCGGACGAATCCGACGAGCAGCACGCCCAGCTTGTCGGGAATCTGCAGGCCCGCAGCGATGTGTACGACGTCATGAGCCTGGACGTCATCTGGACGGCGGAGTTCGCCTCCAATGGCTGGATCAGCCCGGTTAGCCAGAGCCTGGTCCCGCTCAGCGACCTGCTGCGCCCGGCGGTGGACACCGCTACCTACGACGGAAAGCTCTACGCCGTCCCGTTCACCAGCAACGCGGGCCTGCTGTACTACCGCACGGACCTGATCTCGACGCCGCCGACCACCTGGGGGCAGCTCGCCAGCGACGCGCAGACGATCGCGCCGCGCCACCACATGGGCGGCTACGCCGGCCAGTTCGCGGCCTACGAGGGCCTGACGGTCAACTTCGCCGAGGCGGTCCAGTCGGCGGGCGGCAGCATCCTGTCCCCGGACGGCACCCGGGCCACGCTGAACACCCCGCAGGCGCGGAATGCGCTCAGCTTCCTGGTGGACGGCTTCGCCCGCGGCTGGATTCCGCGGGCCGCGCTCGGCTACGACGAGGAAGCCTCGCGGCAGGCGTTCGAGGCTGGCCACCTGCTGTTCATGCGCAACTGGCCGTATGTGTACGGCGAGGCCAACAGGCCGGGACCCGGCAACGTGGTGGCGGGCAAGTTCGGCGTCACGACGCTGCCTGGCCCGGGCGGGCCCGGCTCCAGCTCACTGGGCGGCGCCAACCTCGCGGTCAGCGCGTTCTCACGGCACCAGGCGACCGCACTGGCGTTCATCAAGTTCCTCACCAGCCTGCCGAGCGAGCGGCGGGTGCTGATCGACGCGTCCCTGCCGCCGGTGTGGACGCAGCTGTACGGCGACCACGCGCTGATCAGCCGGTTCCCGTACCTACCCGTGCTCAAGAAGGCGATCTTGTCCGCGCAGCCGCGGCCCAAGATCGCCGACTACAACCAGCTCAGTCTGGCCATATCCAGTGCCGTGCACCGCGCCCTCGCGCAGCAGGTACCGGCCAGCAAGACGCTCACCGGCCTGTCCGGCGAGCTGAACCAGATCGTGGGAAACGGCTGACCCTGGATAAGCCCGGGTCACCACGACAAGAAGATAAAGAGGAGGTGGCCACATGCAGATGTGGCCTGGGAACGGGCGCCGCAGAGCGCTAGCGGCGACAACGGTGTGCGCGGCCGCGGCGCTGGGACTGGCCGCGTGCGGCAGTTCAGGATCGAGCAGCCCGGTCGCCGGGAGCGCCAAGCAGACGATCGTCTTCGCCGAGTCGGGCCTGGGCACCGAGGGCCAGCAGACGCAGAAGGCGATCGACGGCTTCGAGAAGGCCAACCCGAACATCAAGGTCAAGATAGACGTCCTGTCCCCCGACTCGACCACCTATCTGTCCCAGCTGGAGAACTCCTTCACCGCCGGCTCGCCGACGCCGGACGTATTCGAGTCCGACGTCACCTACCCGGCCAAGTTCGCCCAGGCCGGCTGGGTGCTCAACCTGAGCAAGCTGCACCCGGACATGGGCCAGTTCTTCCCGACCGAGGTCGCCGCGGGCACCTACCAGGGCTCGCCCTACGCGGTGCCGTGGTTCGACAACCCCGAGGGCCTGTACTACCGCACCGACCTGATCAAGACCCCGCCGACCAGCCCGGCTCAGGTGGTGTCGGACGCGCAGGCGGCGATGAAGAAGGACAAGTCACTGAAGGAGGGGCTGGCGTTCGAGGGCGCCAAGTACGAGGGCGCGATCACCGCTTTCCTGACTGTCGACTCGGCGTTCGGCGGCAAGCTGGACCCGCAGAACGTGAACACGCCAGGCAACACCGCCGCCCTGACGTGGCTGTATGACGCCATCTACAAGAACCACATCGCCCCGACGGCCGTCACCGGGTGGCAGGAGGGCCAGGTCGAGCAGGAGTACGTGTCCGGTCACGCGGCCTTCTCGATCAACTACCCGTTCGTCGAGTCGCTCGCCACCACCGCCCCGGTCAAGGGCAACACCGGCTACATCCCGTTCCCGGCCGGTCCCGGCGGCACGCCCGGCTCCGCGCTCGGCGGCGAGATGCTCGCCATCAACGCCAAGACCGCCCACGCGGCCGCGTCCTGGAAGCTGATCCAGTACCTGACCAGCCCGCAGGTGGAGGTCGCCCGCGCCGAGGTGACCGGTGACCCGCCGTCGCTGCCCAGCGCTTACACCCCGGCCCTGTATGCCAAGGCTCCCTACTTCCAGAACGTCAAGACGCTCAACTCCTACTCACAGCCCCGGCCCGTCAACCCCAACTACCTGACGGTCTCCAACGACCTTCAGGTCATGCTGTCCGAGGTCTTCGCCAACACCAAGTCACCGGCGGCGGCGATCGGCTCCGAGGCAGCGCAGATCAAGTCCGACGCCAGTGCCACGCCGTCGTCCTAGGAACCCGGGCGGTACTCGCTGATGACTACTCACGTCAGCGCGCGCCGTATCCTGCCGCGGGGCTCACGCCCCGCGGCAGGGGGCCGCGCCGAATCTGATCGCCGCCTCGGGTACGCCCTGGTGGCGCCGGCCATCATCCTGCTGCTGGCGATCACCGCGTACCCGATCATCGCCAACCTGTGGAACTCCTTCCACTTTGACAACCTCAGTTACGGCACCCTGCCGCACAAGTTCGTCGGCGCGGCGAACTACACCAAGATGTTCACCTCACCGCAGTGGATCGCGGCGCTGGAGCGGACGCTCGCCTTCACCGTGGTGACCATCGTCCTGGACATCGTCGCCGCGCTCGGCCTGGCGGTGATGCTGAACCGCAAGTTCGTCGGGCGGGGCCTGGTACGGGCCTCCATCCTCGTGCCGTGGGCCGTGCCCACCGTGGTCTCGGCGCTGCTGTGGAAGACGATGTTCGACCCGCGGGCTGGATTCGTCGACTACTTCCTCGGCGCGATACACCCGTCCTGGTCCAGCCTTACCTGGCTCAACGCCAGCGTGTGGCGGTCGTGGGCGGTCATCTTCGTGGCCGACTCGTGGAAGAACATCCCGTTCGTCGCGATCATCTTGCTGGCGGGCCTGCAGGTCATCCCGAACGAGGTCTACGAAGCCGCCCGGATCGACGGCGCCACCGGCTGGCAGGCGTTCCGCCGGGTGACGCTGCCGCTGCTCAAGCCGGCCCTCGTCGTCGCGCTCATCTTCCGCACCCTGCAGGCGCTGCTGGTCTTCGACGTCATCTACATCATGACCGGCGGCGGCCCGGGCACCTCGACCGAGACGCTGTCCTTCTTCAACTTCTACACCTTTATCGACAGCACCGATTTCGGCTACGGCGGCGCGATCTCGGTGGTCCTGGTCGTGATGGCACTGATCGTGGCCGGCGGCTACGTCCGGTTCTTCAGGACCGAGCCATGAGATGCCCGAGGAGACAGGCATGAACGCTGCTGTTGCCGCTAGCGTGCCCGCGGTGCGGTCCCGCCGCGGCGCCCGAACCAGCCGCAAGGCCGTCAAGGAGACCCTGTTCTACATCAGCGCGGCCCTGGTGGTGCTGATCGCGCTGTTCCCGTTCTACTGGATCCTGCGCACCTCGCTGGAATCCAACTCGCAGGTGGCCGCCGGGGTGGGCGGCAGCAACGGCGTCATCCCCGCGCACCTGTCGGGGAGCGCCTACACGTCCATCTTCAGCCAGCAGCACTTCCTCACGCCGCTGATCAACAGCGTCATCGTCGCGCTGGCGGCAACGGTGCTGACGGTGATCGTCGGCTCCCTCGCCGGCTACGCCCTGGCCCGGATGAACCTGCGCGGCGGCGGCGCCATCCTGGGGTTCATCCTGCTGGCCGGCTTCTTCCCGCCGCTGGCCATGATCGGCCCGCTGTTCCTGCTGTTCAAGGACCTGGGCATGCTGGACAACGTCTTCCCGCTGATCATCGTCTACTGCGTGTACACCATGCCCATCACCACCTGGCTGCTGAAGAACTTCTTCGAGCAGATCCCCCGCGAACTGGAGGAGGCCGCCCTCGTCGACGGGGCCACCCGGCTGCAGATCCTGCGCAAGGTCATCATTCCCGTCGCCGTGCCCGGCGTCTTCACGGCGGGCATCCTCTCCTTCATCCTGGCCTGGAACGACTTCATCTTCGCGGTGTCCTTCCTCCGAACGCAGTCGCACTTCACCGCGCCGCTGGCGATCGTCACCTTCGGCGAGAGCCAGTTCCAGGTGTTCTACAACCTGATCGACGCCGCCGTGGTGATCATCTCGATCCCCATCGCGCTGCTCGTGCTGTTCGCGCAGCGGCGGATCGTGACCGGCCTGACCGCCGGCTCGTTCCGCTAGCCATGAGCCGGGGCTGGCCCGGGCCGGAGAGCGGCCGGGCCGGGCCAGCCCCTACCAGCCTCGTGGCTGGCCCTGGCGCTGGCCCTGGCGCTGGCCCCGTGACCGGCCAGCGAGTCCCTCAGGCATCGACGATGACCAGGTCGCGGGTCCCGTTGTTGAGGCGCTGACAGCCCTGCTCAGTGCATACCACGATGTCCTCGATCCGAGCCCCGTGCGGCCCGGGGTAGATGCCCGGCTCGATCGAGAACGCGTTCCCCGGCTCCAGCGGGTCACGGTTACCCGACACGATGTAGGGGTCCTCATGGCTCTCCAGGCCGATCCCGTGCCCGGTCCGGTGCATGAAGTACGCGCCGTATCCGGCCGCGGCGATCGGCTCGCGGGCCGCCGCGTCCACGGCCTCCGCGGCGATGCCGGGCCGCACGGCCGCGCACGCTGCCTCCTGCGCCGCCTGCAGGACCCGGTAGTACTCGGCGAAGTCCGGCGGAGGCGGGCCGATCACGTAGGTGCGCGTGCAGTCGGAGCAGTACCCGCTGGGCATCGTCCCGCCGATATCCACCACCACGGCATCGCCGGGCGCCAGCACGCGGTCAGCGGGCGCGTGATGCGGGCTGGCCGCGTTCGGCCCGGAGGCGACGATGGCGAAGTCGACCTGGGCGTGCCCCTCCTCGATGATCGCGTCGCCGATGTCGGCCGCCACCTCCCGCTCGGTGCGGCCCGGCCGGAGCCAGCCGGGGACCCGGGCGTGCACCCGGTCGATCGCCTCGCCCGCGGCCGCCAGCGCCGCCACCTCGGCCGGGGTCTTGCGGGCGCGCAGCCCGCGCAGCGCGAGGCTGGCCAGCTCCTGGCGGGCGCCGGGCAGGGCCGCGCGCATTCGCAGCACCATCAGGGCCCACATCCGGTCCGACAAGCCCACCGCGGCGACGCCGGGCAGCCGCGCCGCGACCAGCGCGTACGGGTCGTCGGTCTCGTCCCAGCCGATGATCTCCAGGCCCAGGCCGCCCGCCGGGGACGCCTGCGCCGCCGGCAGCTCCAGGTTCGGAACCAGCAGGAACGGATCGCGCGCCGCGCCCGCCGCGCCCTCCCCTGGCACTACCAGGCAGGTCAGCCGCTCTAGCTGGTGCGCCGCGTAGCCGGTCACGTAGCGCAGGTCCGGTCCCGGCGTCAGCAGCAGGGCGTCCAGTCCCGCGGCGCCGGCGGCTGCCGCCGCGGCGGCGAGCCGGGCGGCCGGGTACAGGTCGCGGTCCGCGTGATTACCTTGTGCCGTGCTGCCCACTGGCGTCCTCCCGTCACGGTGACCGCACCCCCGCGCGGTCGCTTCGCCCGCCGCATCATCTCACGCCGGAGAATTGCGTCCCCATCTAGACACGGACGCCCTACATGCTTCACGCTTGGTGCACAACAGCTGACCTGATGTGAACCGTGATGAGTTCTGAGACTGTCGAGGTTCGTGCCCCTCAACCGGGCCCCGCTGCACAGCAGCCACGCCCCGGGCAGCGTCCGAAAATGACGCGCCCGGAGGCGTCTTTTGCGCGCACGGAAATAGCGGACCCCCCCGGCCGGGAGGTCAGGCTCGCGGCCGAGCTCGCGCAGCAGCGGCACGTCACGGTGGAGCTGCAGCACGCGATCCTGCCGCTGCACGACGAGCCGTTCGACCTGCCCGGCCTGCGGGCCGTCGTTCGCTACCTGCCCGCCTCGCATGACAGCCGGGTGGGCGGCGACTGGTACATCACCGCCGAGATGCCGAGCGGCCTGGTGCTGATCGCCCTCGGCGACGTCGCCGGCCACGGCCTGGCGGCGGCGGCCGGGATGGCCCGGCTGCGCGGCGCCCTCGCCGGGCTGGCGATCACCGGTGCCCCGCCGCAGCAGCTGGTGGGCTGGCTCAACGAGCTGGTCTGGCACGTCGATGACGAGCACACGGCGTCGGTGGTGGCGGGCTACTTCGACCCGGCTAACCGGGTGCTGACCTGGGCGCAGGCCGGGCATCCCCCGCCCGTGCTGGTCCGCGGCCCCGATGCCTGGCCGCTGACGCAGCCCGAGGGCATCCTGCTGGGCGCCGGCGACCGCGGCTATCAGGTCGCCAGCCAGCAGCTTTACGTCGGCGACCTGCTGCTGCTCTACAGTGACGGCCTCGTCGAGCGGCGCAATCAGTCCATCGACGACGGGCTGTCCACCGTGGTGGACGCCGCCTGCGGGATTACCGACCCCGACGTCGTCATCGGCAAGGTGCTGGGCGCCATGGGCAATACCGCGACCGACGACGACACCTGCCTGGTGGCACTGCAGGTGCTCTAGCGCGGTGGCCGCAGGCGTCTGGAACGACCGGCCCGCCTGGACAGCGCTAATCCGGGCGGGTGGCCAGGGCCGACAGCAGCCGGCCGAGCGACGAGCCGAGGCCCCAGCGCTCGTCGAGCTCGGCGAGCAGCCGCGGGCTGGCCGGCCGGGCCGGCAGCTCGCCGCCGGCGTCCGGGACCGGCGCGTCCGTGGCGACCTTGACAACCGCGACCGATGCCTCCAGGTACGCGCGGTCGGTCACCAGCTTGGCCCGGCTGCCCATCGGGAAGCCGCCGTGCCCGGCGTCCAGCGCCGCCAGGATCGCGTCCACGGTCCCGAACGTCCGCACGAGCGCCGCGGCGGTCTTCTCCCCCACCCCGGTCACGCCAGGCAGTCCGTCGCTGGGATCACCGCGCAGGGCCGCGAACGCGGCATAGGAGCGGCCGGGAATCTGGTAGCGCTTCGTGACGGCGGCCTCGTCGACCTCCTCCAGCCTGGCCAGCCCGCGCGCCGTGTACAGGACGCGCACGCCGCGGTCGTCATCGACGACCTGGAACAGGTCCCGGTCGCCGGTCACCACCTCCACGGGCCCGGCGTCGCGGGCCGCCAGCGTCCCGATCACGTCGTCGGCCTCGTAGCCGGGGGCCGCGGCCATCGTCACCCCGGCGGCGGCCAGCACCTGCTCGATGACCGGGATCTGCGCGGTCAGGGTGTCGGGCGCCTGCTCGGTACCATCCGGGTTGGCCCGGTGCGCCTTGTAGGACGGGAGCGCGGCGGTGCGGAAGGCCGGCCGCCAGTCCGCGTCCATGCACGCGATCAGGCGACTCGGCGTCCGGGCCCGGATCAGCCGCGACATCATGTCCAGCAGCCCGCGCACGGCGTTCACCGGCGTGCCGTCGGGTGCCGTCATGGTCTCCGGTACACCGTAGAACGCCCGGTAGTACAATGAAGCGCTGTCCAGCAGCATCAGCGTGCCCACGTCCGCCATCCTGCCAGGCTCGCCGCCGCGCCGCGGCGCTCCTGAGATCCATACGTTCCCTCTATGAATCTATGAACCTTTGGCATTAGATCGGGGAGGGACCTCTCCCTAGGCTGTCCTCATCGGCTCCGGCCAGCTGGGAGGGTAAGCATGACGACTATTAGTCCCGTTCGTACCCGATGTCCAGGTGAGCTGATCACCGCGATCCGCGGCGCCACGCAGTGCCACGCCGAGCCCGACTGCTCCTTCTCAGTCACCGCCATGGTCTGGCGGCCGGGCCAGGTGACGCCCATCCACGACCACGTCACCTGGTGCGTCCTCGGCGTCCTGCAGGGCATCGAGTACGAGCAGCTGTACGCGGTCGGTGAGGACGGCAGCTACCTCCGGGAGGTCGGCCGCAGCCAGAACGGGACCGGTGAGGTCAGCGGGTTCGCCCCGCCGGGCGACATCCACCGGGTGCGCAACCGCGGCGACGACATCGCGATCTCCATGCACGTCTACGGGGCCGACATCACCCGCCTCGGCAGCAGCGTGCGCCGCACCTACGACCTTCCGGTCACCGCGCCCCTGCTGGGCTAGCACCGTGCCCGGCTAGCACCGTGCCCGGCTAGCGCAGCTCGCGGACCATGCGCTCTTCCCAGTGGCCGGGTTCGTCCGGCCATACGAGCTGCCGCTGGCCGGTCTCCCGGAAGCCCATCCGGCGGTAGAACGCCAGGGCCCGCGGGTTGACCTCGGTGACCCACAGGGCGACCTGCTCGGCGCCATCAGCGCGCGCCAGCTCGCAGATGGCTGCCACCAGGCGGTCGGCGATCCCCTGGCCGCGACCCTGCGGGCTGACCCACATCGAGACCAGATGCCAGGCCGCCGGCTCATCCGGGCCGGGAGCATGACCCCGGAGCTCTTCGGGGGCCTCGGGGAAGCCGCCCGCCAGCCCGATCAGCCCCGGCTGCGGACCCGGCCCCCAGGCGCCGACGTGCGCGGTCGACTCGAGCCGCCCGCGCCAGGTCGCCTCGTCGAAGCCGAGCTCGCGGTCGAGGGTCGAGCTGAAGGCGTAGGGTGCGTCGGCGAGCGCGGTCAGCCGCACCTCGCGCAGCGCCGCCCAGTCGGCCGCCACCAGCCTGCGCACCTCGACGGTGCCCGAAGATATTGCCGCTGCCATGACCCGAGGGTCGCGCACCCGCCGACAGCCTCGCAACCGGATAACCGCAGTCGGCCCGTCGCCCCCACCAGGCGGCACCGTCAGACTTCGCCGCCGGAGGCCGCCTGCTTGGCGCGCTCCGGCCAGCTACCGGATCAGCGCCTTCCGTCGCGGCGATCACCGAGGCGATGACGCTGGCCCGGAACGAATGGTCCGCGACCGACTCGGGCGCGGGGATGCCTGCCAGGGACCAGCCCGTCCGCTTGTAGCGCTTGAGCAGGCCGATTTCGTAAAGGAAACCCGTGGTGTCCAGTAGCTGGTCGCTCAACCCGCCTGCCTTTCAGTATCCCGGAGATATGGCTTCAGCTCGCTATCGTCAGGCGACGGAGGAGTAGGCCACGACGCCGCGGCGCAGCGCGTCGATCGCCTGGCGGGCGGTGTGCGCCAGCGGGTCCGGGCCCGCCGCCGCGGCGATCTGGTCCAGCAGGTCGATGAGCTGCTTGACGGCCCGGACGAAGTCGCCGGGGGTACGGTCGGCGAGGGCTCGCTGCAGGTCCAGCCCGCTGGCCCAGGCATGCGCGGTCCACGCGAAGCCGAGGTCGGGCTCGCGCAGGAACGAGAGCCGGTGGCTTCGCTCGACGCCGTCCAGGTCGCCCCAGAGCCGGACCATGTCGGCGAGGACCTCCCGGACGCCGCCGCCCGGCAGCCGCGGCGGGCTCGCGTCGTCCAGTCTCCGTGACTCGAAGGTGAGCGCCGAGACGCAGGCGGCCAGCTCCGCGGGCGACAGGCCGGCCCAGGTGCCGCGGCGCAGGCACTCGGCCGCGACGAGGTCGAGCTCGGCGTAGAGGCGGCCCAGCCGGCGACCCTCCGGCGTGACCTTGTCGCCGTGCACGTAGCCAAGCTCTTCCAGGACCGCGCAGACCCGGTCGAAGGTGCGGGCCAGCACGTGGGAGCGGCCGGCTACCCGGTGCTCTAGCGCCTCAATCTCACGTTCCAGCCGCAGGTAGCGCTCGGCCTGCCGCAGGTGCGCCTCCCGGTCCGGGCACTGGTGGCAGGGATGCTGGCGCAGCGCCCGGCGCAGCTGCGCGAGCTCGGCGTCATCCGCGGAGCCGGCGTCGCCGCTCCGGCCCGCCCGGCGGGGCCTGGCCAGCTCGTGACCGGCGAGCTTGTTACGGACCGTCGCGGCCAGGTCGCGGCGCTGGTTGGCCGACCGGCCGCTGAACGAGACCGGAATCCGGATGCGCTCGATGGCGCTGACGGGCACCGGGAAGTCGGCCAGGGAGAGCCGCTTGACCTGGCGGTTCTCGGTGAGCACGAGCGGCAGTGGCTGGCCGTCGGCGGTCGCGGGCTCGATCACCACCGCGATCCCGGCGCGCCGGCCGCCGGGCACCTGGATGATGTCTCCGCGGCGCAGCCGACCGAGCGAGGCGATGGCCTCCTCGCGCCGGGCCGTCGACCGCCGCCGGGCCTGGTCGCCCTCGCGGCTGGACAGCTCCCGGCGCAGCGCGGCGTACCCGGCGATGTCGCCACGCTCGCAGCCGACCGCGAGCTGCTCCAGCTCCGCCCGGAGCCGGGCGGCCTGCCGGGCCAGGCCCACGACGCCGCGATCGGCCTGAAACTGGGCGAAGGACGACTCCAGCAGCGCGGCCGCGCGCTGCCGGCCGACCTGGCCGACGAGATTGACCGCCATGTTGTAAGACGGCTGGAAGCTGGAGTTCAGCGGGTAGGTCCGGGTGCCGGCCAGGCCGGCGACGGACGCGGGGTCCATGCCGGGGTGCCAGAGCACGACCGCGTGCCCCTCCACGTCGATGCCGCGCCGTCCGGCCCGGCCGGTGAGCTGGGTGTACTCCCCCGGCGTCAGGTCGGCATGGGTCTCGCCGTTCCACTTGTCCAGCCGCTCGATCACGACCGTCCGGGCCGGCATGTTGATGCCGAGGGCGAGGGTCTCGGTGGCGAACACGGCCCGGACCAGGCCGGCCTCGAAGAGCTCCTCGACGACCTCCTTGAAGGTGGGGAGCAGCCCCGCGTGGTGCGCGGCGACGCCCCGCCGCAGGCCGGCCAGCCACGCGTCATAACCGAGCACCGGCAGGTCCCGGTCCGGGATGCCGGCCGTGCGCTCGGCCGCCAGCGCGGTGATCTCGTCGGCCTCCTCGGGCGTGGTCAGCCGCAGTCCCGCGTCCAGGCACTGCGCGACCGCGGCATCGCAGCCCGCCCGGCTGAAGATGAACGTGATGGCGGGCAGCAGCCCGGCCGCGTCCAGCCGCGCGATCACCGTCGCGCGGCTCGGCGGCCGGAACCTGGCCGGACGGTGGCCGCCGCGCTGCGGGCGTCCGTAGCCGCCGCGACCGTCCCCCTGCCGCTGCCGGTCCCAGCCCTCGCGCTGCGCGATCCGCAGCAGCTCCGGGTTGACCATCGCGCGCCGCTCGCCGTTCTTGCCCCCGCCGTTCTTCCCCCCGGTACTGCCGTTCTTCCCCCCGCCGCCGTTGCTCCCGGCCGCGGAGAACAGGTCGTACAGCCGGTTACCGGCCAGCATGTGCTGCCAGAGCGGCACCGGGCGGTGCTCATCCACGATCACCGTGGTCCCGCCCCGCACTTGCGACAGCCACTCCCCGAACTCCTCGGCGTTGCTCACCGTGGCCGACAGCGCGGTCAGCCGCACCGACTGAGCCAGGTGGATGATCACCTCTTCCCAGACCGCGCCGCGGAACCGGTCGGCCAGGTAGTGCACCTCATCGAGCACGACGTAGCCCAGGCCGGCCAGCGTCGCGGAGCCCGCGTACAGCATGTTGCGCAGCACCTCGGTGGTCATGACCACGATCGGGGCCTCGCTATTGATGCTGTTGTCGCCGGTGAGCAGCCCCACGCTGGCGGCGGAGTACCGGCGGACCAGGTCGCTGTACTTCTGGTTCGACAGCGCCTTGATGGGCGTGGTGTAGAAGCACTTCCTGCCCTCGGCCAGGGCCAGGTGCACGGCGAACTCGCCCGCCACCGTCTTGCCCGATCCGGTCGGCGCGGCGACCAGCACGCCGTGACCGCTGTCCAGCGCCCGGCAGGCCGCCAGCTGGAACTCGTCGAACTCGAAGTCGTACAGCTGCTGGAATTCCGCCAGCCGGCGGCCGTTCGCCTCGACCCGCCGCCGGGAGGCCGCGTACCGATCCGCAGGGCTGGCCGGGGTCGTCATAGGCCCCAGCCTAGGCGGGCCCGGCCGCCGCTAGTCCGGCTGGCCGGTTCCGGCGTCGACTGTCTGGTCGGCGGCGAGGCCGAACTCGCTCACCTCTTCGGGCGACAGGCCCGGATAGGGGGTCGCGGCCATGAGCCGCGCCCGGCGGCGGTCGTTGAAGAACGCGAATACCTCGGACAGCTCCACCAGCAGCACGCAGGGCACGGCGAGCAGCAGCATGCTGATCGGGTCCGGGCTGGGCGTGGCCACCGCGGCGAACAGGAAGACGCCGAAGATGATCATGCGGCGCCACTTGGCGAATCGCTCGTGGGTCAGCACGTGGGCCAGGTTCAGCAGGACGAAGACGAGCGGCAGCTCGAAGGCGATGCCGAAGATCGTCAGCATCGCGATGGCATAGCTCAGGTAGGTGTTAATCGTAATGATCGGCACGACGCCGTGCGGGATCAGGGCGATGAGGAACCGCAGGCCCTTGGTCATCGCGAAGTAGGCGATCCCGCCGCCCAGCGCGAACAGGGGCACGGACGCGCCGACGAAGAAGTAGGCCCAGCGGCGCTCCCGTGCGTACAGGCCGGGAGCGATGAACGCCCAGAGCTGGTAGAGCCAGAGGGGCCCGGAGATGATGACCCCGGTGATGATCGAGATCTTCAGCCGCAGGAACAGCCCGTCGAAGATCCCGGTGACGAACAGCTGGCACCCGTGACCGGCGCCGGAAACCTGGACGTGGGTGTGCATCGGCAGCCGGCAGTAGGGACTCTCGATGAAGTGCCAGATATGCGGGTAGAGATACCAGCCCGCGATCGCGCCGACGGTCACGAACAGGAGGGCCTTGAACACGCGGTTGCGCAGCTCACGGATGTGCTCCATGAGCGGCATGCTGCCGTCCGGATTATGACGGCCACCGGGCAGGCGCAAGCCCGGCCGGTCCGCCGACTCGCCCAGCTCGTCCTGCGTGGCCATCTCGGGGGGCCGGGTTAGAAGGGCTGCTGGCTGCGCTGCGCCTCAGGCGCGCTGGTCACCGCGGCGCCATCGGCACCGGCGTTCTGCCGCTGCAGGTCCTGGATCTGGCGCTGCAGGTCCGCGAACTGCTGCTGGTTCACTGCACCGGAGGCCGCGGGCTGGGCAGTCAGCGCGGCCGGCGGCGGGGTCACCTGCGTGGCGGCGACCGCGGAGTCCTGCGTCGGATTGCCGTGCTCGTCCAGGCCCTGGACCGACTTCTTGAAGATGTGCATCGACTGGCCGAGCGACTTGGCCGCGCCCGGCAGCCGCCGCGAGCCAAAGAGCAGCAGGACCACGACCAGCAGAATGATGATGTGTGGTGCGCTGGGATCGAACATATCTGCCCCATTCAGCGGGAGGAATCCGCAGGCCAGTAACTCGGCCTGAGTCTACACGCAGCCGACTGGCCCGCCCACGGAGCTTACCTCGGTCACGCATACTGGGCCAGAGCGGCCCGGGCATCCTCCGCGACGAGCCTGGCCACCACCGGCGGGCCGACGACCCGCCCGTCGGCGCCCAGCCGGAGCGCGAGCCGGCGCACCCACCGGGTGTCGGGCGTCCGCAGGCTGACCCGCAGCCGGCCATCGCCGAGCTCCTCGACCTCCTCGCAGGGGTAGTACTCGGCCACCCAGCGGCCCGCCGTGGACACCTCGAGCTCGATCCGGATGTCGTGCGGGGACGGCCGGAACAGCCCCTGGTCGACGTCCACCGGCTCGGCCTCGGCCGGCACCTGCGCCGCCAAGTCGAGCACCTTGATCGCCAGGATCCGGTCCAGCCGGAACAGCCGGACCGCGCCCGCCCGCCGGCACCAGCCCTCCAGATAACTCCGGCCGTCCACCATGACCAGGCGCATCGGGTCCACGTCGCGCTCGGTGGCCTCGTCCCGGCCCGGCACGTAATAGGACAGGTGCACGCGCCTGGCGTCGGCCAGGGCGGCGGTGACCTCGGCCAGGGCCGCCTGCTCGGCACTGGTGTCGACCTGCACGGCGACCTGCGCGCTGGGCCCGGCCGCGGCGCCGGCCGCGGCCTCCAGCTTGGCGATGGTGCGGCCCAGGGCCGACCGGTCACCGATGCCGGGCAGTTCGGCCAGCATGCGGAGCGCCACCAGCAGGGCGCTGGCCTCGTCGACGCCCAGGCGCAGCGGGCGGCTGATGGACTCCGCCTCGCTGACGACGATCTCGCCGCCCTCGTAGGACAGGTCGATCGGGCAGTAGGGGTCCGGCGAGCGGAGCTCGACGCACCACAGCAGGTTGAGGTCATCCACGAGCTCGCGCTCGCTCACCCCGAACGCCGAGGCGGTCTCGGCCATGCCGACGACCTTCCTGCTCACGACGTACGGCACGAGGGCCAGCAGCCGCGCCAGCCGGTCGGCGGCCGTAGGCGGCCGGTGGGCGGGGCCTGGCCGGCGGGGGCTCTCCGGCGATGACGCGGCGTCGGCTGTCATGCCAGCACTCCCTCCAGGCGCCCGATGACCGCGTCGCGAAGGTCGGCGGGCTCGAGCACGATGACGTCGGAGCCGAACGAGGCCAGGTGCTCGCTCCACCAGCCGTTATCGGCGTAGGGGACCCAGAGCGTGTCCCAGCCGGGCTCCTGCGCGGGCTCGGCCCTGACCGCGTGCCGCCGCAGTCCGTGCCCCGCGCCGCCGCGGACCCGCAGCACCCCGGTGTGCTGGGCGGGCGGCTCGAAGTCCCAGGCGCGCACGGCCGCCCGGACGTCGGCACCGGCGGGCACCTGAACCGCGCCGGCGGCCCCGGTGAAGCTGACGGCGCCCTCGATCCGGCTCAGCCGGAACACCCGCTGCTCACCGCGGTCGGTGTCCTGGCCGACGACGTACCAGCGGCCGTTGCGGTTGACTACGCCCCATGGCTCCAGGCGGCGTTGCTGGGCCTGGCTCCGGCCGACCCCGCGGTAGCTGAAGGAGACCGCCCGCCCGTCCCGGACCGCCTCCCACAGCGGGCCGAACGCCGCCTCGCCAGTCTGCAGGCGCGGCTCGATGCCGGGCTGGGTGGTGTCCTCGGCCTCGATCCCGGCCGCGCGGAGCTTGAGCAGCGCGCCCTCGGCCGCCCCGGCCAGCTCGGCCCGCCGCCAGACCCGCGCGGCCAGCCCGAGGACGGCCGCCTCATCGGGCTCCAGCCGGATCTCCGGCAGCATGTAGGCCTGGCGGGAGATCCGGTAGCCTGGCTCGTCGTCACTGCCGGAGTTCGAGCCGGTCTCCAGCGGGATCCCCAGCTCGCGCAGCTCGTCCTTGTCGCGCTCGAACATCCGCTTGAACGCCTCGAACGACTCCGGGTAGCCCGGCACCGCCTCGCGTATCTGGGCCGCGGTGAGGTAGCGGTTCGCCGACAGCAGGCAGACGACGAGACTCAGCAGCCGCTCGGTTTTCCGCCTGGACACCGCGCCTCGCCTTCCCCGGCCAATGGGCCGCCGCTCCCCCGCACCGACGCTACCCTGCCGGAGTGATCAGGTGGCGGAGTGGCGAGGTTTCTGCCCGGCGACGTGCGTGGAATGGTGCGCTAGAGGTCGATGTGACGGTGGCCGGAACCCTGGTGCGGGCGCTGGCCTACCCGGAGCTGACCGGCGCGCCCGAGCCGGGTGACCGCGTGCTGCTGAACACCAGCGCGCTCGACCTGCGCCTCGGCACCGGCGGCTACGCCCTGGTGATCGCGATCCCGGACCGGCTGCCCGCCGACCCGGCCGAGCCGGGCCACCTGATCAAGGCCAGGTACACGCCGATGCAGGCCTGCGTGCTCGGCGTGGACGAGCAGGGGTCCCGGTACCACGACGTCCTGCGTGACGCCGATGACCTGGGCGGCATGCCCGTCGTGATCGCCGACCTGCACTCCGCGCTGCCCGCCGTGCTGGCCGGCTACTACGCGGCGCGGGCCACCGGGGACCGGCCGAAGGTCGCCTACATCATGCTCGACGGGGGCGCGCTGCCCGCCTGGTTCTCGCGCACCATCGCCGCGCTCACCCAGGCCGGCTGGCTCGCCGGCACCGTCACCGTCGGGCAGGCCTTCGGCGGCGACCTGGAGGCCGTCACGCTGCACAGCGGCCTGCTGGCGGCCCGCCATGTCCTGGGTGCCGAGCTGGCGGTGGTGGCCCAGGGACCGGGCAACCTGGGCACCGGCACGCGCTGGGGCTTCTCCGGCGTGAGCGCCGGCGAGGCCGTCAACGCGACCGCGGCGCTCGGCGGCCGGCCGGTCGCGTCGCTGCGGATCAGCCAGGCCGATCCCCGCCAGCGGCATCGCGGGGTCTCCCACCACAGCCTCACCGCCTACGGCCGGGTCGCGCTGGCCCGGGCCGACGTCGTCGTCCCCGACCTGCCCGGCGAGTTCGGGGCGCAGGTCGCGGCCGCCGCGGCGCCGCTGGCCGCCCGGCACGATGTCGTCCTGGTCAGCGTCGCCGGGCTGACCGAGATCCTGGCGGCCTGCCCCGTCCCGCTGTCCACCATGGGCCGTGGCCTCGACGGCGACCTGGCCTACTTCCTGGCCGCCGCCGCGGCCGGGCGGCACGCGGCGGCGCTGGCCGAGGTCACGCCGCCGCGGCCGGACTAGGCGACGGCGGCCGGACTAGGCGACAGTAACCGGACTAGGCGATGGTGGCCGGGAATCCGGCCAGCACGTCGACGACGAAGACCAGCGTGTCGGTGCCCTTGATGCCGACCGACGACTGGCCGGTCTTCCCGTAACCGTCGGCCGGCGGGATGATCAGCATGACGCGGCTGCCGACCGGTACCCCGGTGAGCCCCTTGATGAAGCCGGGGATCACGCTCGTGCCGCCCAGGCTGAAGCTGAACGGGGTGCCCGCGGAACTGCTCGACGGCCAGGTCGAGTTGAAGACCTGACGCGTCCGCCAGTTCACGGCCACGTACTGCGCCACGACCGTCTGGCCAGCGGCTAGCTGGGGGCCGGTCCCCTTGATCAGGGTCTTGACGATCAGCTTGCTGGGCGGCGAGGTCTTCGGGATCGTGATGACCGGCGCACTGCCGACCGGAGCCGTCACCGACGGCAGGGCGCCGCCGCCGGAAGAGACATGCTGCCCGGACGCGGCGGCGGTCGGGCTGAACGGCTTGATCAGGTCGATGACCCAGACGGTCGTGTCGGTCCCCTTCACCCCGAGCTGGGCGTTACCGGAGGTGCCGTAACCGTCCACCGGCGGCACGACGGCCAGGACCCTGGAGCCGATCGTCTTGCCCTTGACGGCGGCGGCCAGGCCCTTCAGCCCGACCTGGGCCGGGAGAATCTGCGGGATGCTCGTGAACGTGCTGTCGAGCAGCTTGTGCGTCTTGCCGCTCCAGACGTAGATGGCCAGGTTCGCGAGCACATTATCGCCCGGCGCCAGGACCTGGCCGCTGCCCTTGATCGGCGTGGTGATGGCCAGCTTGCTGCTCGCCTTCGCCGCGGGGATCTTCACGTCCGGGGTCTTGCCGAACGAGCCCGAGACGCTGACCTGCGTGTTCGGGTTGGAGGCTGACGAACTCGAAGAGCCGCAGCCGACGAGGGCCAGGGCGGCCAGCAGCGGAACTAGGAGCGCAGCGGAAATGCGTCGCATGAGAATCCTCAGTGTCGTCTTACACCGTGTCGTCTTACACCGTGTCGTGATCAACCGTGCCAAGATCAGCTGTGTCGTGACCAGGCGTGGCCAGACCAGGCCCGTCCAGACCAAGCGTGTCCGGGCCAAGGGCAGTCAGCCTACCCGCCAGGAATGTGCGTAAGCTCGAAAGCAGCTGCAGGTCCGCCGCAGCGGGCGGTGCGGCGGCCCGCGGCGCCCTCCCGCCGGGAGGCTATCCCGGCAGCTCAGTCAGCAGGTTCTTGTTCCAGACCAGGATCGTGTACTGGCCGACGTAGTAGATCCGGGCGGGCTGCCCGAAGGTGGCGCGGACGTTGGCGATCGGCGGGAACGGCTGCGCGCCGGGCCAGGTCGGGCTCAAGACGATGAAGTTCGCCTGATGCCGGGCCGGGCTGTACCAGCTGGGCTCGGTTTCCCAGTTATCCCGGATAATGACCGATCCGGCGGACAACACCGCCCTGATCATGACGGCGCCGCCGGTGTCCAGGGTGACGGAGTTGGCCTGCCAGTAGCCGCCGAGCCCGTACGACAGGTGCCGGGCGGACAGCCACCCGGCTAGCTGGCTGCCCTGCGCCGGCACGGCAGGCAGCGCCACGTCGCGGCCCAGGCTCAGCAGGTAGCCGGTCAGCACGACGGCGAGCGCCGGCACCATCCTGGTCGCGCTCAGGCGTCCGGCCAGCAGCCGGCCAGCCAGCGCCGCCCCGAACGGCAGCACGGCCGTGAACTCCCTCGTACTGTGCAGGTCCAGGGCGTTGGTGCTGAGGATGTAGGCGGCCAGGCTGACCAGGGCGGCCGTGACCAGCAACTGCACCGCGATCTCAGCGCCGGGAAAACGCCGCGGCGCCGCGCAGGCCGCCCACGCCACCAGGCCGATTCCCACCAGGTGCACGGCCGCCAGGAATGCGACGTATCCGACGTTTCGGCCCAGGAAGTTGGCCCCGAACAGCAGCAGGATGCCCTGCAGCGTGAGCGACAGGTTCCTGGGCAGCTGGCTGAACGATGCCAGCTGGTTGCCCACCGGCCAGACGACGAAGCCGCCGTGGGAGGTGATCAGCCGGAGCGTCAGCCTGGCCCCTTCGGCCGCGGCGAGGGCCAGGACGGCCAGCAGGACCTCGAACCAGGCCGCCCGCAGGCCCTGGCCGCGCCGGACGGCGACCTGGTAGCCGCGGACCGTGGCGACCGCCACGAGCGGGACGACGCCCGTGATCAGCACGATGCTGTCGGCCACCAGGGCCCAGGCCAGCAGCAGGCCCGCCAGCACCGGCACCCACCAGCGGCGCGGCGCGCGGTCGAGGAGAATCCAGACCAGCAGGACCGGGATCGTGCTGCCGACATGATCGGGCGACAGCATCAGGACATACACGCCGCCGACCTCCTGCGGCGACGCCATGATCCCGGCGGCCAGGCCGGCCCGCAGCAGGCCCGCCCGGCCCGTGGCCCGGCCCTTGGCCAGCATGGCCGTCAGCAGCACCAGCAGCGTGTAGGTCATGGCCCCGGCCAGGTGCACCACGTCCGGGCGCAGGCCGCGGAGCGCCTCCAGCGCGGCATACTGCGGCAGTTCGGTGGTGTAAAACGACACGTCGGAGAGCTGCCAGCCGCGCAGCAGCGGGTTTCCGTGCAGCATGGCCCAGGCCTGCAGGGCGTTGGCGGCCCCGTCGGAGTTGACGGGAATCGTCCGGGACATGTGCAGGTAGACGGTGAACAGGGCGATCCCGAGGGTCAGCCACGCCAGGGCCGCCGCGAGCGCGGCCGGCCGGACCACCTGCACTCGCCGCAGCCGGGCCCCCAGCCCTGGACGCCGCGGCCCTGGACGCCGCAGCCCTGGACGCCGCAGCCCTGGACACTGCAGGCGCGGCAGCCGGTATCCCGGACGCGGCGGGCGCGGCAGCCGGAACCGGGCCGGCCCGGACAGCGGCGCCCGGAACTGCCAGCCGGCGAAGGAGGCCGGCCAGTGCTGGGCCGCCCGCAGCCATTGCGTCCTGATCTGGGGCCAGCTCATAGGATCCCGGCTGCGATCGCCCCGGCGATCCAGCCGATGACCTCGTCGAGCATCTCCTCCAGCGTGGTCGTGGCCTCGAAGCCGAGGACCCGGGCGGCCTTGTCCACGGCCGGGACGCGACGCTGAACGTCGAACTCGTACGGCTCGTCGTGCGCGATCCGCAGCGGCTCGCCCGGGCCCTTGATCTTGGCCCAGATCAGCGCGGCGAGCTCGGCGACCGTGGTGCCGCTGGCCGTTGAGAGATTGAAGTCCTCGCCCGTCGCCTTGGGGTGCGCCATCGCGGTCACGATCCCGCGGGCCAGGTCGCCGCCGTAGGTGTAGTGCCGGACCTGAGTCCCCGACCCCAGGATCCGCAGCGGATCTTGTCCCTTGAGCACCTTGCGCACCAGATCGGGCACCACATGGCTCATCGCGAGCTTGATCTCGCCCGATGAGACCTCAGCGTCCCGCACGGCCCGGCGCTCCCCGACGCCGACGCAGTTGAACGGCCGGACGATGGTGAACGGAAGGCGGTACTGATCCCAGGCGGCGCGAGCGAAGTACTCGACCGCCAGCTTCTGGAAGCCGTAGGCGGATCGCGGCGGCGGCACCGCCCGCTGCTGCCCCTCCGCCGAGGGCCAGCTATCGGCGGACTCGTACACCATGGACGACGACACGTAGGTGACCTTCCGCAGCCGGCCCTGACGGTGCGCCCGGATGGCGGCATCGCAGGAGCCGGCGATGATCCGCTCGTTGGTCGCGAGCAGGTCATAGGGGAAGGCGTGGAAGTAGGAAATCCCGCCGATCATCGCCGCGCCGGCGATGAAGTGGTCGCAGTCCGCGAGCAGGCCGGCCATCAGGTCCGCGTCGGCGGCGTCACCCTCGCAGAAGCTGAACGCCGTGTCGCCGTCGTGCGGCGAGGGCACCGGGCCGTACTTGGAGAAGTCGTCGATGCCCACGACCTGGTATCCGCGCCGGAGCAACTCGCCGGTGACGTAGCCGCCGATGAACCCCGCTGAGCCGCTGACCAGAACCCGTTCCATCAGCGTTCCCCCGCTCGCGCCCGGGCCCGGACTTGATCGACGCTCAGGCGGGGACCGAAGCTGAACCGGTACCACCGCAGGTACCGGGGAACCCACCGGATGACCTTGAAGCTGGAGACTCCGGCCGGCCGGTCCAGCCAGATGGTCGGGATCTCCGCGACCGGCAGCCGCAGCCGCCTGGCCTTGGCGGTCAGCTCGATGCCGATCTCGAACCCGTGCCGCGAGTCGATGCCGACGCAGCGGGCGAAGGCCGTGGAGTAGGCCTTGAAGGAGTTCGTCGCGTCGCGGGTGCCCGTCCGGGCCAGCAACTGCAGGGACCGGCCCGCCGAGCGCGAGAGCAGGCCCTTGATCAGCGGGCCGCCGACCTGCTGGCCTCCGGCCATGTACCGGGACGCCGCCGCCACGGCGACGCCGCGCTCGACGAGCCGGGCCAGGTCATCGATCTGGCCCGAGTCGTCGCAGCCGTCGGCCATGGTGACCACGGTGACGTCCGCGCGGGCCGCGTCCATGCCGAAGCGGATCGCGTTGGCCGGCCCCGGGCCATAGGCATTGACCAGGCACTGCAGCCGCGGTTCCTTGTCGGCGTAGCGCTCGACGACGTCCGCCGTCGGATCGCTCGCGCTGTCCACGATCACTAGCACCTCGCAGGACAGCCGGACGGACTCAAAGAGCCGATCCAGGACGTCGGTGATCAGCGCGCCCTCGTTAGCTGCGGGCACGATGACCGACATCCGGGGGTCGCGGCTCACGTCCGCGATGTTAGCAACTCAGAGTGATCGTGAGAGCACGATCCGTGATCGAGCCGGGCGGTTACATTCCGGCGATCAGCTTCTCGACCCGCTCGTCCACCGAGCGGAACGGGTCCTTGCACAGCACCGTGCGCTGGGCCTGGTCGTTGAGCTTGAGGTGCACCCAGTCCACGGTGAAGTCGCGCCGCCGTTCCTGAGCCCGCCGGATGAACTCACCGCGCAGCCGCGCCCGGGTGGTCTGCGGCGGCACGGACTTCGCCTCGAAGATGTCGAGGTCCCGGCAGACCCGCTCGACCGCGCCGCGCTTTTGCAGCAGGTAGTACAGGCCGCGCCCGCGATGCACGTCGTGATAGGCGAGGTCGAGCTGAGCCACCCGGGGCGAGGACAGGGACAGGTCGTGCTTGGCGCGGTACCGCTCGATCAGCTGGTACTTGGTCACCCAGTCGATCTCCCGCGCGACCGTGTTCAGGTCCCCGGTCTCCACCGCGCGCAGGGTCCGGCGCCACAGGTCCAGCACCCGGTCGGTGATCGGGTCCGATCCCCGGCGGTCGATGAACTCCATCGCCTTGGACAGGTACTCCTGCTGGATCTCCAGCGCGCTCACCTCGCGGCCGTTAGCCAGCCGGACCTTCCGCCGCCCGCTCATGTCGTGGCTGACATCCCTGATCGCCCGGATCGGGTTCTCCAGGGTGAGGTCGCGCATGATCGTGCCGGCCTCCACCATCCGCAGCACCAGGTCGGTCGACCCGACCTTGAGCAGCATGGTGGTCTCGCTCATGTTCGAGTCGCCGACGATGACATGCAGCCGCCGGAACCGCTCGGCATCGGCATGCGGCTCGTCGCGGGTGTTGATGATCGGCCGGGACCTGGTGGTAGCCGACGAGACGCCCTCCCAGATGTGCTCGGCTCGCTGGCTGACGCAGTAGACCGCACCGCGGGGCGTCTGCAGCACCTTGCCCGCGCCGCAGATGATCTGCCTGGTCACCAGGAACGGGATCAGCACGTCCGCCAGCCTGCCGAACTCGCCGTGCCGGCCGACCAGGTAGTTCTCATGGCAGCCGTAGGAGTTGCCGGCCGAGTCGGTGTTGTTCTTAAACAGGTAGATGTCGCCGGCGATGCCTTCCTCGCGCAGCCGCCGGTCGGCGTCGACGAGCAGGCCCTCGAGGATCCGCTCGCCGGCCTTGTCGTGGGTGACCAGGTCGATCAGGCTGTCGCACTCCGGGGTCGCGTACTCCGGATGGCTGCCGACGTCCAGGTACAGGCGGGCGCCGTTGCGCAGGAAGACGTTGCTGCTGCGGCCCCAGGAGACCACGCGGCGAAACAGGTATCTCGCCACCTCGTCCGGGGACAGTCGTCGCTGGCCGCGGAACGTGCACGTGACGCCGTACTCGTTCTCCAGGCCGAAGATCCGCCTGTCCATCGGCTCAGTCCCCCCGCATTGGCGTCACCAGTCGACCGCGATGTACTTGGTCTCGGTGAACTCCAGCAGCCCGTCGTGGCCGCCCTCCCGGCCCAGCCCGGACTGCTTGACTCCGCCGAACGGGGCCGCCGGATCGGATACGACACCGCGGTTGATGCCGACCATGCCAGACTCCAGGGCCTCCGCCACCTGCAGCGCGCGCCGCAGGTCGGTGCTGTACAGATAGGACACCAGGCCGTACTCGGTGGTGTTGGCCAGCGCGATGGCCTCCGACTGGTCGGCGAACCGGACGATCGGCGCGACCGGCCCGAAGATCTCCTGGCTCAGGATGCCCGCGTCGGCCGGCACGTCGTCGACCACGGTCGGCTCGTAGAAGTAGCCCGGCCGGTCCGGCGCGTGCCCGCCGAGGATCACCCGCCCGCCGTCCCCCGCGACCCTATCCACCAGCCCGGCCACCTTGTCGCGGGTGTCGGCGTTGACCAGCGGCCCGAGCTCGACGCCGTCCTCCAGGCCAGGCCCGACCCGGACGGCCGCCAGCCGCCTGGCCAGCTTGGCCGAGAACTCCCCGGCCACGGACTCGTGGACGTAGAACCGGTTGGCGGCGGTGCACGCCTCGCCGCCGTTGCGCATCTTGGCCACGAACGCGCCGCTGACGGCCGCGTCGATGTCGGCGTCCTCGAAGACCAGGAACGGCGCGTTGCCGCCCAGTTCCATGGAGCAGTTCGTGACGGTGTCGGCGGCGGTCTTGAGCAGCATCCGGCCGACCTCGGTCGAGCCCGTGAACGACAGCTTGCGCACCCGGGGGTCGGCCAGCATCACCTCGGTCAGCGGGCCGGGCTTGCTGGTCGGCAGCACGTTGACCACGCCGGCCGGCACGCCCGCCTCGGCCAGGATGCCGGCCACCGCCAGCGCGGTCAGCGGCGTCTCCTTGGCCGGCTTGAGCACGACCGTGCAGCCCGCGGCCAGGGCCGGCCCGATCTTGCGGGTGGCCATCGCGGCGGGGAAGTTCCAGGGCGTGATCAGGACGCTGACGCCGACCGGCTGATGCTGGACCATGATCCGGTTCGCGCCCGACGGCGCGATCGACAGCGAGCCCTCGTTGCGCACGGCCTCCTCCGCGTACCAGCGGAAGAACTCGGCCGCGTAGGCGATCTCACCGCGGGCGTCCGGCAGCGCCTTGCCGTTCTCCAGGACCATCAGCCGGGCCAGCGGCTCGGCGCGCTCGGTCATCAGCTCGAAGGCCCGCCGCAGGCACTGGCCGCGCTCGCGCGGCGGCGTGGCCGCCCAGCCGGGCAGCGCGTCATAGGCCGCGGTGACGGCATCCATGGCGTCCTGTTCGCTGGCGTCGGCTACCTCGGCGATGGGCTCCTCGGTGGCAGGGTCAATGACCGGCAGGACGCCCCGCCGCCCGGCGGACCAGTGCCCGCCGATCAGCAGCCTGGTCGGCGCGTCGACTCCCGCGATGGTTACCAGGTCGGCCGTCACTTTTCCTCCATTACCCGCGCAGCCACCCGCCGGGCCGCGCACTCCCTGACACTACATCGGCGCCTGCCGCGCCCGGCCATGCAGCCCGCGTCAGCCCGCGTCGGTGGTCCCGCTCTCGGTGGTCCCGCTCTCAGGGGTGTCGCTCTCAGTGGTCCCGCTCTCGGGGGTGTCGCTCTCCCGAGCGGGGCTCTCCGGAGCCGCCGACCTCGCCTCGGCGAGCACGGCATCGAGGCGGGCGCCGGTGAGGCGCCGGAACGTGCGGTGCGACCGCGACCGGTCCAGGAGCGCGACCTCCAGCTGGGCGCCGGTGATCTCGGCGCCCCCGCCGTTGGCCTGGTCGGCGAGGGCCGCGATGGCGACCTCCATGGCCCCGCCCAGCGTCATGCCCTCGGAGTAGCGCTCCTTGAGCACCGCCGCCGCCTGCTCGGTCTGGCCGCCCATGACCAGGAAGTGATGCTCATCGCTCACGGTGCCGTCGAAGGTGATCCGGTAGATCTGATCCAGCTCGGCGCTCGCGCCGACCTCGGCGACCACGATCTCCACCTCCAGCGGCTTGACGCTCTCGGTGAAGATCGTCCCGAGCAGCTGCGCGTACCAGTTCGCGAGGCCGCGGGCGGTCACGTCCTGCCGGTCGTACTGGTACCCGGTCAGGTCGGCGTACCGCACGCCCGCCTGCCGGAGCCGCTCGAACTCGTTGTACCGGCCCGCCGCCGCAAAGGCGATCCGGTCGTACAGCTCGCTGAACTTATGCAGGGCCCGGGATGAGTTCGGTGAGACGAGCAGGATCCCGGCGTCGCAGTCGATCACGACACCGCTGCGGGCTCGCGTGATGGCCTTCCGCGCGAAGTCCGCCTTGTCCTTCATCGCCTGCTCGGGCGACACGTAGAAGGGCATCGACACCGCTGGCACTGTCCTTACTCGAGGTGGTCAGATCTGCATAGTCACCGGGCCGGCCGGGCCGAGTGAGATAGCGGGCTAGGTGGCGGGCTCCCGCAGCGGCGCCGTGGGACCATCCGGGCGGCGCATCCGGCCGTCCACCACCGCCTGGGCGTAGGTCCCGGCCTCCTCGTCGGACAGCCGCGTGAAGCCATCGGCGGTGATGCTCGCCACCACCGGGTAGATGCGCCTGGTCACATCGGGGCCGCCGGTCGCCGAGTCGTCGTCGGCCGCGTCGTACAGCGCCTGCATGCAGGCCATCACCGTGTCGGCGACGGACATGTCGTCGCGGTAGAGCTTCTTGAGGGAGCCCCGCGCGAACACCGAGCCCGATCCGATCGAGTGGAACTTGTGCTCCTCGTACCGGCCGCCCGCCACGTCGTAGGCGAAGATCCGGCCATGCTCGCGGTCCTCGTCGTAGCCGGCGAACAGCGGCACCACCACCAGGCCCTGCATCGCGCCCATCAGGTTGGCCCGCACCAGCCCGGCCAGGCGGTTCGCCTTGCCCTCCAGCGACAGCGTCCGGCCCTCGAGCTTCTCGTAGTGCTCCAGTTCGACCTGGTAGAGGCGGACGAGATCGATGCCGATGCCCGCGACGCCGGCGATGCCGATGCAGGAGAATTCGTCGGTGCGGAACACCTTCTCGATGTCCCGCTGGGAGATCATGTTCCCGGCGGTGGCCCGCCGGTCCCCCGCCATCACCACGCCGTCGGCGCAGATCGCCGCGACGATCGTGGTGCCGTGCGGCAGGTCGGGGCCGCCGGACGGCATCCCGCCCGCGACCCCCAGCCTGGCCGGCTGCAAGGTCGGCGCGGCCATGTCGAGGAAGTCGGAGAACGACGACGTCCCCGCCGTCAGGAACGGGGCCGGCAGCCGCCGGCCGTCGGATTCAGGGGCCACCCGCGAGTCCTTCCGGTTAGAACGCCTGCAGTCCTGACATGACCCTACTGCTCACCCGCCCCAGCAGCCGCGCTGGCCGCGCCGCGTCGGCTATGGGAGGAATCGGCTATGAGTGAACATGCCGCCCGGCCCGCCGCCGCGCACGCCGGCCCGCGTCACTCGCCGCCCTTTTGCACGTAGGAGCGGACGAACTCCTCGGCGTTCTCCTCGAGGACCTCGTCGATCTCGTCGAGGATCGCGTCGACGTCATCGGTCAGCTTGTCCTGTCGCTCCTTGACGGCCTCGCCGGACTGCGCCTCGCTCTCCTCCTCCTCCTCGGTACGCCTCGGAGCCTGCCGCTGCCCGCCGGTGTCTTTCGTCGCCATGCTCAAACCTCCGTGGATCCGCGGTTACCGCCCACAGTCTCAAACGCTATCCTCGCCCCGCTATGCCCGGCCCAACCCTGCCGGCCAGCATCGGTATAGATCCGCGATGTGCCGCGAAACGCGAGCCGCGGGCGGACCGCGAGCGCGCGTCAGTCCCGCCCGGTCAGGGCCGATACCAGGTCAGTGGCCGTGCGGCACCGGTCCAGCAGGGCACCCACGTGTGCCTTCGTGCCGCGCAGGGGCTCCAGCGTCGGCACTCGCTGCAGGGACTCGCGGCCCGGAATGTCGAAAATGACCGAGTCCCAGGACGCGGCGGCCACGGCCTCCGGGTACTGCCGCAGGCACCGGCCGCGGAAGAACGCGCGGGTGTCCTCCGGCGGCTCCAGCATCGCCCGCTCGATCGCCGGCTCGTCCAGCAGCCGGCTCATCCGGCCGCGCGCCGCCAGCCGGTTGTACAGGCCGCGGTCGGCGCGGACATCGGAGTACTGCAGGTCGACGAGCTGCAGCCGCGGATGATTCCAGGCCAGGCCGTCCCGCGACCGGTAGCCCTCGAGGATCTCCAGCTTGGTCACCCAGTCGAGCTCGCGGGCGGTCTGCATCGGGTCCTCGGCCAGCCGGGACAGCACGCTCTCCCAGCGGTCCAGGACGTCCGCGGTCGCCTCGTCGACATCGGCGCCGTACTTGTCCTCGGTGTACTTGCGCGCCAGTTCCAGGTACTCCATCTGCAGCTGGACGGCGGTCATCCGGCGGCCATCGCGCAGCGGGACCAGGTGGCGGCAGGACGGGTCATGCGAGATTGCCCGCAGCTCGGCCACCGGCGTCTCCACCGACAGGTCGGTCGCCAGGAACCGGTCCTCGATCATCGCGAGCACCAGCGCGGTGGTGCCGAGCTTGAGGTAGGTGGAGACCTCGCTCATGTTGGCGTCGCCGATGATGACGTGCAGCCGCCGGTACTTGTCCGGGTCCGCGTGCGGCTCGTCGCGGGTGTTGATGATCGGCCGCTTGAGCGTGGTCTCCAGGCCGACCTCGACCTCGAAGAAATCGGCCCGCTGGCTGATCTGGAAGCCCTCGTCCCGGCCGTCGGCGCCCCGGCCGACCCGCCCGGCCCCGCAGACCACCTGCCGGGAGATGAAGAACGGCGTCAGGTACCTGACGATGTCCGCGAACGGGGTCGCGCGATTCATCAGGTAGTTCTCGTGACAGCCGTACGATGCGCCCTTGTTGTCGGTGTTGTTCTTATATAGCTGGATGGCCGGGCCGCCCGGCATCGACGCCGCCTTGGCGGCTGCCTCGGCCATCACCCGCTCGCCGGCCTTGTCCCAGAGCACCGCGTCCAGCGGGTTCGTGCACTCCGGCGCGGAGTACTCGGGGTGCGCGTGATCCACGTACAGCCGCGCCCCGTTGGTGAGGATGACATTGGCCAGGCCCAGGTCCTCGTCCGTGAGCTGGGAGGAGTCGGCCGCCTCCCGGGCCAGGTCGAAGCCGCGCGCGTCGCGCAGCGGGTTCTCCTCCTCGAAGTCCCACCGGGCGCGACGGGCCCGCGCGGCGGTCGCGGCCTGATAGGCATTGACCACCTGCGACGAGCTGACCATCGCGTTCGCCCCAGGCTGGCCGGGCACGGATATCCCGTACTCGGTCTCGATGCCCATCACCCGGCGCACGCTCATGCTAAAGAGCCTAGTGCCGGATTAGCCGCCGCACGCACGCGCCGCCCTCGCCACGCCGCGTTACCAGCCCGGCTACAGGTACTGGCCAGTGTTCGCGACGGTGTCGATGGAGCGCCCGGCCTCGGTCCCGTGCTTGCCGGAGACCAGCGTCCTGATGTAGACGATCCGCTCGCCCTTCTTGCCCGAGATCCGCGCCCAGTCGTCAGGATTAGTCGTGTTCGGCAGGTCCTCGTTCTCGCTGAACTCGTCCACGCAGGCGGCCAGCAGGTGGGCCACGCGCAGGCCCTTCTGGCCCGTCTCCAGGAACTCCTTGATGGCCATCTTCTTCGCGCGGTCGACGATGTTCTGGATCATCGCGCCGGAGTTGAAGTCCTTGAAGTAGAGCACTTCCTTGTCACCGTTGGCGTAGGTGACCTCCAGGAACCGGTTCTCCTCCGTCTCGGAGTACATCCGCTCGACGACCCGCTGGATCATCTCGTCCACCGTCGCAGCCGCCGAGCCGCCGTGCTCGGCCAGGTCGTCGGGGTGCAGCGGCAGGCCGGTCAGGACGTACTTGGTGAAGATGTCCTTGGCGGCCTCCGCGTCCGGCCGCTCGATCTTGATCTTGACGTCCAGGCGGCCGGGCCGCAGGATCGCCGGGTCGATCATGTCCTCGCGGTTGGACGCGCCGATGACGATGACGTTCTCCAGGCCCTCGACGCCATCGATCTCGCTCAGCAACTGCGGCACGATCGTGTTCTCCACATCGCTGGAGACGCCTGAGCCGCGGGTCCGGAAGATCGAGTCCATCTCGTCGAAGAACACGATGACCGGCATGCCCTCGCTGGCCTTCTCCCGGGCCCGCTGGAAGACCAGCCGGATGTGCCGCTCCGTCTCGCCGACGTACTTGTTCAGCAGCTCGGGGCCCTTGATGTTGAGGAAGAAGCTCCGGCGCTCCCGGGCCGGACCGTCCGGGCCGTCGTTCGCGCTCTGCCCCGTGCGCTCCGCCACCTGCTTAGCCAGCGAGTTGGCGACCGCCTTGGCGATCAGGGTCTTCCCGCAGCCGGGCGGGCCGTAGAGCAGCACGCCCTTCGGCGGCCGCAGCTGGTGCTCCTTGAACAGGTCCGCGTGCAGGTACGGCAGCTCGATGGCGTCCCGGATCTGCTCGATCTGCGGGCCGAGCCCGCCGATCTCCTTGTAGGAGATGTCCGGCACTTCCTCGAGGATGAGCTCCTCGACCTCGGCCTTCGGGATGCGCTCGTACACGTACCCCGACCGCGGCTCCAGCAGCAGCGAGTCGCCCGCGCGCAGCTTCTGCTCGCGCAGCGGCTCGGCCAGCCTCGCTATTCGCTCCTCGTCCGCGTGCGAGATCACCAGCGCCCGGTCGCCGCCGTCGAGGACCTCCTTGAGCATGACGACCTCACCGATCGTCTCGTAGCCCTGGGCGATCACGACGTTGAGGGCCTCGTTGAGCACGACCTCCTGGCCGGGCCGCAGCTCGTCCAGGTCGATGCTCGGGCTCACGCTGACGCGCATCTTGCGTCCGCCGGTGAACACGTCCGCCGTGCCATCCTGCGCCGCCTGCAGGAAGACGCCGAACCCGCTCGGCGGCTGCGCGAGCCGGTCCACCTCCTCCTTGAGCGCCACGATCTGGTCACGCGCGTCCCTGAGGGTTCCGGTGAGCCGTTCGTTCTGGCCCGTAACGGCGGCCATGCTCGTCTGCGCCTCGCGCAGGCGATCCTCGAGCAGCCTTGCCTGCCGCGGAGAATCAGCGAGCCTGCCGCGCAGTGCTGTGACCTCCTCCTCAAGGAAGGAGATCTTCGTGGTCAGGACTTTGACCTCGTCGTCATACCGCCCGCTGCGAGCGCTGTCGTCACGAGAGCCCATGCCCCTCACCCCCTCCAGGAGAGCCGACTTACCTAGACCCTACCTATCCAGGGTCGTTCCGTAACCTTGCGGCAGTCCCGACTCTAGGTCTCTGAGTCACGATCCGGGAACAGCGCCACCGCGTAACCGAGTCTGCTACATCTCGTCACCGGCCAGTTCAGCCAGGTCATCGGCCGCCTGGGCACCCTTGGAGGGCCTGCGCCGGCGTGGCGGGGCCTGGACGCCGTCGGCCAGCCTTCTAGCGGTAACCAGAAAGCCCGTGTGCCCCACCATGCGATGCTCGGGCCGCACCGCCAGGCCGTCCACGTGCCAGCCGCGCTGCAGCGTCTCCCACGCCGCGGGCTCCGCGAAGCTCCCCTGCTCGCGCAGGGCCGTCACGGTGCGGGCCAGCTGAGTCGTCGTCGCCACGTAGCAGCAGATCAGTCCGCCCGGTATCAGCGCCGCCGCCGCGATGCCCGCGTGCTCCCAGGGCGCGAGCATATCGAGCACGAACCGATCGGCCTCCGCCATCTCCCCGCCGGCCGAGCCGGCCGCGGGCAGGTCGCCGCCGGGCAGGTCCCCGACCGTCAGGCGCCAGGCCGGATGCGGGCCGCCGAAGAACTGCTCGACATTGGCCCGGGCGATCTCCGCGAAGTCCGGGCGGCGCTCGTAGGAGATCAGCAGCCCTTCCTCGCCCACCGCCCGCAGCAGCCAGCACGACAGCGCGCCCGAGCCCGCGCCCGCCTCCACGACCGTGGCGCCCGGGAAGATGTCCGCCATCGCGATAATCTGCGCGGCGTCCTTGGGGTAGACCACGGCGGCGCCCCGCGACATCGACAGCGTGTAATCCGCGAGCAGGGGCCGCAGGGCGATGTAGGGAGTGCCGCCGGCCGACATCACCAGGCTGCCCTCCGGCTTGCCGATCAGGTCATCGTGCGCGACGGCGCCGCGGTGGGTGTGGAAGGTCCGCCCCGCCGTCAGTACCAGCCGGTGCTGACGGCCCTTGGGGTCGGTCAGCTGAATCTGGTCGCCGGGCATGAACGGCCCGCGGGGCTGCTTGATCACGCCGACAGGCTAGTTGATGGGCGACCCTGGTTCGCGGTGCCTCAGACGCCCGCGAACGCGTGGTCGAGATCGGTGGCGGCCAGTACGCCGTAGACCTGGCCGGATGGCTCGATCAGCAGATACTCACTGGCCCGCTTGCGCTGCACCGCCTCGATCAGCTCGATCCCCGCAAGGTCGGCGGACAGCACCATGGCCGGATCGAGCGTGCGCGCGAGCGCCCCGACCTCGACCCATGGCCGGCGCTGCTCCGGCGTGGCCATCACCGCGTCCTCGCTCACGATCGCGACCGGCGCCTGCTGGTGATCCACGATCACCAGGGCCCGCGCCTGCGCCGCGTCGGCCCGCCGGATCGCCTCCGCCAGGGGCAGGTTCGCCGGAACCGGGATGGCCCGCCGAGCCAGCTGCCTGGCCTGCAGGCCAGGCAGCCGCTCGCGGACCTTCGCCGCCTTGATCGCCTGCCCCGACTGCATCCACATGAACACCGCGATGAACGCCAGCCACAGCCAGTACGAGCTGCTGATCAGCGAGCCCAGCCGGCCACCCGTGAGCCCGATCGGCACGACGATCAGCAGCACCGCCAGGACCCGGCCCGCCCACGCGGCCACGACGGTCGCCGTCGCGGTCTTGCCCGTGAGCTTCCAGATCCCCGCTCGGAAAATCCGGCCGCCGTCCAGCGGGAGGCCGGGCAGCAGGTTGAAGATTCCGACCAGCAGGTTGGCGCGGAATAGCTGATCGATCAGCAGGTTCGGCAGGCCGTCGGGGAACACCCTGGTCAGCGCGGCGGCGACGCCGGCGAGCGCCAGCGAGATAGCCGGGCCCGCGGCCGAGACCAGGAATTCCTGGGCCGGGGTCGGCGGCTCCTGCTCGATCTCGGAGAACCCGCCCAGCGGATAGAGCAGGACGCGTCGCACCGCCAGCTTGAACGCCCGCGCGACCACGCAGTGGCTCAGCTCGTGGACCAGCACGGAGAGGTAAAGCAGGATGACGAACGCGGCCGAGACCAGGTAGCGGACGTTTACCGGCTGGACGTTGCTGTCCAGCGAGTTCGCGTACAGGTACACCAGGAGCCCTGCGACCAGGAACCAGTACGGCGAGATATAGACGGGGATGCCGAACACGCGGGCCACGATCAGCCCGAGCCTTGGGTCACGCCGATTGTCCGCAGCAGGCTTCTGCTCAGGCTGCTGAAACTGCTGACCCCGCGAAGGGTCATCCTCGGGGGAGATACCTGCCACGCACTGATGCTACGCGGTAGGCGGCCATTCACCGCTCGACGCACGCATGTCGCGCCCCCAGTGTCAGGGCTCTCCCCTAGGCTCCGATGCATGAGCGACGCAGCGCCCGCGGCTACCGCGACAGAAGTGCCCGCGACGGCCGTGCCTGACGCGGCATCCGAGGTGACCGTTCACCGGAGCCTGTCACCCTCCCGTGCGGCCGACTTCCTGACCTGTCCCCTGCTCTATCGCTTCCGCGTTATCGACCGGCTGCCCGAGCCGCCCAGCCCCGCCGCGGCGCGCGGGACACTCGTGCATGCCGTGCTGGAGCGCCTCTTCGATGAGCCGGCCCCCGGCCGCACGCCGACCGTCGCCCGCGGCCTAGTGCTGCCGCAATGGGAGCGGCTCGCCACCGCCGAGCCCGAGCTCGCCAGCCTCTTCGCCGACGAGGAGCAGCGCGCCGTCTGGCTCGACGAGGCCAGCGCGATGCTCGACCGGTACTTCACCCTCGAGGACCCCACCCGCCTCGAGCCCGCGCACCGCGAGATGTCCGTGCAGACCGTCCTGGACTCTGGCCTGACCCTGCGCGGCTACATCGACCGGCTCGATGTAGCCCGCAGCGGCGAGGTTCGCATCGTCGACTACAAGACCGGTACCGCGCCGCGCGAGGAGTACGAGGCGCGCGCGCTGTTCCAGATGAAGTTCTACGCCCTGGTCGTCTGGCGCACCAGCGGCGCCATCCCGCGCCAGCTGCAGCTCATTTACCTCGGCAACGGCGAGATCATGCGCTGCGCCCCCGACGAGGCTGAGCTGCTCGCCACCGAGCGCAAGATCAATGCGCTCTGGCAGGCGATCGAGCGAGCGCGGGCTACCGGCGACTGGCGACCGCGGCAGAGCAGGCTCTGCGACTGGTGCGCGCACCAGGCCCTCTGCCCGGTCTTCGGCGGCACGCCCCCGCCGCTGCCGGCCAGCCCCGCTCCGATCGCCAGCTCCGTTCCGGCGCCCAGGTCAATCCCGGAGGCCGGTCCGACTGTGGCGCCCGGCGCCGAGCCGGCCCTGACCGACGCCGCCCCCGCAGGATCGGCCGCTCCCGCGGTCAGCGGCTGACCCGGCCAGCGGCTGACCCGGCCCGGACCGCCGGCCGATGCCATGGCCTTGTTCGGCCGGCGGATGAGCGTTGAATTGCGCCGGGTCCCGGTGAGTCACAAGTCGGAGAAGCAGGTGTTGACGGACTTGCTGACGGCACTGGAGACAAAGTCGCCGATCGCTGGTGTCACCCGTGCTCTGATCGATCGGGCACGCCATCAGTTCCGTCTGTAGCGGCCAGCGAAGCGCGGCCAGAGACGCGTCGTTATGTCTGGGCTACGCTGGTGGCCATGGCTGGTCGAACGTACGCGGAGAACCGCCCGCACCTGCTGCCCGAGACCCTCGGGGAGCTGGCGGGGCCGGTGACTGGTGTCATCCAGTTGCCGTTGCGCCTGGACTGGTCAGAACGAACCGAGTTCCACCTGGATGATCCGGGAGAACGGAACGTGATGTACGAACGCGTGATCCGGGAAGCGACCCGGGCTGATGACTTGCGCTCGTACATCAACGAAGATGTTCTCCGCCAGGTCTGGGGCCGACTATTCCTGCCAGCTCGTGTCCGGCGAAGCTGGGAAGATCGTTTCCCCGACCTGAGGCTCGCCGCGTAGGCACGGGGCCGATCCCTGGCATGGATCCATTTCACGAGCGGCTCGCCCGCGTCGCGCTGGATGCGGCCGGGTCCTTCGGCTTCGCGCTGGCGGGTGGGTACGCAGTTCAGGCCCACGGCTTCCTGAACCGTATGTCCTCCGATGTCGACCTTCTCGCTGAGGCCAGCGCCGAATCCGACATTACCCATGCGGTGGAGGTCGTCATTGCTGCCTACCTGCGCGAAGGACTCCAGGTCGAAACCGAACTTCGGAGTGCATCCTTCGCGCGCCTTGATGTCAGGTCCGCTGCGGAAAGCGCGAAGGTCGAACTGGGGCTGGACTGGCGAAAGAACGAACCAGTCCGCCTGGCGGTCGGGCCTGTGCTGCACGCGGACGATGCCGTGGCTAACAAGGTCTGCGCCCTGTTCGGACGAGCAGAGGTAAGGGACTACATCGACGTGGACGCCATCCTGACCAGCGGCCGGTACGCAGAAGACGAGTTGCTCGACCTGGCCGCGGATCACGATCCCGGCTTCGACCAGTCGTGGTTCGCGGAGGCGCTCGCTGCGATCGACCGCCTGCCAGACAGCCTGTTCCAGCCGTACGGAATGAGCCCGAAGGACACAGCGGCACTCAGGGAACGGATGCGCGCATGGGCCCGGAGGATCAGCGCCGAATAGACCAGGCCGAATCTCCAGGAGCCCGTGCAAGCTCAGGCCAGAGCGGACGCCAGCTGGATCGAGGCCAACCCGGCCAGGATCGATGTTCCGGCCGCCTCGGCAACTCCGGGTTTCCTGGCCACGATCGACGGACCGGTCGGCGTGGGCAAGACCACCGTCGCAGCCTTAGCCGTTGCCGGG
>DATKRH010000113.1:0-7683 GCA_035532295.1 Streptosporangiaceae bacterium
CTAAGACAACGGCGAACCCAGCCGTTAGGGCTCGCAGAAGATTAACCCGTAGCTTCGCGTTCCGGCTGTCATTGTTGTGGTATGCGTGTTGCGGAGGTGCTGCCCGGCAAGCTCGCCGCCGCCGGCGTCACCGGGCCGCGGATCGGCGAACTGATCCGCGACGGATATCTGGACCTCGACGGCCGGCGGATCATGCTCGAGGACGTCAGCGAGCCCCGGCCGGGGCAGCGGTTCGCGTTCGTCATGGATACCGGGCTCTGCGACGCCGCGTTCGAGCTCGCAGCCGACGCCGACCTGCTGGTCTGCGAGGCGACTTTCGGGCAGGGCCAGGCCGGCCTGGCCCGCCAGGCCGGCCACCTCACCGCCGCGCAGGCCGGCCAGATCGCCGCCGAATCCGGGGCCCGGCTTCTTGTCCTGACGCATTTTTCCCAGCGATACGAGAACGAGGGAACCAGCCAGCTCCGCGCCGAAGCCGAAACCGCTTTCCGCGGCCAGCTCATCCTCGCCCGCGACCTCGACCGCATCTCCGTCCCGGCCAGACCGGCGGCTGCACTGGCCTGACCATTCCAGTATGGCCGCCAGTGCGGGGATGACCCGATGGCGGCCCTCCGGGCCTGTGACGGACTGCTGTCCAGGCGGCATCTCGCTCACGGAAGAGGCGGAGGCGAGTCACCGACAGCGGCGCGGCCATCCGGCACGGAAGCGGGACGGCGGGGGTTGCCGTTCATACGCCTCGGCGAGGGCGACAAGCTCCGTGCCGCAGCTTTGAAGACACTCATGCGTCGCCCTGGCCAGTTCCGGCAGGGAGCGGCCTTCCGCGCGAACCTCGAACCGGGCCGGAGGCTCGAGCAGCACACCGGGCCGCTCCGCACGCACCCCCATATCCCATCGTTCAGTCCGCTCGCGCTCCTCCCGCCCCGAACGCCGCGGAATCGGAATCCACCCGCAGCGTGGCGCCGCCGCTGCGCGGACTGGTGTGCACGTGCGAGGAGATCAGCATCCACGGGGTGCCGTCCGTGTCCTTGTACAGGTAGAAGCCACACGTGCGATCAAGGGCCACGAGCGAGCGGGCGAACTCCTCCTCTTCGGGAGTCGGCAGATCACGGTCACCGTAATCCCACTCGATCGGCCTATCGTCCGTGTCCTCGCCCACCAGGTCCTCCGTGTGCTGACTCAACTCTGCGGACTGCTAGATGATTCGCGCACTTCAGCCAGGTACTATCTCCCTGTTTATCCGATAGTCGAATAACATTATCAGAACCAACTGCCGACGGCATTTCATGCCTTGTCAGCAAGCTCGCTTCCGATGATCCGCCGACTATCGCTCCCGCAGGTCCGGCCACGGCACCTCCGAAGTAGCTATGCCCTTGCTAGAATATAGGCTGCGATATCACCATTTGATTCAGGTTCGGTTCACGGTCAGCTCGTTGAATCTGTCGATCATGTTCAGTGGAATCTGCCACTCAGATCCGGTCTCGCCGGTAGTAGTGACGTAGGGGAGAACCTGTCTTGACCGAACTCACTCGCGAACTGTGGCTTCATATCGAACTGGACATAGCCGTTCTCGTAGCCGCCGACCTTCGGATTCGCGTAGTCGCGGGCGACATTCTCCGTGCCAACATACGCGCTCTGATCGCCTTCCACGTGGCTAGCCGGGTTCAGGCCGCCACGCAACTCCGAAGGACCAGATCCCAGACGCGGAGTCCGGAAGACCGACGGCCCCGCTTCTGGAAGGCCCCCTGCTGCTTCTGGGGCAAAGCGACGTTCAGTCGATCGAGCCGAGCAGCCGACCTAGCACTAGCCCGAGACCACTGACGCTCTCAATTTCATAATGCTCCTGAGTGATACCACCTTTCGGATCCGATGAACTGAACTCAGCCTCACCACTCTCCCAGAGGAGAAGCTCAGCTTCGCGATCGCCACGACTCACGTTGACCCAGGCAGAACGGCGCAGGACATCATCCCGCGAGCTACCTGACTTGAGAGTAATGTCGCGAACGCTGAGCCAGGAAGCTAGCGAGTTGACCCGCATCAGCAGTGATTCGATAAGGTTCATTTCGCACACACCCAAACAATGCACGTCGCGGGCGGCATTTCCGGCGGCGGCGGCCCGAGAAGGGTAGGCAGCGGGATCAGGCGGGCTGATGACATAAGTCCGACCGCCTGCACCCTCGACCACCCGACCTGTACTGGACATCTGATTGAACTCAGGCTGGCCCATCCATCGTCCCACGCGCGTGACATTCGAAGCTGCCGACGCTGCATCTGGGGCAGCACACGCACCAGACGCATCAAACGGACACGAAGAGACTTCACCTAGACGCTCACCTGCGGAAACAAGCCGGTCAGCCCTGATGCCCGAGAGGGCCGCGAGGGAAATCGCCCAGACGCGGTTTCCAGCCGCGGAGCGGCTCGCCGCCGACGCGATCCCGGCGGGCAGCACGACCGCCAGGACGGCCGCCAGCGAGGCGATGGCGGCTGAGAAGAAGGCCAGCCGGCGGCGGGCGGGGCGCATGCCGCCGAGCCTGCCAGCGGCCAGGGACCGCCGGGAGAAGTTGCCGAAAGAATCGCCGGCCGCGCCGGGACGGGTGGCGTCAGTTGCCGGAAGAATCGCCGGAGCGCTGCCAGACGGGGCTGCCGGGAGAGTCAGCCGGGCAGGAGGGTGAACGCGGCGGCGTGGCGGGGGCGGACGACGGTGAAGTCGCGGTGGTTGAGGGTGGCCAGCCTGGTCTGGCCAAGCCGCTCGGCGACAGCGACCAGGGACGCGTCGATCAGGTCCAGCCGCAAGCTGGCGTACTGCTCGGCCAGGCCGGCGCAGCGCTGCCAGTCCTCGCCGGTGAGGTCGACCGGGGCGAGCTGGCCGCTGGTGACCAGCCGCAGGAACGCGGCCTGGGCGGCGGTGCCGAGCCGGTCCAGGATCAGCCAGGACGCCTCCGCGATCACCGGGACCGGGGCCGCCAGCTTCCTGCGGTGCTCCCGCAAGATCGCCGCGCACTCACCGTGGCGGTCCGAACGGCGGTCAGCGGCGGCCAGCCAGATATTGGTGTCGACCAGCAGCACGACGAGTCCCTGGCGCGGTCAGCTGGCGCGGCGGGCGGCGGCCCCGGCCCGCAGCTGATGGCTGTCCCGCCCGGCCCACTCGGCGTCACCGGAATCCGCGGCGCCGATGAACGCCTCGACCGGGTCCCCCGACACCTCGGCGGGCAGCCGCTCGGCCAGCAGGTCAGCCGCGACCCGGTCCGGGGACTGGCCCCGGCGGGCGGCCTCGGCCTCCAGCACGGCGGCCAGCTGATCGGGCAATTGAACGGTCATCACCATGACACCAGGGTAGGCCCTGAACCGGGGATCCCCGGCCACGCCAGCGGGCGGCCCGCCGCAGTTGCCGAAAGAATCAGCCGACACGCTGTGGCGGGCTGACTGACGGGACAGTTGCCGAATTCAGCCTTATAGGTAATCAAGGGGAAAAGCTACCGCTCGGTGCCCGCGGCCCAGGTGAGATGGTTCTGGGCGGCGTCGAGGGCCTGGTGCAGGCGGCGGGCGGAGGCGACCGCGGCGTCCAGGTCGGCGGTGACGGAGGCGAGCATGGCTGCCGGGTTCCCGGCGTGCTGCCCGGCGACGACGGTGATCGCCCCTGCGGCGGCCTGCCCGGCGAGGAAGGCGAGGAGCTGGGCCAGGGCCTGCGGGAGCCGGGCGGCGAGGACGGACAGCTGCCCGGTGACCTCATAAGCGTCGGCGGGGTATTCCAGGCCGCCGGCGCAGGGGAGGGTGGCGTGGTTGAGCGCCCGGACCATCTCGGCGGCCTGCCCAGCCAGCTCCGCCGGGGTCACGACGCGGCTCCCGGCTCTTCCAGGCCCGCTTCGTCGTCCAGGGTGGCGAGCAGCTGGGAGACGGCCACCCGCCTGGTCTGGTCATCGCCGGGGGCATCGTCACGCTGGCCGTGCGGGTTGTTGCCGGCGGCGGGGTGGGTGGCGGCGTGGATGGCCTGCAGGGCGCGGATGGAGACCTGCTCTGGCGGACTCAGGTATCAGAACTGTCGGAATGGGTGCGGTCACAACGGCGTGAGGATCATCAGAATCTCGTCTCTGGTGTCGTCGGGGGCAAGCCGGAGCTTGCCCGGCCAGCGGCCTACTTCCCGCCAGCCAAGCCGGGCGTAGAAGTCTTCGAGTCCTGTTCCCCCGCGGGCCGCGAGGTGGAGTTGCTCGAGACCCATTTCGTCCCGGGCGACTTGCCGGAGCCGGCGCATCAGGGCCGACCCGATGCCCTGGTCGCGGTGTTCGGGCTGGGTCTGCAGGTGGTTCACGGTTCCCCAGTGGGCGATGAGGGGACTCGGATCGCGGCTGAGGACTACCCATCCTGCGAGCGTGCCGTCGCTGCGGGCGAGCAGTATGCGGCTTCGCTGCCATTCGAGGCCGTCGGCGAGGGTATCGACTGCCGGGGCGACGTGGCTGGCGTTGACCGGGGGAAACGGGAATCCCGCGGCGCCGCCGGCATTCGTGACCGCTATCCAGCACGCGGTCAGCTCCTGCCTGGCCGCTGGATCGGCGTCGCCCGGGTGCGTGAGCTGGATGATGTCGAGGCCGTGGCGGGTCGTCATGGACCGACTGTTTCACGTTGGGGTGTCATTGCCTGTTTCCTTGCGGCGGCTTATCTCAGCGGCGTAGGCGGCCCGATCTCCGGCGGATGCTCGCTGCCAGGCGACGGCGATCGTGATGTGGATGCCGAGCAGGCGGGCCAGGACGGCGGCGGGCAGGTCAGTCGCGAGCTGGAACAGTGCGGCGGAGCGGGCCTGGCCGGAGTAGATGCCGTGCTCGCGGAGACGTTCGGCCAGGCGGTAGGAACTGATCGGCCGTCCGGGCTGGCCGCCGGGGAACAGCCAGGCCGAGGCGCCGTCATCACCGATGGCGGCGTGACCGCGGCGGGCGGCGAGCAGCTGCCGGACGAGGCTGGCGAGGGGCTCGGGCAGGATGACCGGCTCGCGTCCCAGGCTCAGCTGCACTTGCTGGTCACCAGCGTGGACGTGGCCGAGGGTGAGACGGCTGATGACCGATGGCCACTGGGCGTAGAGCAAGACGAGGAGCCCGGCGACGCGGTCTTCGGGACCGAGGCTGCCGTCGTGGAGCAGCCGCCGGGCTTGTTCCCAGCGGGCCTCGGTGTCGATGACGCGGGACGGGCCGCCCCACCGGGTGGCGGGGAAATCAAGGCTGGTCAGCTTCTGCTTTTTCGCCCAGCGGATGAAGTGCCCGGTCTCGCGGCGATAGGAGGCATGGTCGCTGGTGATCCAGGCATCCAGGTCGCTTTGCCGGCAGGCGGCCAGGGTGAGGTCGCGGGCGGTGAGCCAGTCCAGGAACGCGATTGCGGCCTTGACGTGCTGGCGGACGCCGACCAGCTGGTCGTGGGTGGTATCGGCGCCTCCGGTGCGGCGGCGCAGGCGGCGCAGCAGATGCCAGACGGAGTAGTGGTGCAGCAGGTGCTGCTGGCCGGGGTCGCTGCGGCCGGTTATCACGGTGGTGATCCAGCGTTCCAGCCGGGCCGTCTGCTCATCGCGGTGGGGCAGCGTTCCGATGGCGACCAGGACGCTGCGCAGGTGCTCGACCGGCTTGCCGGCAGGCAGCGCGTCGAGAGCGGCATGGGTAAGCCCGGCCCCGGCGTCCATGCTTTGCAAGATCGCCGGGGCCGGGCTCTTGTCCAGCCAGGCCGCGACCGTGCCCGGTCGCTCGGCGGTCGCGAGTGCCTGGTAGAGAGCGTGAAGGTGCGGGCGGATTTCGCCGGTCTCGTCGCCGAGCAGCTCATGCAGCCGCCGGCCGACCGCGCACCGGGCGCACCGCCCGGCGTGGATCCGGCCGGTTTCGCTGCAGGCCGGGCAGCTGGTCCAGAATCCGGCGTCGGGACGGGTGCAGGTGGCGCACAGCGGTTCGGCCCGGGTGCCGCCGCGGACCCGGCTGGTCCGGCCGCAGCCCGAGCAGCGTGCCCGGCGCTGCTTGCAGGCCCCGCACCAGGGCTCGCCGGTGGCCTGCGAGGTCACGCACGGTGCCTGGCGGCCGCAGATACCGCAGGTCGCGGTTTTCAGGGGGCGGCAGCTGGGGCAGAGCGGGCCGGCGGGCGTGCGGACGCTGACCGGCCGGCGGCGATCGCAGCCGGCGCAGGTTTCCTGGTTGGCCGGGTCGGTGACCAGGCAGTGCGGACACAGCGGCCGGCCGTCCTGGTCGCGGGTCGCTGCCTCGCGGACGGTCCCGCAGCGAGAGCAGGGTTCGGCCCGCGACCTGGCCACGCAGTTGCGGCAGAGCCGGAGCCCGTCGCGGGGCTTGACGAGGGGGATTACCCGGCCGCGGTGCGGGCAGGGCGGCCGGACGATGCCGTTGGCGCCGGCCTGGGTGAGCAGGTCGATCAGCCGCAGCACCGACGGGACCGGTGCCGTGGCGCCTGCCCCGGTCAGCAGCCCGGGCCGGTCCTGCAGGGCCCAGGCGAGCTGGTGACGCTGCCCTGCCTGCGTCGCTGCTACGGTCACGGCGGCGGCGACGGTCCCGGCCGGCAGTCCCGGGTCGATCGCCGTGACGATGCCCGTCACGATGGCCACCGGGTCTCCGGCTGGCGGGCACTTCGCGCACCGCGCCCGGCCGTTCCGGTCACGCAGGCGGATCACCCTGATCTTGCCGCAGCCTGCGCACGGCTCGCGCTTCGGCCCGCAGGCGGAGCAGAACCAGTCCTCGCCGCGACGCTGGAAGCTGCGCAGTTCCTTCCCGCATCCGGCGCAGGCGGGGGCCGAGACGGTGCCCGCGCCCGCCTTCCGCAGCGCGACCAGCAGGTCTCCGGCAGCCCGGGGCGCGGGCGACCGGCCGTCGGCGTGGATCGCGGGCCGCTGGGCGAGGGCCTGGGCGAGCTTGCGCCGCTTGGCCCGGCCGCCGGCCACGCTGATCACCACGTGCTCGATCACCGGCAGTTCCAGGGCCGGCTCGATGCCGCTGATCATCGCGACGATGACGCTGACCGGGTCAGCCAGCACGTCCGGGATGCCCGCGGGCATCGCTCAGCCGCCGTCCCGGGTGATCCTGGCCCGCCTGGGACGCAGTTCCCCGACCCCGGCGTCCTCCCCCGAGGCGGTCTTCGCCTTGCGGGCAGGCTTACCCGCGGCGGCCGGCTCGATCAGGTCCTCCATCGTGCAGTCCAGGATGTCCAGCAGCGCCATCAGCACCTTCAGGCTCAGCCGCTCGGGCCGCTCGGTGACCAGCCGGTAGACCTGGCTGGACGACAAGTCGATGCCCCGCTCGGCCAGCAACGGGGCCAGGTCGGTCGTCTGGAACATCTCCCGGCTGGCCATCACCTGCCGCAGGTTCCACCGGTAATCCAGCTTCCGCGTCATCAGTTCCTCCCGTCCTCAGCCCGGCTGCCCGCCGAGCGCCGGGGCCAGCGCCTTGCGCAGCGCGGTGTTCATGAAGTCGCCGCTGACATGCGTGTAAATCGCCGTCGAAGTATCGCAGCGGTGCCCCGCGGCCTCCTGGATGAACCGCCGGCCCACCCCGTCCTCGGTCAGGTGCGTGACCCACGAGTGCCGCAGGCTATGCGGGACCAGGGCAGCGGGCAGGCCCAGCGCGTCGCGGTAGGCGACGAACCGGGCGTTGATCTCGGCCGGCTTGACCCGCCCGCCCCGCTCGGTCACCCACAAGGCCGGATGATCCGGGCACCCGA
>DATKRH010000114.1:0-18856 GCA_035532295.1 Streptosporangiaceae bacterium
CTGTCTGCTGATATCAGTTTAATGATGGGTTGAAGGGACCATAATGGTCGCTCGCGCGAATTCGGCCATAATGCCGTCAGAGGGAGGCTCCGATGTCGCAGGACGGGCTCTTGCGCTTGCGCCGCGGTACCCGGCGCCGCGGCTCCCGGCTCGGCCGCGGCAGCGGAGCGACCGGGGGCATCGCGGCCATGCTGGCGGTGGCGGCGTCGGCCGGCCTCGTCGGCCTGGCGGTGCCGATCGCCGCCGCGGCCGCCGCACCCGCGAAGTCGAGCCGGACGCAGACCCTCTGCTCGGTGCTCCTCAAGCAGCAGCATCAGGCCCTCAACCCCTGGGCTTACGTCGACGGCCAGCGCTACCGGGTACAGGACGACCGGTTCGGCTCGCAGGACCCCAGGCAGTGCGTGACCCTCACTCCCGGCGGCCGGCCGGCGTGGCGGGTGAGCGTCTCGCGGGCGCACAGTCGCGGCAACCCGGTCCAGGCCTTCCCCTACATCGAGTACGGCTGCTACTGGGGATACTGCACGCCCGGCTCGGTGCTTCCCCTGCAGGTCAGCAACCTCAAGACCGCCACCTCCGCCTGGTACACCCAGGAGCGTGCTTCCGGCACCTGGAACGCCGGCTATGACCTGTGGCTCAACTCCACCCGGCTCCCCGACCGCGGCCACGCCGACCGGGCCGAGGTCATGATCTGGCTGCACGCGACCATGCCGCACTACCGGGTCGGCGGCCTCGTCGGGACCCGGAAGGTCAAGGTCGCCGGCCGGTGGTTCTACCTCACGCACTGGCGCACCGGGGCCAACGTCATTCCCGGCGGCTGGCAGTACGTGCAGTACCGGCTGGCCGCCCCGACCTGGCACGCCAGGAAGATGAACATCGCGGCGGTCCTGGCGGACGCCGTCCGGCGGCACCTGATCTCCCGGTCCTGGTACCTGCAGGGCATCATCGCCGGGGACGAGATCTGGTCGGGCGGCCAGGGCCTGGCGACCACCTGGTTCGCGGCCGCCGTCACCCCCCGCCATCGCGTGAAGGCACTGCCGGCCAGCGTCTCGCACGCCGCGTCCGTCCCCGGCGTAGAAGCGCCGCCGGTCCCCGTCTGGGAGCCGGTCGGCCCCTAGCCCGCGCGCCGGGGCACACCGGTGTGCCCCGGCGCGGTCCGGACAGGGAAGGGCACTCAGGAAGAGCTGCCCGACCCTGGCCGGACCGCGCCGATGGTCAGGAGCGCGACCGACTTGGCGCAGGCCTGCGTGGTGTAGGCCAGGTAGGTCGGCGTCGTCTGGTTCGGCGGGAAGATCTGCAGGTAGTGCGCGGTGGCGGGACCGCACGTGGATACCGAGTAGTTGCCCGCGTCGATGATCTTGAGTAGCGCATTGGCAACCGCCTGCGGCGCGAGCGTCACCAGTTCCCGCGCGCTGGTGTGGTCCTCCACCGCCGCCAGGCCGATCTGGCTGACGGGCTTGCCGCCGGCCAGCGAGACTCCGGGATAGCCGTACAGGGTGCAGGTGACATTGGAGATGTTCACGAAGTCGAGCACGGTGTAGACGCTGCCGGCCGTGCCCTGCGCGACACCGAGCTTCACCTGCAGGGACCGGGTCGGGCAGGCGGGGACGCCGGGCGCCGACGAGGTTGCCGCGGCCGAGGCGGCGGGGGCCGTGCTGGCCGACGCGGTCGGGGTGGCCGTCACCGTGACCGTCGACCGGGCGGCGCCGGACGAGCCGGCGGAGGACCCGCACGCCGCGAGGAGCGCCGCGACGCAGGCCAGCCCGGCCGCGGCCGGCGCCCCGGCGGTTATCCGTGCCCTCCGGCTGACAGGTGCAGGTGCAGGTGCAGGTGCAGGTGCGGTCATGGCGGTTGTCCTTTACTTCCCGGGAGCGGCTCGGATAGCCGCGATCCTAGGACGCCGAGCGGGCCTTCCCGGTTGGCCCCGTCTGATCCGGCTTCGTCCTTAGCCCAGCGCCGCGCCCGCCCATAGCTCATCGGCGCTGGGCTGCCCGACGCCGTGACCCGCGACCGCCTGCGCGACCAGCAGCTTGCCGGTGTGCGCGACGTGGTAGGCCATGGCTTCCCCGGCCGCCGTCGCGTCCGCCGCGGCGATGGCATCGACGATCGGCACGTGCTCGGCCGCGATGTCGTTCAGGTCGCGCGAGCGGTCCGCGGTCGAGGCGCCCAGCGTCCGGGTGGCGTCCCGCAGGTTGTCGACCAGGGCGGTGAGCCGGGCATTGCCCGCCGTCTCCAGGATCAGCCGGTGCAGCCGCTGATCGTGACGCATGAACAGCGCCTCATCGTGACCGGCCGCCGCCGCGCGCATCTGCGACAGCTCCGCCGCCAGGCCCGTGACCAGGCCAGGCTGCGCCCGTTTCGCCGCCTGGCGGACCGCCGGCACCTCCAGCAGCAGCCGGAGCTGGAATATCTCGGCGATGTCGGCGGCACCCGGGATCACGATCCGGAAACCCCGGTTTCGCTCGAACGCCACCATGCCCGCCTCGGCCAGTCGCATCAGTGCCTCACGCACCGGGCTTCGGGACACTCCCAGGTGGCTGGCGATCTGATAGGCGGAGTAGAGGCGGCCCGCCCGCAGCGTGCCATCCCGGATCGCGGCCCGGATCGCCGCCACCGCCTGGTCGGCCAGCGATTCCGCGGGGCCGGCCAGCCGGTCGAGCGCGGTGTCGTCCTGCTCGCGGGGCATGCCGTCACGATAACTCCTCGGTGCCTTTCTTGACACGTAACATGCGACATGCGACGTTGGCACGATGAAGCAGCAGCGCCCCCCGGCCACGGAGATCACCGCCGCGCTCCGGCACGCCGGGATCGGGGACCTGAGCGACTCATCCCTGCGGCGCGCGCTCTACTCCAGCGACGCCTCGCTGTACCGCGTGGTGCCGGCCGTCGTGGCCCACCCGCGCGACGCCGATGAGGTCGCGGCGGCCCTGGCGGCCTGCTCTGCCCTCGGCGTGCCGCTGACCTGCCGTGGCGCCGGGACCTCGATCGCGGGGAACGCGGTCGGGACCGGCGTGGTCCTGGACTTCAGCCGGCACATGGACCAGGTCGTCGGCATCGACCCGCAGGCCGCCACCGCCACGGTCCAGCCCGGCGTGGTGCAGGCCCGGCTGCAGCGCGCCGCGGCCCCGCACGGCCTGCGGTTCGGCCCGGACCCATCGACTCATGACCGCTGCACCATCGGCGGCATGATCGGCAACAACTCTTGCGGGTCACGGTCCCTGCAGTACGGCCGGACCTCGGACAACGTGCTGGCCCTGGACGCCCTGACCGGCACGGGCAGCCGCCTGCGGCTGACCGGGGCGCCAGAGCCTGCCGGGCTGCCGGGGCCCGCCGGGGCGCCGGGCGCCGACCCCCAACTGGCCGCGCTCGGCGAGGTCGTGGCCGGCGGCCTGGCCACCATCCGGACCGAGCTGGGCCGCTTCAGCCGCCAGGTATCCGGCTACGCGCTGGAGCATCTGCTGCCCGAGCATGGCTTCGATGTCCGCCGGGCCCTGGTGGGCAGCGAGGGCACGCTGGCCATCGTCACCGGCGCGACGGTCGCGCTGGTCCGCAACCCTCCGCACCGGGTGCTGGCCGTGCTGGGCTACCCCGACATGGTCAGCGCGGCCGACGCCACCCCGGGGATCCTGCCGCTGCACCCGGCGACCTGCGAGGGCATGGACTCGCGACTGGTCGACGTGGTCCGCCAGCGTCGCGGCGCCGGCCGCATCCCGGACCTGCCGCCAGGATCTGGCTGGCTGTTCGTCGAGACCACCGGCGAGACCCCCGATGAGGCCCTGAGCCAGGCGCGGCGGGTCCTGCGGACGGCGGGCGCCGTCTCCGGCATGGTCGTGACCGACCCCGGCCACGCCGCCGCGCTGTGGCGGATCCGCGAGGACGGGGCGGGACTGGCCGGGCGCACCGCCGCCGGCGCCCCCGCCTATCCGGGCTGGGAGGACTCGGCGGTACCGCCGGCCTCGCTCGGGAGCTACCTGCGTGACCTCGACGACCTGCTCGCCGGGCACGGGCTGGCCGGGATCCCGTATGGCCATTTCGGTGACGGCTGCGTACACCTGCGGCTGGACTTTCCGCTGGACCGGCCCGATGGCCGGGCCGTGCTGCGCGGCTTCCTCCAGCAGGCGGCCGCGCTGGTGACCCGTTACGGCGGATCGCTGTCGGGCGAGCACGGGGACGGCCGGGCCCGCAGCGAGCTGCTGCCGGTGATGTACTCGCCCGCGGCGATGGCGCTGTTCGGCCGTGTCAAGGACGTCTTCGATCCGGCCGGGGTGCTCAACCCCGGAGTAGGGGTCCGGCCCCGCCCAGTCGACGCCGATGTCCGGGCGGCCGAGGCGAACCTCACCACGGGTCAGGGCGGCCGCACGTCGCTCGCCCTGTCGTATCCCCGGGACGGCGGCAGCTTCGCCGCGGCGGTGCACCGCTGCTCGGGAGTCGGCAAGTGCGTGGCCAGCACGGCCGGCACCAGCCGCGTCATGTGCCCGTCCTATCAGGCCACCAGCGATGAGAAGGACTCCACCCGGGGCCGCGCCCGGGTGCTACAGGAAATGATTAACGGCACGCTCGTCACCGGCGGCTGGCGCGCCCCCGAGGTCCGCGAGGCGCTGGACCTGTGCCTGTCCTGCAAGGCATGCTCGGCCGAGTGCCCGGCCGGGGTGGACATGGCGGCCTACAAGGCCGAGGTGCTCCATCAGGCCTACCGCGGACGGCTGCGGCCACGCAGTCATTACTCGCTGGGGCAGCTGCCGCGCTGGGCCCGGCTGGCCGCCCTGGCTCCCGGCCTGGCCAACGCCGCGCTCACCACGCCCGGGCTGGGCCGGGCCGCGCGGCTGGCGGCGGGCATCGAGGCCCGCCGGTCCCTGCCGCCCTTCGCGCCGGAGACGTTCCGGTCCTGGTACCGCCGCCGCGCGGCCGGGCAGGCGGGGCAGGCGGGGCGGGCCAGGCAGGCCGGGCAGGCGGCGGGGACGCCGGTCCTGCTGCTGGTGGACACGTTCACGGACTATTTCGAGCCGGAGATCGGCAAGGCCGCGGTCGCCGTCCTGGCGGACGCGGGGTTCAGCGTCACCATCCCGCGCCGGCCCACGTGCTGCGCGATCACCTGGATCAGCACCGGCCAGCTCGGCGCGGCCCGGCGGATACTGGGGCGCACGGTGGCGGAGCTGAGCCCGGCGCGCCGCGCCGGGATCCCCATCGTGGGGCTGGAACCCTCCTGCACGGCCACGCTGCGCTCCGACTCCGCCGACCTGCTGGAAACCGCGGACGCCCGGGCGCTGGCCGGCTCGGTCCAGACGCTCAGCGAGCTGCTGGCCGGCGTGCCGGGCTGGGCGCCGCCCCGGCTGGATGGCACCACGGTGGTGGCTCAGCCGCACTGTCATCACAGCGCCGTCATGGGCTGGGACGCCGACGCGGCGCTACTGCGGCGGGCCGGCGCCGAGCTGACGCGGCTAGGTGGCTGCTGCGGGCTGGCCGGCAACTTCGGGATGGAACGCGGGCACTATGACGTGTCGGCCGCCGTGGCGGGCACCGCGCTGCTGCCGGCGGTCAGCGCGGCCGGGCCGGACACGGTGGTGCTGGCCGACGGCTTCTCCTGCCGCACCCAGCTGACCGACCTGTCCGGCAGGTCCGGCTTGCATCTCGCCCAGCTCCTGGCCGACCGCCTCGGCCCGGCTAAACGGTGACGCGGAAGGGCCCGACCGCGCCGGGAAAGTGCCAAGCCGGGGTATGAGGAGGTGCCGCGGCTGGTCGATGCGCACGCGGTGGATGTGGTGCTGTGCTGGAAGTGGGACCGGTTTCATCCGCGAGCCGCTGGACTCCTTCCCCGCGCCAGCCACATCTGCGGACCATCACCCGCTTACCAACCCGGTCGGCTCGGCCAGCCAGCGCTGTTCACTCGCGCCGGGTGTTCACTCGCACCGGGTGATGTCAGCGCCGCCGCTCTGGCCCAGGGTGGCGGCATGCTTGCCACCGCCGCGGGGCTGGCCCTGCTGGCCGCGCTGTCCCCGGCGGCCATCCTGGTCTGCGCGGTTTACCTGGGCTCGGTCAGCCCGCGGCGGATCACGCTGGTGTTCCTGGCGGGCGCGATCACGATGACCGTGGTGATGGGCGTGATCGTGCTGGTGGCCCTGCGGGCCGGCGGGATGAGCCTGGCGTCCAACCGGACGCCCCGGTACGGCCTGCGGCTCGGGCTGGGCGTGCTCGCGCTGGCTAGCGGCGTCTTCATGGCGCTGCGCAAGCCGAAGCCGCCTGATCCGGACAAGAAGAAGAAGCCCAGCCTGATGACCAGGATGATGGCCCGGCCGGGAGCGCTGGCCGCCTTCGCCACCGGGATCATCGTCTTCGTCCCGTCGGCCAGTTTCGTGGCCGCCGTCCAGGTGATCGCGACGGCGCACGCCAGCACGCTCGCCAGCGCGCTGACGCTGACGGTGGTCGTGCTCATCAACGTGATGTTCGTGTGGCTGCCGTTCGGGTTCCACCTGATCGCACCGGATGCGACCACGCGCGGGCTCAAGGCGTTCAATGGCTGGCTGCGCGTGCACGGGCACGCCATGGTCGCCGGGGCGCTGACGGTCGCCGGAGTGGCGCTGATCCTGGACGGCGTGTCCGGTCTCGCCTAGCCGGAGCGATACGAACAGACATGCCGTTCAAACCCACATAAATAATGGTTGAATACTCACCATGCACGTGCAAAACCGGCGGCGGGCCCTCCTGGACGTGCTGCAGCGGGATGGCGCGGTCCTGGTCCGGCAGCTAGCTGCCGAGCTGAGCTGCTCCGAGATGACCGTCCGGCGGGACCTGGACGCCCTGGAGCGCGACGGGGTCGTGCGGCGGGTGCACGGGGGCGCCATCCGCGTGCAGCTACGGCGGGATGAGATGCCCTACGCTGCCCGGGCACTGGAGGCGACCGAGGCCAAGCAGCGGATCGGCCGGGCCGTCGCCGCGCTGATCGACGACGGTGAGACCGTCATCCTGGACAGCGGCACCACCACGCTGGAGGTCGCTCGCGCGCTGCGGGGCCGCCCGGTGACCGTGCTGCCGCTCGGGCTGCGGGCCCTGCTGGAGCTCGCCGACGACGACGCCGTCAGCCTCATCAGCCCGGGCGGCGACGTCCGGCCTGGTGAGCTGGTCGTGACCGGCGACCTCGCGGAGGTCGCCTTCGAGCGCCTGCGCTTCGACACCCTGGTGCTGGGCTGCTGCGGGCTGCACGAGCGAGAAGGAGTGACCACGCACGTGCCTGCCGACGCCCGGGTGAAGCGGGCCGCCCTGCGCGCGGCCCGCCGCACCGTCCTGGCCAGCGATGCCACGAAGATCGGGCAGGTAACGTTCGGGCACGTCTGCTCGCTCGCGCAGGCGCAGCGGCTGGTCACCGACGCTGACCCCGAGCTGACCAGCTCGCTGGAGGCGGCGGGCCTGCTGGTGCAGCGTGCCTGACCAGCCATCCTCCCGGCTGCGCCGGCCGGCGATCGCCGCGGTCTTCGTCCTGCTCGGCGGCGCGGAGGGCACCTGGGCGGCCCGGATTCCGGCCATCAAGGCCGGCCTGCACCTGTCGCCCGGTCTCCTCGGCCTGGCCCTGCTGGGCCCGGCACTGGGCTGCGTCCTGGCGATGCCCGCGATCGGCGCGATCCTGGCCTCGATGGCACCGCGCCGCGTGGTCCGGGTCGGCCTGGTGGCCGTGGCCGGGTTCCTGCCGCTGACCACGCTGGCCACGTCGACCTGGCAGCTGTTCATCGTCCTCACCGGCTGGGGCGCGGGGATCGGCATCGTCGACGTCGGGATGAACACCGAGGCCGCCGCGGTCCAGGATCAGCTCGGCCGCCGCGTGATGAGCGGATTTCACGGCGCCTACAGCATCGGCGGCCTGGCCGGGGCGGGCCTGGGCGCCGTCGCGGCCGCGACGGGCGTCAGCGCCAGGACCACGTTCATCATCGCGGGCGCCACGATCGCGGTCGTCGGCCTGTGCAGTGCCCAGGCCTTCGCCGCGCGCCCGACGCACCACGGCGCCGGCCACTTGAGCCCCCGGTCCCGCTGGCCCAAGTGGTCCTGGGCCCTGCTGGCCCTGGGCGCGATGTCGTTCGCCAGCTTCCTCGGCGAGGGATCGGCCAGCAACTGGAGCGCGGTCTACCTGCATTCCTCGCTCGGCGCCTCGCCCGCGCTGGCGGCGGTCGGCTTCACCGTGTTCTCGTGCGCTATGACGGCGGGCCGGCTGAGCGGCGACTGGCTGGCCGACCGCCTCGGTCCCGTGCGCCTCGTCCGGCTGTCGGCGACGGTGGCGGGCGCCGGCTTCGGGGGCGCGCTGCTCGTCGGCCAGGTGTGGTCGGGCCTGGCCGGGTTCGCGCTGCTCGGCGGCGGCCTGTCCGTGGTCGTCCCGCTGGCCTTCACCGCCGCCGCCAGGCTCGGCCGGCCCGGACCTAATCTCGCGTTCGCCACGTCGGCCGGGTACCTGGGGTCGCTGGCGGGGCCGCCCCTCATCGGCGGCCTGGCGGAGGTCACCAGCCTGCCGGCGGCGCTCGGGGTCGTCGCGGTGCTCTGCGCCATGATCGTGCTCCTGGCGGGCACCATCCGGCCCCGCACCGCGGCCGCTCCCCCGGCCGCGCCGCCGACCCCGCTAGCCCCGCCAGCGCCGCAGGCCTCGTCGCCGACCTGTCCGGATTAGTCCAGCCTGCGGGCCTGGTGAACAATAGCGGCGTGTCGACTAACGGGACCGACGCCTACCGGGATGTCCGCGACCTGCCGCCGCTCGTCGAGCGGGCGGTCGCGACCGCCCGGCGGGCCGGGTTCCGCGCGTCGTGCCTGCCAGCGCACGGACGCCTGCTGCAGTTGCTGGCCGGCGGCATCGGCGACGGCGTCATCGGCGAGACGGGCACCGGGTGCGGCGTCGGCCTCGCCTGGCTGGCCAGCGGGGCCCGGACCGGGGTCCGGCTGGTCAGCATCGAGCATGACTGGCTGCTGGCCGACCTGGCGCGCGGCGTCTTCGCCGGGATGCCCGCGGTCACCGTGGTGCACGGCGACTGGCGCGAGCTGCACAGGTCCGGCGCGTTCGAACTGCTGAGCCTCGATGGCGGCGGACAAGGCAAGGGGGCCGAGCCGCCTGCGAGCCCGCGGGATTGGATGGCCGCGGGCGGGACGATCGTCATGGACGATTTCACGCCGAGCCCGCGGTGGCCCCCGATGCACGACGATCGGCCGGACACGGCCCGCCTTTACTGGCTGCAGCACCCGGACCTGCTGGCCGCGCAGGTCCGCACGCAGCCGGACGCGGCCGCGATCGTGGCGACCTTCAAGGGCTGACCCGCGGCACCCGCGGCACCCGCGGCACCCGCCGCACCCGCGGCACCCGCCCGAACCGCCGGGACCCCGGCGGCTCCCGGGGTCGCCGTGGCCACGGGGACCGAATGGCACCGCTCGCCGCCAGGACGCCGCCGCAGACCAGTGCCGCGCCGGCCAGTTGCAGCGGGCCCGGCCGCTCCCCCAGCACCGCGGCGGCGAGCAGCAGCGCCGCCGCCGGCTGCAGCAAGAGCAGCAGCGAGGACACGGCGGCAGGCAGCCGGGGCAGCGACGAGGTGATCAGCAGCCAGCCGACCGTCTGGCTGCTGAACGACAGCAGGAGCAGCCAGAGCAGCGACGCCCAGGGCATCTCCAGTCGCAAGCCGCCGAACATCAGCCCCAGCACCAGCGCGCCGAGCGCCGATCCGGCCGTGGCATCCGCGAGCGGGCCCGCCACATGCGCCGTGCCGGTCGAGGTCTGGCGCAGGACGAGCAGGAAGGCGGCGTAGGCGACCGACGTGCCCAGGCCATAGCCGATCCCGGCCAGCGGGTGGCCGGCACCTCCGTGGCCGGCACCTCCCTGGCCGGCACTTCCGTGGCCGGCACTGCCGTATCCAGCCAGGCCCGAGACGAGGACGACGCCGATCACTACCACCGGCAGCGCCGCCAGGAAGCCGCGCCTGGGCCGCTCGCCGAGCAGCAGCCAGGCGGCCACCGCCACGAACAGCACCTGCAGGTTACCCAGCACGGTGGCCACCCCGGCACCCACCTCGGCGATCGCGTGGTTCCACAGCACCAGGTCGATCCCCAGCAGGATCCCGGCCCCGGCGGCCCCGAGCCGGGCCCCCAGCCGACGTGGCCCGCGGCGCCGCTGTTCCACGGCGGCCAGTGTGACCAGCACCGGAAGCGCGAGAAAACAGCGGAAGAACGCGGTCGTCGCCGCGCCAGTCCCCGCCAGGGTGACGAGGATGGCCGACGAGGAAATGCACGCCGCGCCGAGACCCGCCGCCAGGATCGGCCGGCGACTGGCCCGTGACCGCGCACCATCATCGCTTGTCAGGACCGTACTCACATTTGGTGCTGTCACGATCGGCAGCTTACGAGAGCGCCCCGGCTGCGCATCCACCGCTCGCACTCACCGCTAGCCTGGAGAGCACTAGGCTTCGGGGAAGCCACCACGGACGCCGTTCGGGAGCGCGCATGAAGCTGCTGGTCACCGGGGGCGCTGGATATATCGGCAGTGTCGTCGCCGCCCAGCTCATCGAGGATGGCCATGCGGTGGTGGTGCTCGATGACTTGTCGACCGGGCACCTGGACGCGGTGCCGCCCGGCGCCCAGTTCGTCGAGGGTGACCTGCGGGACCGGGCCGCGGCGGTGCTAGCGGACGGCGTTGACGCCGTGCTGCACTTCGCCGCCAAGTCCCTGGTCGGGGAGTCCGTCGCCCGGCCCGCGCTGTACTGGCAGCACAACCTGGGCGGCTCGCTCGCGCTGCTGGAGGCCATGCGGTCGGCGGGGGCGCGCGGGGTACGCCGCATCGTGTTCTCCTCCACCGCCGCGGTCTACGGCGAGCCGGAGTCCGTCCCGATTGAGGAGACCGCCCCGCCGCGGCCGACCAGCCCCTACGGCGCCTCGAAGCTCGCGGTCGACATCGCGCTGGCCGAGTATGCCCGGCTGCACGGGTTCAGCGCGGTCAGCCTGCGCTACTTCAACGTGGCCGGCGCCTACCGGGAGCGCGGCGGCGCCTGGCTCGGCGAGCGGCACGATACCGAGACGCATCTCATCCCGAACGTGCTGGCGACCGCCCTGGGCGGCACCGGCGAGCTGCGGATCTTCGGCGACGATTACCCGACCCCCGACGGGACGTGCGTCCGGGACTACATCCACGTAGCCGACCTGGCGCGGGCGCACCTGCTGGCCCTGGCGGCCTGCACCTCCGGGGAGCATCAGGTCTACAACCTCGGCAGCGGGTCAGGGTTCTCCAACCGGGAGGTACTCGCGGCCTGCCGCGACGTGACCGGGCGCGACATCCCGGCCACGATGGCCGCCCGGCGGCCCGGTGACCCGGCGGTGCTGGTCGCGTCCTCGGCCCGGATCCGCGCCAGTCTCGGCTGGCGGCCAGCCCGGAACCTGACCGACATGGTGGCGGATGCGTGGACGTTCACCCAGGCCAGGGCAGGCACCCGCTGAACCGCCCAGTCGCCGGCCCCGTCGCCGGCCTAGTCGTCGGCCCCCTCGTCCGCCCCGCCGTCCGCAGGTGACCGGGCCGGATGCGCGTGACGATGCGGCGGACCTGTTCGCGCAGCGATACGGCAAGCACCCGCGGGGCGCGTGGCGGGCCCCCGGCCGCGTCAACCTCATCGGCGAGCACACCGACTACAACGACGGGTTCGTCCTCCCGTTCGCGATCGGCCCGGGAGTCAGCGCCGCCGCGGCCCGGCGCGATGACGGACGGCTCGCGCTGACCTCCCGGCAGGCCCCCGGCGCCGATGTCAGCCTGCCGCTCGACGAGCTGCGCCCCGGCTCGGTGGACGGCTGGGCGGCCTACCCGGCCGGGGTGGCCTGGGCCCTGCGCGCGGCGGGTTACCCGATCGGCGGGGTAAGCCTCGCCTTCGACTCCGATCTCCCGCTGGGGGCCGGGCTGTCCTCCTCCGCCGCGCTGGAATGCGCGGTCGCCCTCGCCCTGACCGAGCTGCACGGGCTGTCCGTGCCACGGCCGCAGCTCGCCGACATCGCCCGGCACGCGGAGAACGACTTTGTCGGCGCGCCCACCGGGATCATGGACCAGTCGGCCGCGCTGCTCTGCCAGGCCGGGCACGCGCTGCTGCTGGACTGCCGCAGCGGGATCGGCACCGCGGTGCCGCTGGACCCGCGGGCGGCCGGGCTCTGCCTGCTGGTCATCGACACGCGGGTGCGGCATGCCCTCACCGACGGCGGATACGCGGCTCGCCGGCAGGCCTGCGAGGAAGCCGCCGCGGTCCTGGGCGTGCGGTCCCTCCGGGACATAACGGACAGTTCGGAGCTAGCCGGCATCGATCCGCTGCTGCGGCGGCGGGCGCGGCACGTGGTCACGGAGAACAGTCGCGTCCTGGCCGCGGCCGCGCTCCTGCGCAGCGGCCAGCTAGCCCGGACCGGGCCACTGCTGACCGCCTCGCACGCGTCCCTGCGCGACGACTTCGAGGTGTCCTGGCCGGCGGCCGACGCGACGGTGGAGGCGGCCATCGAGGCCGGCGCCTGCGGCGCGCGGATGACCGGCGGCGGCTTCGGCGGCTCGGTCATCGCGCTCGTCCACGCCGAGCGCGACCGGCAGGTCAGGGCCGCCGTCGCCAGCCGGTTCACACAGCAGGGCTGGCCCGCGCCCGGGTTCATCGACGCGGTGCCCTCGGCCGGCGCGCGCCGGGTTCGCTAACGGGCCGGCCGTCAGCCGCAGGCGGACCAGCGCCGGCCGTCAGCCGCGGGCCGTGACGAAGATGACGATGGCCGTCAGCGGCCGCTGCGCCGCGATGGCCAGCCCGATGCCCGCCAGCGCCGCGCCCGACATCAGCACCTCGCTGATCCCCGCCGATGCCCGGCGGCTGGGCAGCCCGGACTGATCCCCGGCTGGGGTGACATTCGTGACGCGGTAGCGCCGGGCCGGGTCCAGCCCGGGTATCCGCAACGCGGCGGGCCGGTTATGCCGCGGCTCGTCGAGCTGCACGTAGCTCATCAGCGCCGCGGACCGGTCGGCCGCGACGACGCCATGCACCCACGCCGTGTCGTCGGGCATGTCGGCCCGGATCACCCGGCCCGAGTGGATCAGCCCGCGATGGGCCTTGTAGAGGCCGATCCAGGAGCCCAGCTCGGCCAGCGCCGCCGCATCCGTCTCCAGCGCCTGCGTAAGGTCCCACTCGATGCCGAAATGGCCGAACAGCGCGGTGGCGCAGCGCAGCGCCAGCGGCATGTAACGGCCGGTCTGATGCGAGAACGGCGCCGACACGTGCGCCCCGAGATATTCCGGCGGGACGAGCTGACCGGTCCAGCGCTGAATGGCCTGCCGGGCGAGGGCGTCGGTCATGTCGGAGGTCCAGACGCGCTCGGCTCGCTCCAGGATGGCCAGGTCCACGCGACCGCCGCCGGACGCGCAGCTCTCCCACTCCACCCGCGGGTGCCGGCGACGCAGCTCGTCCAGCAGCCCGTAGACGGCAACCGTCTGGTCGTGCACCGCGGGCGCGCCCGCCCGGGCCGCGCTGCCGGCGTCGAGCAGGTCACGGTTGTGGTCCCATTTGACGTAGGAGATCTCGTGCTCGTCCAGCAGCCCGGAGATCCGCTCCAGCAGGTAACGGGTCACCTCCGGGCGGGTCAGGTCCAGGACGAGCTGATGACGCTCCAGGGGCGGCACCCGCTGCCCGGTCGCGAGGATCCAGTCGGGATGCGCGCGGTAGAGGTCGGAGTCCGGGTTGACCATCTCCGGCTCCATCCACAGCCCGAACGTCATGCCGCAGCCGCGGACGTAGTCGATGAGCTTATGCAGGCCGCCCGGCCAGACCTGCTCGTCGACCCACCAGTCGCCCAGGCCGGCGCGGTCGTCGCGCCGGCCGCGGAACCAGCCGTCGTCCAGGACGTACCGCTCCACCCCGAGCCCGGCGGCGGTGTCGGCCAGCGCCGTGAGCCTGCGCAGATCGTGATCGAAGTAGACGGCCTCCCAGACGTTGAGGTTGACCGGCCGCGGCGAGCCCGGATGCGCGGCCAGCGACCGCAGGTACCCGTGAAACTGCGCGGCCAGGTCATCGAGGCCGTCGCGGCTGGCGACCAGGTAGACCCAGGGCGTGGCGTAAGACGCGCCGGACCCGATCACGACCTCGCCGGGCAGCAGCAGCTCGCCGCCGCCGATCGTCGTGTCCCCCGACCGCAGCCGCTCGACGCGGTGGACGGTGTTGCCGCTCCAGGCGACATGCACGCCCCAGACCTCGCCGCTGCCGAATCCGAATCCGGGCACCCCGGCGACCACCACGGTCGCGGAGTCGTGACCGGTGCGGCCCCGGCGTCCCTCGCGCAGCCACAGGCCATCGTTAATCGGCTGTCGCTGCGGGATGCGCTCGGCGAGCTGGCGGCCGGTGAAATCCAGCGTCTCGCCCGCCCGGCCGGGCAGCGGGAAGACGACCTCCAGGGCATCGACCACGTACGGCTGCTCGCCGGTGTTGGTGAGGGTATGGCGGCACCGGATCGCGCCGCCGGGCACCGCCTCGATATCCGTGGTCAGCCGCAGGCCGGCGACCTCGTCGTCGGCCTCGACGCGGGCGCTGGCGCCCGCGTGCCGCAGCCGGGCGTCCCGGAAAAGCGGCGACCAGTCCCGGCCCGCGACGGGCCGCTTGCCAGGGCCGCCGAGCCGGTACCCCGACAGCCCGGGCCGCCCGTACCAGCCGGCCGCGTGCTCGGGCAGCAGCGCGCACCGCCCGTCGGCCGCGGCCGCCTGGCCCACGTCGCCGACGTCAGCTGCTCCGCCGTCCGCGGCGTCGCCGTCAACTGCGGCGGGTGCGCCGGGTGCGCCGGGTGCGGCCACCGGGGCGGCCCGCACCACCGGCAGCGCTCCCGGCTGCGGGATGACCAGCAGCCCGGTGCCGGCTGCGGCCTGCGGCCGGGCGACCAGGAACGGTGCGGGGGCCACATCGGTGTCGGGCTCGTGGCGGCTAGCCTCAGTCAACTCGTCCTCAGCACGTAGTCGGCATCGTCCTGCGCCTTCTTCAGCGCGCCGGATACCGATTCTGTACCCAGCCAGGCGGGACCGAGCCCGGCCGGCTCGGCACCCGGACCCGGCTCGCCAGAACGCGCCGACGGCGGGCAGACTGGAGGCGGGCCGGGAATCTGGGCCGCGGCGCGACCAGCTGACCGGCGCTGGTCACCGTTGTTGCGGGCACGGGCCCAGGGAGGCGGCACGGTCTGGTGAGGTTCGTTTTCAGCCCACCTGCTGACGAGGCGGCAGGGCTGCTGACCCTGCCCTGGGAGCAGCCGCTGGCCGAGTGGCGGGACGAGCGGCTGGTCGAGATCCGGCAGCGCGGCATCTCCCGGCACGTCGTCCGGTTCGTCGCCGACAGCGGCGAGCTGTACGCGCTCAAATCCATCAGCGAGCGGCTGGCCCGGCGCGAGTACCGGCTGCTGCGGGCCCTGACCGAGCTGAACGTGCCGGCCGTCGAGGTGGTCGGGATCGTGGTGGACCGGGGCATGGACGCCGACGCCATCCTGGTCACCCGGTATCTCGATTACTCCACCACCTACCGGGCGCTGTTCTCCAACCCGCGAGGCGGCCAGCCTGCCGACCGGCTGCTCAACGCGCTGGTCGAGCTGCTGGCCCGGCTGCACCTGTCCGGGTTCTTCTGGGGAGACTGCTCCCTGTCCAACGCGCTGTTCCGCTCGGATGCCGGCGCGCTGGAGGCCTACCTCGTCGACGCCGAGACCAGCGAGCGGCACGATGCGCTCACCGATGGTCAGCGGACCTGGGACCTGGAGCTGGCCGGCGAGCGCGTCTTCGGCGAGCTGCTGGACCTGCAGGCCGGCGCTCTGCTGCCGCCGGAGGTCGATCCGTTCGACGTCATCGACAAGCTGCAGCGCCGTTATGCCCGGCTGTGGGACGAGCTGACCAGGGAGGAGATCCTGCGCCCGGAGGACCAGCGCTACCGCATCGCCGACCGGCTGCGCCGCCTCAACGAGCTCGGGTTCGACGCCGACGAGGTAGAACTGCTCAGCACCCCGGAAGGCACCCGGCTGCGCGTCCGGACCAAGGTCGCCGAGTCCGGCCAGCAGAGCCGCCAGCTGTTCCGGGAGACGGGCATCCACGCCGACGAGAACCAGGCGCGCCGGCTGCGCAACGACATCGCCAGCTTCCGCGGCTACCTGGAGCAGAAGAACGGCTACGCCGTGTCCGAGACCGTCGCGGCGCATCGCTGGCTCGAGGACATCTACGATCCCGTCGTCGCCTCGATCCCCGACAGCCTGCGCGGCCGGCTCTCGCCGCCGGAGATCTTCCACGAGATCCTCGAGCACCGCTGGTACCTGTCCGAGGACGCGGGCCGGGACGTGGGCACCACCGCCGCGGCCAGGTCGTACTTCGCCACCGTGCTGCCGGGCGTGCCGCAGCCGCTCACCACGCCGGCCGCCGACGGCGGCCAGCCGGCCCTCGCGGGCGACGCGGACGAGGACGAGCTGGGGATGGCCGCCACCGACGATGACGGTGCCGACGATCTGCCCGACATCCTCGACCTGCCCCGCCTGGCCCGAGGCAGCTAGCCCGGGCAGCTAGCCGCGCGGCGCTACCAGCAGTGTCTGCATCCCCCGCCCGCACGGTCCGGTGACGTCCGACAGCGTGCTGGTCGCCAGCCCGGTGCCGGCCGCGCCGATGGCCGTGCTCGCGTCGAGCAGCAGCCATTCGCCGACCGGATCGCGCTGCAGAACGACGGTCAGGTCCACGTTGAGGAACAGGAACCGGGCCGGGTCGAGCACGGAGCTGAGGCCGTTGCCGGAGTCGGCGATCAGCAGGGCGCGGGACATCGGGGACAGCTCATGACCGGGCAGCAGCGGAATCATGGGACGGACCCAGGCGGCGGCCGGACCTGGCACGTCAAAGCCGCCCCCGCGGACGTACCGCCATTCCATGGCCGTCAGGTAGCCGTCCATCAGCGCGCCCGCGAAGGTGACCGGTGGCTGCCGCGGCGGGACCGCGGGCGGCTCGCCGCCGGGCACCGTCTCCGGCACCGGGTCAGCGGCGACCTCGATCCGCCAGCCACGGGCGTGCAGGACCTCCTGGCCGCCGGCCTCCAGGACCGTCTCCAGCAGCGCCACCCGCCGCCCGGGCCGGACGATCCGGGTCCGGGCCGTCAGCTTGCCGATCGGCACCGGCCGCAGGATGTCGACCGCGACGCTGGCCAGCCGCTGGTGCCTGGCGCGCTGGTGAGCCTCGAGGAGGTGCGCGGCCAGCGCGGACGGCGGCCCGCCATGCTGGGCGTCGGCGCTCCACGGCCCGGTGGTCGACTTCGTCGAGACGAACACGTCCGGCCCGGCCTGCTCGAAGAAGACACTGTGCACAGCCCGGACGCTACCGCATGCCTCAGGTCCCGGCTCTGGCCCGTCAGCGGCAGCGCCCGCGGCCCCGGCTCAGCCCGCCGGGCAGTGCCCGGCGGGCGGCGGCACGTCGAGGGTCGGGTTCCGGTTGAAGAAGCCGGTCGGCTTGAGCGTGAAGCCGCAACGGGCCACCGGCATGACCGGCCAGTCCTCCGGCCGCGGGAAGTGCGTCGGCCCGAAGGTGTGCCAGACCACGATGTCCGCGCCGTCGATATCGCGATCGCGGGCGACGAACTCGGGGAGACCGGCGCCGCCCGGGTGCTGGTTGACGAAGTCGCCCGCCGGGTAGCGGTGCGACGGCTCGTACCGGGTCACCCACAGGTGGTTGGTCGCGAAGGCCGCCCGCGCGTGCAGCGATGAGCCCGGATCGGCCAGCAGGACGGGCGCGGCCTCGGGGTAGAGCGTGTAGCTGACGGGGCGGCCGAAGCGGTTGACCTCCTCGGTGTTGATCACCCGCCAGGTGCGCCCGCGGCCGCCGTCGGCGCGGCGGCCGGACTGCGACTCGCGGCGCAGCCGGGTCACCGTCTGGGCTATCGCGTTGCCGTAGGGGTTGTCCGGGCCGATCGGCAGGCCGCTGACGTCAACTTCCTCCACGGCGTTGGCCAGCCCGTCGACCGTCATGTCCAGCCGCGCGCCGAACAGGTGCTGATGGACCGGCGCCCCGAGGCCCGGCGCGACCTGCGCGGAGTAGGGGTTGTCCCCGCCCGCGTGCGCGGCCGTGAACAGCACTCCGGTCAGCTTGATCTCGCACTCGATGGCGCCGTCCAGGTAGAAGTACCAGTAGAAGCCGTAGTCGTAGTTGCCGACGGTGGCGATGGAGCTCACCACGAGCCGGCGCGAGCGCCGTACCTCGTTTCGGTCGGATCGAGGGTCGTTGTGCTTCCAGAGGATCCCGTAGTCCTCCTCGTGCATGCAGATGGCGTTCTTGACCACATAGGGATGGCCGCGCTCAGAGCTGAAGACGGCGTCGAAGTAGTGGATCACACCCAGGCAGTCGCACCCCAGCGTGAGGGCATTGGTCATGCGCCCCAGTCCCCATTCGCCCGCGTCGAAGGCGTTCTTCCAGCCGTGCATGGGCCCGGGGTCCCCATAGGGCACCACCATCTCGCTGACCGACGCCCGGAAGAGGATGGGACGTAGACGACCGTCGTCCTCGTACCCCACCTCGTGGAGGACGAGGCCCTCGATCGAATCCATCGACACCCGCAGGGACCACTTCTGCCAACGCACGCGGTTGCCGTCGACGGAGAAGCTCGGGCCTTGGGGTTGCGTGATCTCGATCGGCAACAGGTCCTGGCGCTGCTGGACGGACTCGGGGAAGTAGTTGGCGCATTCCGTCGGGATCGGCACGACGCCGGTGTCCACGATCTCGAGCACCTCGCCGCGCGCCATGTCGACGAAGGCGACGACGCCTTCGACGGGGTGGGCGTAGCCGTTGTCCTCGGGTGCATGGCGTACGTAGAACAAGCAGCGACAGATCCGGCGTCCCTCTTCGTGGGCCACGCCGAAAGAACCG
>DATKRH010000115.1:0-6541 GCA_035532295.1 Streptosporangiaceae bacterium
GCGCCGCCGAGGATGCGGGCGAGCTCGCTCCATTCCAGGCGGCCATATCCGACCAGGTCAGCGGTGCCGCTGGCAGGGATGCCGCCGCTCATGATGCGGGCTCCGGGGCGGGGGAATGCTCCAGCTGGGGAATGACGACCGGCTCCGGGTCGCCGGGCTGGCCGGCGCAGCGCAACGTTCCCAGGCCGCGGGTTGACCGGGATCCCACGCCGATCAGCCCGTCGCTGACGTCGCGCAGGACATGGGCGATGGTGTTACGGACCCACGGCTCGACCGGGCCCAGTGAGTCGATGCGCAGCCGCAGGTGCCCGGCGGGGAGCGGCGCGGTCTGGAACAGCAGGGCGTCGCGGGATCCGCCGGTGACGCGGTCGATGCCGACGTGGGTCCGGGCGGTCTCGGGCTGCCCGTCATCAGTGTGCTCGGCGTGCTCGATGTAGGAGTCACGGAACGCCAGCAGCCCTCGCTGGCCCTGGTGGCCGAAGACGGCGCAGACGACGCAGGTGCCGCAGCCGGCCTGCTGGCGGCAGGCGGCGTTCTCGCCGTAGCGGGACCGGATGATGAACTCGGTGCGCGAGCGGATCAGTCCTTTCCACGCTGACCCCGGGACGAGCGGGCGTCCGTTCCGCTTGCGGGTGGTCGCGGCGCCCTCGGCCAGGCTGCTGCCGACCAGCAGCCCGTCGATGATCTCGAACTCCGCTTCCAGCCATGGCAGGATGTCGGGAGGGCCGTTGATGACGTGCTGAGCGACGGCGCCGAATAGCTGCGGGCCGTCGTATTCGAGCCAGGTTGCGACCCCGTCGGGCGTTGCCGGGTTGACGGTGCCGTACCGCAGCTCGATGAGCCGGGCGCGGCCGCTGCCCCGGCTGCGGTCACGGCCGATCGCCGGGCGCCAGCCGGCGATCAGCTGGAGGTCGGCTTCGCTGAGCGGGTGCTCTGCTGGGTCGTGCCGCAGGTAGACAGCCAGGTCGCCGCCGCGCGCGGCGAGGCGGCTGAACCGCAGCGACCCAGGCGCCGCGGCGCCGCGGACACGGTCGATTGCGGTCTGGCCGACGGTCTCCAGGGCGACGGCAGCGGATCCCGGCGACAGCTCGTCGGGGGTGAAGACGGCGCCGAGGACCCATAGCGGGGAGACTGCGCTGACGGCTGACTCGGCCTGGCTGGCCGGAGGGCGGCTTCCCATCAGGCGGATATCCGCGGCCGGGCTGGCGGCGGCGAGATGCGCTCGCAGTGATCCGGCGATAGACGAGCCGGGGATCCACGGCTGGCCTCGGGCGTCGAGGAGGACGTCCCGGTCGATGGCGGGGTCCGCCGGGGTAACGGTGCCGACCGCCCAGCCAGGCTCGACATGTACGGTCGCGGTCATGAGCGTGATGACCATCGGGTCACTCCGTACCCTCGGCGGCTGGGAGGTCTGCGAGCAGGAGGGTGGTCACGTCGCGGAGGACGCCCAGGTCGGTCTCCGTGAACAGTGAGCGGAGCAGGTCGCGCTGCCGGCCGCTGAACCCGTCGGCGGCCGGCCGGGCCAGCAACTCGCCAGCCAGGCGGCCCGGTGCCGCGCTGTCGCCGACGGGGCGTGCCCGGTCGAGTTGCAGCTCGCGCAGCGCACCCACGACCCAGCGCCGCAGGCTGGCGTCGAGGCCGAGTTCCTGCACGCGCCTGTGCCAGTCGAGACTGGCCGCGTCGGACCCCGGTTCCAGCGCAGCGACGGCCGCCGCGGCCACGGGTCTCCAGGGGCTGGTCACGACCTCGATGTCGCCGAATCCTTCCGCGCGGCGTAGTCCGGCTCCCTCTCGCCGCAGTCGTGCGGCCAGCTGGCGGAGGATCTCCGGCGGCCCGGAGAGCTGGTAGGTCGAGCCGCCGGCGGCGCAGAGTTCCTCGGGCTTGGGCAGCCGCGCGGCGGCGTGCCAGCCTGTCCAGGTGACCGGGCGTGCCCAGGTGCGGGAGATCTCGGCTCCTTCCAGGTCGAGCACCGGATCGGGGTCGGTGCGCGGCCGTCCGGCGGCATCGACGAAAACGGCCGGGCCGTTCAGCCGGATGGTCAGGTTCCCGTCAGCGGTCAGCTGCTCGGCGGGCGCCTGCCGCTCGGCGGACTCGGCATGGTAGTCCGCCGCGCCGCCGACGGTTCGCCGCCCCCCTAGCCGCAGCGGCCGGGAGTGCTCGAGCCAGGGATCGCGGCCGTGGATGAACCCGCAGAGGGTGATACGCGCGGGCAGGGCCGCATGCGCGTACAACTCACCCTCCTTGGCCTTTGCCGTGGCCGGGTCGATGGACGTGCGGGTGATCCGTTCCAGTGACATGCCGGCCGGGAGCTGTACTTGCCCTTTGCCCTGTTCCAGCGGCCCGCCGCAAGCGGGACACTGCGTACCGCTCTCGAACGCGGCGTCCACGGCCTGGCGGCCGCACGCGTCGTCCTTGGGGTACTTGCACAGCCACGCGGAGACCGGGACGACGCCCGAGCCGACCGCGTGCAGCGGCCCGTACCGGATCCGCCCGTCGAACAGCTCGCGGAACCAGGCCGCGTCGGCGTTCCCGCGGTCGGGCGGCCCATGCTCGGCGATCCAGCTCGCGGCCAGCGCGCCGCGCAGGACGCTGCCGGGCACGAAGGCGTGCGAGTCGGTGAAGAAGGACACCTCCGAGCCGGTGCCGAGGGCCAGGCGCTGACGTGCGACAACCTCAACACGCAGGACACCGTCATCAGCCATTTCCCGGCCCTCCCCTGCCGGGCCGGGTGCCTGCCCCGGCCGACCCGCTACGGGCATCGCCGGTGCTGCCACGGGTTAGCTCGATCGCCGCGAGAAGGTGCGCTTGCGACCACGGTGGCTGGGCGGGGGTCACCGTCACCCAGCCGAGCCCGCGGCGCCGGTCACCGCCGACCGCGGTGACGGCGCGGGCCGCCGCGAGCAGGACAGCCTCATGTACGGGTGCGTCGGCGGACTCGATCCAGCCCGTGCGGTCGATGCTGAACTCGGCACTTGCCGCCAGTACCTCGTCGGCTATGAGCAGTGCGCCGCTCGTCACGGTTGAGGTGCCGGATTCGATGCGGATGCGAGCGCGTGCCCGGACCTCGGGCTCGGCGCCGCTGCTGCCGGTGACACGTGCGTCCGACCAGCTCCACGGCGACGGCTGCCAGGCGGTTCCGAAGACGTTCCCGACCCAGTCCCGCGGAAATCCGAGCAGGTCACGGGCGGCTGACCGCATCAGTCCCTTGACGCTGGACGCGGGCAGCAGCTCGTCACGCTCAACGGTGGTGTCGCTGCCGTCACCCGCGTGTCCTGCGGCGACGCGGAACGGGGTATGGAACGTGATCTCGAAATTCACCGCCACCACCGGGCCAGGGACAGCGCGCCCGAGACGCGGGCGATGTTCGCAGCCGCCGTTCCCTCGGCCAGAAACGGGGCCAGGACCGCGTCACGCTCCAGTCGGCGAGAATGCTCCCGCAGCCGGGCCGCCGAGACTTCGGGCCGGTCAGTTTCGATGAGCCGGCCGAGCGTGGCCCGGCCCGATGGCTCGATGTCAGTCCGCAGTGTCTGGACCGCATCTGCCAGCGCCAGCAGGTCATCGAGCGTCCAGGCCCCCCGCCCGGCGGGCGGCTGCTCACCATCCCGGGTGACATCCAGCCACGCGACCGCCGGGACGATGCCGCGCAACTGCCGCTTGGCGTCGCGCATCCGTCCTGCCGCCAGTTCCATGGCACGCCGGAACGGGAAGCTCGCGTGCGCGAACACGACGCCGGCCGAGGCGGTCGGCGGCACTGGCCCGAGCAGGCCGGGCGGCACGCCGCTGACCGCTGCCATGCGCCGCCGGAACTCCGCCAGGTAGGCGATCACGAACTGCCAGGCCCGGTCAGCCACAATGGAGACGACCAGGTCATCGCCTCCGACGATATGCGGGACGACGGGCACCCGGCCGCCTGGCTCGCCGTCCAGGACTTTCCGCGTGGCTGCTAGCAGGGCATCGCGGGTCGCTCCGGAGATAGCGGCGGAGATGTGCCTCTTCAGCTCCGGGTCACCGTGCACTGCTACCCGGTCCAGGAATGCCCCGATCGCGTTGCCGTCCGCATACACGGTGGCCAGATGGTTGCGGTTGGAGTCAGCTGACCCGAGCGCCGCCAGCTGAGCGAAATCCTGCGCAGTCCCCGCGACGGGATCGCGGCCGAGCGCTTCCAGCAGCCGGGATTCCTCCCGGTACACCGGACGCTCCGCTTCCAGTCCCGGCCTGCGGTAGCGGTCGGCATAACGCGCCTCGCAGTCCAGGCAGACCCTCAGGTCGCCCGCTTCATGAATATCAATGGTCGCCGTGGCGGGCGCGGCGCGGCACTCAGCGCAGGAGGCCAGCGGCGGAAAATCGCTGTTAGGCGGCAGGCTGACCAGGGGAGGGGCCTGCCGCTGCCCCTTCATGTGATCGCGGTAGGCATCCAGGTAGGTGGGACCGCTGCCCCAGACGGCGCTGAGCTCTACCGCGGGCAGCACGGATCGGAGGTGCCTCGTAATCTCCTCCGCGACCGGCCTGGGATCCACCTCGGCAGGAAGCTGAACCGACACGAGCCCGTCTGCCTGCCCGGCAGCCGGGTTCAGCTCGGCGCCATGTCCGGTGAGCCGCTGGCTGCCAGCCAGGACTTCGCAGAGCTGGCCGCTATCAGTGGCCCAGCTCAGCCAGCCCGATGCGCCGCGCTGTCCTTTCAGCCGCGGAGTCCGGCTGATGTAATGCTGGATACGCGTCGCCGCAACATCCACGTAGGTCCACTGGCTGGTCACTTGATGTCAGCCTCGGTCGTAATCGGCAGGCTCTGGTCCCCGGCGCCTGGGACCGGCAGCGGGATCAGGCACCTGTCCTTCTTGTCTTTCAGGTACAGGCCGGCGGATGCCGCGAAGAACGCGAACGGCTCGTCGAACTTCTTCGGGCTGCCCGCCTGATCTGACCAGTACGCGCCCGGCGGATACCAGACGCGCGCGGCGTCGACGGTGCCCTCAGCGAGGACGGCGGCAAGCGCCGGCCACGTCGCGGTGACTTCGGACAGGCAATCGCTCGCGAAGTCAGCGACGTAAGCATCACGATCCGGCGGAATCTCCGGGCCGGCCCCGTAGCGGCTTTCCGCGCTCCATGCGCGAAGGTCGCTGACGGTCGCGAAGCAGCTGCCGAGGCCAAGCGGCTTGCCGCCGCCGAGGTGCAGGCGGAGCTGGCCGCCCGGCGGTTCCGGGAGCACCCGCTGCGGCTCAAACGCGGCCAGGAGGCCACCCAGACCGGCCGTGCTCAGGTTGTCGAAGGTGACCTGCTGCCGCAGCCGCGTTGACGGCGGCGCGATCCACCGCCGCGACGCGAGCCTGCCATCCTTCTGGTGCTCGCGCGCCAGGTGACGCGGCGGGCTCTGCCTGCCCGGGTCGGCGTGCCAGTAGAACTTCCTGCCGCGCAGCTGACGCCGCGCGACCGTGTCCGGGGCGGAGCCCCACTCACGGGTCGGCTTCTCCGCCCGGCTCCCGGCTGGGCTCGTGTCGTCGTAGGCGAGGTAGAACTGGCCGGCTCCCGGCCGCGGGGCGCCCATCGGCGCGCGGAGGATTTCCTCCAGCTCGACAGGCTGATCGGAGCACGCGTCGCCGAACCGCACGTGGCCCGCGTAGGCCCGCTGGTCGGCGCGGTCATCGTGACCGCGCGCATTCGGGTCAGCGCTGCCGAAGACCTGGCACGACGGGCAGAGCGATCCGGGATCGTGGCAGGCCACCAGGTGATCCGGAACCCGTCTCCCCGCCGTCCAGTCGTCGCGATCTCCGCGCCGGCCGGCGTCGGACTCCCAGCCGGGATGCCGCCAGATCGCCGCGAGACTCAGCTCGTCAGCGACGACCGCGGCCGCGTTCGCTGTCCTGGTACGGACCCAGATCACGTCCCCGGCCCAGAGCCTGCAGGTCACAACTCTCCTGCGGCCAACCGGCCGGGAATCGAAACTCACCCGCTTGATCGGCTGCTGCTCCCGTGAATCGGCCCCGGCCGCTGCGCGCACCTCCGGGCGCAGGTCATCGGCACCGGCGGCGGCCAGCTGGAAAGCGCGCCAGGCACTCTCACTGACCTCAGCCGACCGTTGCCCGAGCCTGCCGCAGGCCAGGAAATACGCACCTGTTCTCGTAGTACGAGTTCCCGGCGACGTGACCAGCACAACCCAGTCACCATCCGAATGCACGACGGCGTCCTTACCGAGTTCCTTGCGGCCCAGGCTGTTAAGGCTCCCAGGGACGTCACCTGGGTCGATCGTTATCCGGGATCCCGTGCCGAGTGACGAGCCGCACGCGTGCTGCAGCTGACCGGTCCGGACCCACACGACGTCGTCGCAAAGCTGCACGGTGAGCGGCTGGCCATCCTGGGTGGCCTCGCTGACCAGTGCCAGCTTCCAGCTGGGCGGCCGTACCGTGGCCGCATCGCGATAGGACGGTATGAACTTGTCGTCGAATATCCGCAGGCACCCGCCAGCCAGTGCCTCATGTACCGACCGGACGGCGCCCTTGACTGATGAGCCGGGCAACCGGAGCAGCGTCGTGCCTGACGCGCCTTCGGG
>DATKRH010000116.1:0-2487 GCA_035532295.1 Streptosporangiaceae bacterium
GCCAGTCTTGTTCGGCAGACCCGGCGGGCGACAAGGGCGTGCAGCGATCATCGGTGCTTACCGCTCGGCGGTCGCGTCAACTACGGGTACCAGGTGATCTAGCGGCTCAGGCCTCATGCTGGCCGGGGTCAGGACACGGAGTGGAATGCGATCACTGCGCGGCCGGCGTTGTAGAGGGCATCGGCAACGGTGCTGGGATCGCTGAGGTAGCCACTGACCATGGCCCCGTCGCGCAGCATCACCAGCTGGTCGGCGACCCGCGCTGAGTCCGGGACGCTGATCTCGTCGAGAAGATCCTGGATGGCCTGCCTGAACCAGCGGCGATGGGCGTCCACCACGCGCCGCACCGGATGTTCCGGATCGGCATACTCAGCCGCCGCGTTGATGAACGGGCACCCTCGAAATCCGGGACTGCAGCTCTCGGCGCCGATTGCCTCGGCAATGATCCGGAACACATCCGGCACGTCGCCGGCCGACTGCCGGGCGTGGGCGATCGCATCGCGCTCCCACTTCGCCCGACGCTCGAGGTAGGCCACGATCAGGTCGTCCTTCGTCGGAAAGTGGCGATAGAACGTGACCTTCGTGATGCCTACCTGGGCGATGATCTTCTCAGCGCTCACCGCGCGCAGTCCCTGCGCGTAGAACAGCTCGGTCGCGGCTTCCACGATGCGCTCCCGCATCGGGACCTTCGATGCCGGCCGCGAGGCGGGTGCCCCGCCCTCAGCCGCGGTCGCGTCTTCGCCCGTCATGTTGCCCATTAGGCTGCCTCACCATCCTGCTCACCCATCCTGCCAGTCTGCCCCACCTGTCCTGCAGCGACCTGCGTCGCGGAGGGCCCCGGCCCGGCTTGCGCATCTCCGCCAGGCCGCGTAGCGTTATGTAGAGTTACTAGTAAGTCTACATAGTTATCCCTGGAGGAGCGCATGATTGCACCGCCCATCCCCGTGGTCTTCATCCACGGCCTGTGGATCCACTCCGATGCCTGGCAGCCCTGGGTCGAGCTGTACCGCTCGGCCGGCTACAACGCGATGGCGCCCGGCTGGCCCGGCGACTCAGCCAGCGCGGACAAGACACGCAAGAACGCGGCAGCCGTCGCGGGCAAGGGCATCGACGACATCACCAGCGGCTACCTCGACGTCATCAGCCGCCTGCCGGCCAAGCCGATCGTGATCGGCCATTCGTTCGGCGGCCTCATCGCGCAGAAGCTGCTGGCCGGCGGCATGGCCGCGGCGGCGATCGCGATCGACCCCGGCCAGATCAAGGGGGTCAGGCCGCTGCCGCTCGCCCAGATCCGCTCCGGGTTCCCGGTGCTGTCCAGGCCCGGCAACAAGAAGCGGGCGGTAGCGCTCACGAAGAAGCAGTTCCGCTACAGCTTCGGCAACGCTCTCACCGAGAGGGAATCCGGCGAGCTGTTCGACAAGTACGCGATCCCCGGGCCTGGCAAGCCGCTCTTCGAGGCCTCGGCCGCGAACTTCAAGAAGTCGTCTCCGGCCGCCGTCGATACCAGGAAGCAGGACCGCGGGCCTCTGCTGATCGTCGCCGGCGGCAAGGACCACACCGTGCCGGAGGTGGTGGCCCGGGCCGCCTGCAAGCTCTACTCCGGCTCAGGTGCGGTCACCGGTTATCACGCATTCCCTGACCGCGGCCACTCCCTCGTCCTCGATCACGGATGGCGCGAAGTCGCCGACCTCACCCTGTCCTGGCTCGCCAGCCAGGACCTGTGACAACTCCCCCCGCAACGAAAGGACACTCTCATGCTCCCGCCACTGAAGTTCGGAACACGAAAGGCGCGATTCGCGCTGATCGGCCTTGCCCTCGCCGGCCTGGCCGGAATCCCCAGCACGGTCGCGGCCGCCTCGACGAGCAACCACTCGGACGTGACGGGCAGCCACTCGCAGCCGGCGGTCAAGCCGACCATCGTATTGGAGCACGGCGCCTGGGCTGACGGGTCAAGCTGGAGCGGCGTCGTCACGCGGCTGCAGAAAGACGGGTACACCGTTGATGTCCCCCCGAACCCGCTGCGCGGAGTTGACAGCGATTCGGCCTACCTGGCCAGCTACCTCGCGACCGTGCCCGGGCCGGTCGTGCTGGTCGGCCACTCCTACGGCGGCTTCGTCACCACCAACGCGGCTGCCGGCGACAAGAACGTCAAGGCCCTCGTCTACGTCGACGCCTACATCCCCGCCCAGGGCGACACCCTGAACAGCCTCACCTCGCAGTTCCCGGGTAGCCAGATCACGCCGGCTGCCCTGAACTTCGTCCCGTCCCCCGGCGGCGTTACCGACGTGTACGTCAAGCCCTCACTATTCCGCGGCATCCTCGCCAACGACCTGCCGGCCAGGCAGGCGGCCGAGCTCGCCGCGACCCAGCGGCCGATCGCGGCTTCCGCGCTGACCGAGGTGTCAGGCCCGCCGGCCTGGGCCAGCATCCCGAGCTGGGCCGTGATCGGAACGGCCGACCACGCGATCCCGCCGGCGGCGCAGGAGT
>DATKRH010000117.1:0-21479 GCA_035532295.1 Streptosporangiaceae bacterium
GCATCGAGCTAGACCTGGGCGGACTTCGCACCCAGCCCGAGCAGCAAACTGCCTGATCGACGGTCCAGTGCATGCCTGACTGCCTGGCGCGAAGGGCGACGATCTGCTTGCAGGCGGCCTCGATGGCGCCCGAGCCCGCGAACATGCCTAGTTCCCTGAACCTGGCGTAGCGCATCCGGTGGATGTTGTGCTCGAAGTAGTGCGGCTTCTTGTCCAGGTCCCCGGCCTTGATGCCATCGAGGGGGTACTGGCGGGCGGCGGCGATGATGGCCTCGATGTTCCCGGCGTCTAGTTCCCCGGGCCGGCCAGCGAGCCACCGGGCCGGGCCGGGGGGTGATGAAGGCCAGGCGGGCGGCCAGGTCGTGCAGGTGCTCGCGGGCGTGGCAGATGCCCGCGATGCGGGTGGCGCGGGGGTAAAGCGCTTCGGCCATGCCCCGGATCCAGGCGGCGCCGTCGCCGAGGACGGCGACCTGGCGGAAGTGCTCGCCGCCGCGGCGTGCGTACTCGGCCTCCGCCAGGCCGGCGAGGGTGTCCTTGCCGTCGAAGGTGGCCACGCAGGTGGACGAGCCCGGGTCCATCACCGGCCTGCCGTCTGCTTCCCTCTCGCGGCATCCCTGCTACTTGGCATTCTGACGCCTCGGCGGTATCTGCTCGGATGCCGCCTAGACGAACATGGCCACGTTCCTCTCCCCCGGCAGACGCAGTGAGTCAGCGCCCGGCGCGTGAGCTGCGGCCGCTGTTCGCGCCGCCCGATCCGTCGCGGACAGAGTACCTGCCCGGTGAGCTGGCGCAGTGTGACCTGTGGTTCCCGCCGGTGTAGCTGGCCGCCTCGAAATTCGTCCTGCTCGCTGGCTCAGCCCGGGCCTGGCTGGTATCGGGGAAAATGCTGTGCCACGAGCCGTACGTCGTTGTTCTCGTGCAGCGCCACGACGCGGCCGCCCACGACGTGCACGACATCAACGCCGTGGTTGGCCCATTCCGCGCCCGCAGCGGTCCGGGCCGTCTCGGTCCAGGTCACCGCCGCCCATTCGCCGTCGATGATCTTCCGCTCAATCCGGAATCGTACGTCCGCCAGCAGGCCGCCCGCGAACGCAAAGAAGCGCCTTGCCTCTTCAATCCCGCTGACATCTACCTGGCCCAGGAACCTCAGCGAGACGTCGTCGGAGAACAGCGCGAGCATGTCGTCCCCGTTGCCCTGCAGGAATGCCGCATAAAGCGCCTCGACCACCGCCGCCGTGGAGCGGGCGCCTGCCGCCTGAGCCATGTCGTTCACCGGCACCCGTCCTGGCGCAGCAGCGGAATGACCTCCGCCGCCGTCAGCTGGGCCATCTCCTGAGTGCGCCCGACAGAGACCGGGAACAGGGCCACCGAATCCGCGCCCGCCTCGTACAGCGACCGGATGCCGCGCGCGCAATCCTCCGGCGTCCCGGAGACTGACAGATCCTCGAGCCAGGACTCCGGCATCTCCCTCGCGACGATCTCCGCCCCGCCCCGGTCCAGCATCCCCCTGAGCACATCGGAGGTGCCCTCGACGTCAGTCATGGCGTTCGCACCGCCGGCCGCAGTGTAAAACGCCAGCGGCCCCCTGACCTCATCGCGTGCGCGCTGCCTGTCCCGGTCGACCGCGTACAAGGCGAACGCCGTCACTCGGTGCGGGCCGGTCCGGCCCGCGCGCGACCGTCCGGCGTCAATCTGCTGCCGCGCCCAGGTCAGGTAGTTCACGCCGCCGCCAACCGACAGGATCGAGCCGTCGGCCAGTTCGCCAGACAACTGAAGCATCCTGGGTCCCGACACACCCATGTAAATCGGCGGCGGACTCGTTACCGGGTGTGCTAGCGCAACGTCGTCAAAGAGAAACTCCTCGCCCGCGACGCATAGCCGCTCCCCCGCCACCAATTGCCGGACAGCGGTCACGCACTCGGTCATCGCCCCTAGTGCGGACCCCGGCGACCGACCTACCTGGCGAAGCCAGGCCGGGACGCCGAGGCCGATGCCGACTGCGAGCCGGTCGGGGAAGGCGCGTGCCATCGTCGCGACCTCCATTGCGAGCAGGGCGGGATGGCGAAGCATCGCCGACACGATTCCCAGTCCAACCTGGATGCGCGAAGTCGCCGCCAGGGCCGCCGTCGCCCCGCTGATGCCGCCGGTGAAAAAGCAATCCTCAGAGAACCACAGCTCGTCCAGGCCGAGCTCATCGGCCTGGACCGCGACCGGAACAAGTTCCTCGGGGGGCAGCGAACTGCCCAGCACGAGACCCAGTGACTTGGGTTCGGATCCCGCCACCTGGTGACTCATGAGACGCCTCCTGCTACTACTCTCTGGGGCTCATCCGGCCAATGCCGCCGGATCGACGTAGACCATGACCTCGTCGACGAGCCCGGCACTCATCACCAGGAGGAGGGTCATGCCCAGCGGGGACTGGCCCGGCCCGGCCTCTGTCGCGGCCTCGACTACTGCAGCTACACCATCGGTAATGACGGCGTTCGGGCTAACAGACCCGGTCCCGGCGGCGCCACAGAACGCACTCAGGATGCCGGTCAGCGCGGCCAGCCCCGCCTCGCCCCGCTCCCAGTCGCCGATGGGGGTCCAGCACCGGAAGGCCGCCGAGGCTGGCGCCTCGGCGGTGTCGCCATCCGGCGAGCAGGCAGCGAGCAGGTGGCGCGTAACTGCCCGCGCGCGCTCCTTGTCAGCTGTGCTCACCGGGACTCACCCCGCGATCGGCCAGGACGCACGCTGCCCGGTGACCCGGCCCCACCTCGATCAGCGGCGGCGGCTGCGCACACTCAGGCTGGACGTGCGGGCACCGGTCAGCAAAGACGCAGCCGGACAACGACAGCTGCCTGCCCGGCTCGGCGCGTGCCTTCAGCCGGTCCGGCCGGCCTGCCGCCAAGCCGGCGCGCGGGATGGCGGATATGAGCACCTGGGTATAGACGTGCCTCGGGGAAGCCAGCAAGTCGCCGGTCGGCCCTTCCTCTGCGATGCGGCCCCTGTACATGACGACCGTCCTGCTGCACGTCTCCTCGATAGTGCGTATGTCATGGGAGATGTACAGGTAGGTGAGTCCGTGCTCGGATCGCAGCCGCTTCAGCAGCCCCAGTAGCGCCCGCCGCATGGACATGTCGACTGAAGCGGTCGGCTCGTCGAGAATAAGCACGGTCGGCCGCGTCGCGATCGCCCTCGCGATCGCGACGCGCTGGCGCTCGCCGCCGCTCAGGTTTGCCGGACGGCGCGTCAGCAGTTCCCGCCCAAGGCCGACCTCGCGCAGCACCTCGGCCACTCGGCGCTCTACCTCGCGCTCCCCGTGAATCCTCAGTGGCTCGGCGATGAGCTGCCTGACGTTCCAGCGTGGGTTCAGTGACGTGAGCGGGTCCTGGAAGACGGGCTGGACCTGGCGGCGGAACGAGCGCAGTGCCCGGTCCGAGAGCCCGGTGACGTCGGTGTCCTGGAAAAACACGCTGCCCGCAGTCGGCCGGTCCAGCCGGGTCATGCAGCGAGCCAGCGTGGACTTGCCTGACCCGCTCTCCCCGATGACCCCGACGGCCTCACCCTGGGCCAGAGCCAGATCAATGCCGTCAACGGCGCGCAGCACGTCCCCGCCGCGCCGGTAATCCTTGCGCAGACCGCGGACCTCCATAAGCGGTGTCATCCGTCCGCCTTCCGCGCGGGGTCGCCAGGAAGGCCGGCGGGTGGTGGCCGTCCGGGCAGGACATCCGGCAGCGACGAATGGGCCAGGTCACTCACCAGGTCAGCGGTGAACGGATGCTGAGGCGAGGTGATCACGGACTGGCCTGGGCCGTCCTCCACCACCGAGCCGCGCCACATCACGGAGATCGAGCCGCACCGTTCGGCTACGACGCTCAGATCATGGGAGATGAGCAGCATCCCCATCCCGGTCCGCAGCCGCAGGTCCTCAAGCAGGTCGAGGATGTCGGCCTGCACGGTGACGTCAAGCGCGGTGGTCGGCTCATCGGCGATGAGCACCCGCGGCTCGCTGGCGATTCCCATGGCGATCACGATCCGCTGGCACATGCCACCGCTGAGCTCGTGCGGGTACAGGCGTGCCACCTTCTCGGGCTCGAGCAGCCCGACATCCCCGAGGATCTCAACTGAGCGCCGGGCCACATCCCGGTGGCTGCCGTTCCGGCGCAGAATCCGCTCGACCTGCCGCCCGGCTCGCAGCACGGGATTGAGCGCCGCCCGCGGCGACTGGAAGATCATGGCGATGCCGGAGCCGCGTACCTTCTGGGTACGGTCCCGGTCCGCAGTGACGATCTCGCGGTCATCGAGGAGGATCCGCCCGGCCGTGACCCGCGCCCCGCGCGGCAGCAGCCCGAGCGAGGCGAGCGCGGTCAGGCTCTTGCCGCTGCCGCTCTCGCCGACCAGCCCGGCGCAGGCACCGGGCTCGACATGCAGGTCCACGCCGTGTAGGACCTCGCGCTCGCCGAAGGAAATCCGCAGCCCCGCAACCTCAAGCCCGGGCATCTAGGTCCCCTGCCCGCGGAGCTTGTCATCCGCATAGTCGCCGAGGAAGTTGAACGCCAGCACAGCAATGATGATGGCGACTCCGGGGAAGACGGACATCCACCATTGCCCGCTGGTGATGTACGACGCGCCCTGTGCCACCTGAACGCCCAACTCGGGCGAAGGCGGCTGGATGCCGACGCCGAGGAAGCTCAGTCCCGACACGTCCAGGATGGCCCAACCCGACATCAGGGTCGCCTGCACGAGCGACGGCCCCACCGCGTTCGGCAGGACATGCAGAGCCATCACCCGCGTCCGGGAACCGCCGACTGCCCGCGCTCCCAGCACGTAGTCAGCGCCCCGAACCGTGAGCACGGCGCTGCGGGTCAGCCGCAAGATATAGGGGACGTAGGCGATAGTGACGGCGATGATCACGTTGCGGAGGTTGTTCCCGAGCACTACAGCGATCGCGAGCGCCAGCAGGAACGACGGGAACGACATCACGATGTCCACGACCCGCATGACGATGTCATCGACCCACCCGGCCAGGTACCCGGTGACCAGGCCCACCGCCGCACCGATAACCAGAGCGAGACTGGCGACGACCAGGCCGATCACCACGTCGATCCCGATCCCGTAGACCACCCGCGACAGCACGTCGCGGCCGAACTCGTCTGCACCGAACCAGTGACCGTGGCCCGGCGGCGCGGAGATGAGATGCGGGTTGATCGCGACCGGGTTGTCTGGCGGCGCCAGGTGGCCAACAACCGCCACGATGACGACGAGCCCGGCCAGGATGCCGCCCAGGGCCAGGTTCGGATGCTGCCGGAACTCCGCCCACACCCGCGGCAACCTCCCCCGGCGAGCGTCCGCGACCGGTTCCGCGCTGGAGCCCACGTCCGTCAGGCCCACGTCAGCGCCGTCCCGCCGGCGGCACGGAGACCACGCGGCGACCCGTCCATGACGGCCGCGGCCGCCGCGGCGCGGCCGTGCCGGACGAGCCGAAGCGGATTCTGGGGTCCGCCGCCGCGTACAGGAGGTCGACGACGAGGTTCAGCACCACGTACACCACCCCGACCATCAGGATGTAGCCCTGAATCGCGGCGAAGTCGGTCGTCGTCACCGCGTTCCACGCGTACAGCCCGATGCCCGGCCAGTCGTAGATCCGTTCCACCAGGATGCTGCCGCCGAGCAGGAACCCGAGCACGATGCCGAGCGCCGTGAGCACCCTGATCGAGACGTTCCGCAGGACGTCGTTGCGCAGGATCTCGCGGCGGGACAGCCCGTAGGCCCGCGCCGTCCTCACGTAGTCGCTTCTGGCCACCTCCAGGGTGGCCGACCTGGTGATCTTCAGGATGGGCGCGGTCTCCACGATACCCAGCGTCAGCGCCGGAAGCGCGAGGTGACCGAGCCCGTCGCCGAAGGTCGCCCAGTTGCCGCTGATCAGGCTGTCGACCAGCAGCGAGTGGGTACGGGCGGGCGGAAGCACGGCGAACGCGCTGACTTCCCCCGAGGGCGCCGGGGCGATGTGCCAGGTCGCGTAGAACACGACCAGCAGGACTAGTCCCAGCCAGTACAGCGGAATGCTGGTGCCGATAATGGCCCCGATGCGACCCGCCCAGTCGGGGGCGCGTCCCTCGTGCAGCCCGGCCGCGATGCCGAGCGGCACGCCGATGACCGTGGCCAGGACCGTGCTCGCGACCGCCAGCTCCGCCGTGGCCGGCAGCCGCGTCAGCAGGTCCTGCACGACGGGGTTGCTCGTGGTGTAGCTGGTGCCAAGACTGCCGTGCACGAGATCGGTGACATACGACCGAAACTGCGCGGACAGGGGACGGTTCAGCCCCATCTGCCGCTCGATGATCTTGATGGTGTGCGCGTCGGCATAGCCTCCGGCCTGCACGAGTGCCGGATTGCCGGGCAGGATGTGGGTGACGGCGAATACCACCACGACAATCCCGGCGAGGGTCAGGACCGCCAGGCCCAGCCGCCGAAGGACGTACCGTCCCATTACGCGCGCCCCTTCTCGATTGTGCCAGATGGCCGGCGGCTAGGACTTGCTCAGCATCGAGAACCGCACGTAGTTATCGGGGAACACGTTGACCCCGGAGACGTTGGTCCGCGTGGCCAGGACGAAGTTCTGTGAGTAGAGCGGAACGTAGGGAACGTCCGCCGCGAACTGCTGCTGAAGCTCGCGGCTGAGCTGCGCGCGGCGCACCGGATTACTCTCATAGAAACCGGATTTGATCAGCTGGTCGGTCTGGGCGTTGGAGTACTTGGCGACGTTGGTCGCCGCCTTGTTGGACGAGGAAAGCAGCCAGAACATCTGGTAGAAGGGATCGTCGACCCACGAGTACCAGTAGTCGATGAACATCGGCAGCTCGCCGGCGCCCTGCTTGGCGCGATAGTTCGCGTCCGACACCTGGTTGACCGTGATTTTGATGCCGACATTCTGCAGCGCTGACTGGATATAGGTCGCTGTGCTGATGTCGTTGGCCCGCGAGGTGGACACCGTCAGCGTGGTCTTGAACCCGTCCGGCATCCCGGCCGCCGCCAAGAGGGCCTTCGCCTTCTGCTGATTGGTCTGGTAGGGCCACACGGTCTTGTCGAGGGTGGGGGTGCCGTCCGCCAGGATCCCGCTGAGCGGGGAAGCGAATCCGTACAGGGAATGCTTGACGAGATCAGAGTAGGGCACGGCGTAAGCGATGGCTTGCCTGACCTTGACGTTGTTCAGCGGGGCGATGGTGTTATTGAGGCCCAGGTAGTTCCAGTTCCGGCTGGGCACGTTGACCAGTCGGACGCCATCGGCACCACGCAGCGAGTTGAGGCTGTCGGCGGGCAGTCCGAATGCGACGTCGATCGATCCCTGCTTCAGCAGCAGTGCCCGGTCGTCGGCCGAGGGCAGGTACTTGAGCAGGACGCCGCCGTTGCGCACCTTGCTCTTGTTCCAGTAGCGCGGGTTCTTCGACAGCAGGTACTGGTTGCCCGACTGCCAGGTCGCCCCCTGAATGTAAGGGCCGGTGCCCGTCATATGCGACTTGTAATAGCTGGCGGCCCAGGGGTCGCTCGTGGTCGCCTGCTTCCTGGACAGCGTCGGATCCACCAGGACCAGGACCGACAGCGGGATGAGCTTCGGGCCCATCGGGTTGGGCTTCGGCAGCCGAATCTCAAAGGACATCGGGCCCGTCACGACCAGCTGCGACGCGTCTGTGACGGTCAGCAGGCTCATGACCTCGGCCGCGTAGCCAGGACCCTTGAGGGCCCGGAGGTAGCTGTAGCGGAAGGTATCGGCGTTGACCGGGGCGCCATTGCTGAATGTGACGCCGGGCCGCACGGTAAACTTGTAGACGGTGCCGTCCGGGGAGATCGAGTAGTTGCTGGAGACGTCGGGCACAAGGCTGCCTGCAACCCCCTGCAAGATCCCGCCCACTTGCTGCACCTGATTATTGACCGGCATCTCGTAAGCCTGGATCACCGCTTCGTAGGCGGCGTCGGAGCGGAACGCGATCGGGTCGAGAGTGTCAATATCGGTATCGAGACCGACCACTATGCCCGCCGAGCTGCCCCCGCCGGCTGAGCCGCCGGTGCCGGACTGGGTGGAACTGGTACCCGAGCAGGCGCTCATCAGCCCGCCGACGAGCGGGAGCCCCAGGCCGAGCGCTGCGCCCGTGGCAAGGAATTGCCGTCGTGTAGCGGGCTCGCGGTCGCTGCTGCCGACACCGCCGTCCTGCATGTCATCCGGTCGCACCACAGGCCTCCTTGCCGACTGGTCAGCACGCTTGTCAAGCTGCGCTTCCGATTTATGGACATCATGTCCACTGTGGGGAATAGTAGCATCGATGTACGGTTCTGCAATAGGTTATGGCGTCTCGGTCCATAATGATCCTGGCTCGGATTTGCCGAGGCGGCCGGCGCTGCGGACGGCAGTCGCGCAGACGTGACAGCGTCTTTACCGGCTCAGTCGTCCCGTTCTTGCGCCCAAGCCGTGCCACGCTTATGGCCAAGACCCCGCTTACCGCTGAACCGCGCATGCGGTGAGTGCCGAACGGTCACCCGGCGGCCTGCTGGCGAGTGCTGTCGAGAAAAGCCAGTATCCGCCCGATCCCGTCCAGGAGGACGGGCATCTCGGTGGCGAGAGAGATTCTCACGAACCCTGCACCACCGGCGCCAAAGGCCGACCCGGGCGCCACCGCCACGCCCGCCTGATCCAGCATCGCGGTCGCCAGCGCCCAGTCGTCGGCGACCCAGGGTGACGTGTCAAGCCACAGGTAGAAGGCGCCGGATGGCACCAGGACGTCCACCTTCTTCGCGGACCGCAGAGCAAGCACCGCCGCGTCTCTCCTGGCCAGGTAGGCGTCACGCATGTCCGTGACCACTTCCTGCGGTCCGCGCAAGGCGGCCACCGCCGCCGCCTGCACCGGTGCGCTGACACAGGAAATCAGCGGTTCCTGGAGCTTGGCCAGGCTGTCGCGGACATCGGCCCGCCCGGCCACGGCATAGCCGACCCGCCAGCCCGTCATGGAATAGGTCTTGGAGAAGCTGTAGCAGGCGATCACGTTCTCGGGCGAGCCGAGCGATCGAGGGCTGACGAAGCTCTCGTCGAAAACAATCTCGTCGTAGCACTCATCGGAGATGATCCAGATACCCCGGTCGCGCGACCACTCGAGGATCTCGGAGATCCTGGCCGCCGTCATGACCGAGCCCAGGGGATTGGACGGGGAGTTCAGTATCAGGACCTTGGTTGAGGATGTCGTCGCCGCATCGAGATCCTCGATACACGGCTGATACTCCTGCGCAGCCCGGAGCCGGTAAGGCTGGACAACGCCGTTGAGCAACGTGGCGATCATCCTGAAGTTCGGCCAGCCTGGATCGGGCACGAGGACACCATCTCCGGGCTCCACCAGCGCCAGCATGGACAGGTACAGGGCCTGCACGCCGCCCGCCGTGACTACGACGTCATCCCTGCTCGCCACGTAACCGTTGCTCCGCCGGATCTTGTCGGCGATGGCCTCACGCAACTCCGCCACGCCGGCGTTGGCCACGTACTTGGTCTGCCCGTTTCGTGCCGCGCGCGCCGCTGCCTCGACGATGTGCGGCGGGGTCGGGAAATTCGGCTCGCCGACCTCCAGGTGGATGACGTCCCCCGCGGTCCAGGCGAGGTCCATGAACGCGCGGATGCCCGAGCGGGGCATCGAGCTCGCCGGGGCTGACAAGTCAAAGGCCTGCACGTTATAGCTCTCCCGTCGCGCTTTCCGCTCCGGGCAGATGCCCCGCGCCGGCCCCTGGTCCGCTCCCGGCCAGAAGCGCGGCGCCGTGGTCGGGCTCCTGGACGCCCTGGGCCAGCCGCCGGACCCGGCGGGCAAGGTCCTCGCCGGAGTCGCCGGAGCGCACCAGCGCCGATCCCAGCCCCACCGCGGCGGCGCCCGCGCTGAGCCAGCTGGCGACACTCGGCAGGTCGACACCGCCCGTTGGAACGAATCCCACGGCGGGAAACGGCCCGCGCAGGGCCCGGAGGAAGTCCGGGGTCAGGCCACCGCAGGGAAACAGCTTGAGTAGCCGCAGCCCGAGTCGGCTCGCGCTCGCGATCTCGGTCGGGCTGAACACGCCCGGGATCGGCAGCACGCCGCTATGCCTGCACGCCGCCACAACGTCAGGATCGAGGTTGGGCGCGACGCAGAATTCCGCGCCAGCTGAGGCAGCGGCCGCCACCGTGCTCTCGTCCAGCACCGTGCCCGCGCCGAGCAGGACCCGATCGCCCAGTGCCGACCTGACGTTCCTGATCGAATCGATGGCGTGCGGGTGGTCCATCGTGATCTCCACCGCGGCCAGGCCCGCGCCGACCAGGGTCCGGCAGATGTCGACAATGCCCGCAGGGCTGTCCAGCCTCAGGATCGCGATGACCCTGGCCTCACGGATCCGCTCCTCGGCGGTGCCGGTGGCACCAGGGCCAGGCTCGCTCATCTGTGAATCCGTCCCGCCACACTGGCACTCGCGTCGAAGTCCGCCGCTGGCCGCAGCCACGTGTCACCGGGCAGCGTGTACATGTGCGCCGAGCTTCTGGCGGCCGCGCTGGCCACCTCCACCAGCTGATCCTTAGCCAGCAGGCCCGCGAGGAACGCGGCCACCGCGACGTCGCCCGCGCCGAACGCGTCCAGCACGGTGGCCTCAGCGGTTCCGCTGGCCGCCTGCTCCCCGCCGACGACGGTGACGTTCACGCGCACCGCTCCGTGGCCTGCTTGCTGCTGGGCGCGGACCACCACCAGGTCGAGGCCGAATTCCTGGCGGACCTGGTCCGCGAGCTGGTCATCCGGCTCTCCCCCGGTGATGAGCGCCAGGTCGAAGGGCGAGGCGAAGAGGATGTTCACCCGGGGCAGTACGCGGCGGAACGCGGCGGCAGCAGTCGCCCGGTCCCAGAGCTGACTTCGGTAATTGATATCGAACGACGTCATCACCCGCGCCGCCGCAGCGCTCTCGAGCGCTTCGAGGACGGCCTTCTCAGCGTCGGCCCCGAAAGCACACGTGATCCCACTACAGTGCAGTACCGCAGCAGAACGCAGAACACGCGGCCAGTCGACCATTCCGGGCGCCAGCCGGCTCGCCGCCGAGCCGATACGGTCGTAGAGCACCTGAGTCGGGCGCGGGTGGGCGCCCTCTTCAACGAAATACAGGCCAGCCCGAGCGTCACCGTCCCACTCCACCGCAAGGTCGACCCCGTGCCGGCGCGCATGACTGGCGATGCGACGGCCGAGCGGATTGCCGGGCAGTCGGCTTACCCACCGCGTCCGGCAGCCGAGCTGGGCGAGAGCCACCAGCACGTTGAGCTCTGCGCCACCCACGTCGACAGTGAGCGTGCTGGCATACTCGAGCGGCACATGGCCACCGGCCGTCAGCCTGAGGAGCGCCTCCCCGAAGCCGACAACTAGCGGGGGCTCCCGTTCAGTTGAATGGCCCTGACCCAGGATGTCATCGTCTGGCCAGGCGGACGCGCCAGGGCCCGTGGCCCGCGCGCCGTTCATCGCTCCGGACCTGATCGCGCGGGCCGGACGCTGCCGTCCCCGCTGACCGAACTCCCGGTCCCGCGGTTCGTGATGGCTCCGGACCCTCCTGCCACGCGTCTGCTGCCAGGACCGACTCGGGCTCTGCGCGACATTCAATACCTCGCGGTTGATAACTGAGCTTCCAAAATGGACTAATAGTCCAGACTTACTATAAAGATGCTCAAAGTGACCGTCAACAGCCAGGTACCGCGCACCATCAGTTAGTTTCCGCAGGCCCGGCCGGGCACCGCTCGCTGGGTCAGCGGTCCGCACTACTCACCTCGGCCCTGGTTGTCCCGGCGGCGCTCGTCCCGGCAGCACTGGCCAGGCCGCTGCCGGCCTCGGCGGGGGTGAAGCCAAGGCGGACGGAGACCTCGCGTGCCGCCTCCATCAGCGGGCCGGTGAGCTGCTCGGTTCGTTCCCAGGTCATCCGCATAGTCGGACCGGCGAGGCTGACGCTGCCGACAAGCTCGCCGAGATGGTTGAAGATCGGGGCGGCGATACAGCGCACTCCCAGCTCGTTCTCTACGTCATCGATGGCGTATCCGTGCCGGCGCATGCGGTCTAGCTCCGCGCGGAGGATCTCCGGCGCGACGATCGTGTTAGCTGTGCGGCGCTCCAGTGGTTCTGCCAGGTACCGATCCTGCTCCTGTGGCGGCATGAAGGCGAGCAGCGCCTTGCCCAGGCCCGTGCAGTGCAGCGGATTCATGCCCCCCACCCTGGACACCATCCGGAGCGAATGCTGGCTTTCTACCTTGTGGATATACAGCACGGACCGGCCCTCGGGCACACCCAGGTGGCAGGTCTCGTTGCTCAGCTCCACCAGCCGGGCCATGACATCCGAAGCGACCTCGCGCAGCTCAAGGGAGGCGAGGAACTCCGAGCCCCAGTGAGCGCACCGAGGGCCTAGCCGGAACAGGCCGTCCGCCGAATGGCGGACCAGGCGCGCATCAATCATCGCGTCGAGAAGCCGTATGACGGTGCCGCGCGGGAGGTCTACCTGACTCACCACATCCGTCAGCCGCATGCCCTCTCGGTGAGCGGCGAGCAGATTGACAATAGCAATTCCCTTAACCAGAGCCTTGGCTGACCCGGTAGCCCCACCAGCCACCATGGACTTGCTGACCATAGTCAGAACTATACACCACTGTAGGTAGATATTCACTATCGTAGGTTCGCTGAACAAGGACCGTCGCGGACTTTGCGCAGCGGACGGAAATCATCCGGCGGGCAGGCGCGCTCCCCCGTCGACGGCAATGGTCACGCCGGTCACCATGTCAAACGTGGCGGAGCACAGCACGGCGACGACCCCAGCGACTTCCGCCCTCGTCGCCATGCGCCTGGCGGGCGTCTTGCTCAGGGTCCGCTGGACGAACCCCGGGTCGTAGCTGGCAATCTCCCCGGCCGATTCGGCTATCTGGCCGGGCGCGACGCAGTTGACCGTGATAGCGGGGCCCAGCTCCAGCGCGAGCTGCTCCGTCAGCGTGATCATCGCCTTCTTTGCGAGGGAATACGCTGAGTGATTTCGCAGGAAGGCCGACCCGGCCGAGATATTGATCACCCGGCCCCAGTTCGCGGCTGCCATGCCGGGCGTTACCCGGCGGGTGGCCAGGTAGGCGGCCTTGACGTTCGCATTCCATATGCGGTCGAATTCCGCCGGCTCGAGGTCCGCGAAGGGGGTCATCGTGAAGGGCCCGGCATTATTAACCAGGATGTCGACGCTCGCGCCCATGAGCCGTTCCGTTTCCGTGACCACGGAATCGACGCCGTCGGGAGTGCTCACATCTCCGCCGATGGCGGCATGCCCCGATCCGTCCAGGCTCTCTGCCACTTCTTGCGCGGCCCGGCGCGACGAAAGGAAGTTAACGGCCACGCGCGCCCCCCTGGCGGCCATCGTCCTGGCGATCTCGGCGCCGAGATTTCGAGATGAGCCGGTGACGAGCACGACATGGCCGGCCAGTTTCCACTCAGATGTCATGTCGCGGCCCCGTCCTCAAGTCGCCCACTGCCTTGACCCGGATGCGCAGCGAGTTGCCCGGCAGGTAGCTAATGGGCACCTCGTCAATCTCCACCACCTCGACGGAGCGCGCATCGGCTCCGGCCTCGACGGCGCGCCGCACGGCCTCGCTGATGACCTGGTCCACGGCTCGCTGGCGGCCACCAGAGCCGGCGTCGATAATCCGGTCTACCTCGCCGCCGGCCTGCGCCATCGCCGCGCCGATCGCGTTGGCCACATCCCCCTGCCCAGGCCGCACAACCAGCGAAGCCCCGGGCAGGCTTTCCGGCAGCAGCGCTCCCCCGCCGCCCACCACGACGACCGGAACCGGGTCAGCAGAGACCTTCATGCGGTCGATCGCCTCGGCGACGTTGGCCTCGATGCGGGCCAGGCCGGCCGCCACCACAGCGCGGTCCAGCCCTCGGACCAGGCCCGGGTCACCGATATCAGCACGGCCCGCCGCGACGGAGAGGTCGGTGGCTGTAAGCGTGTCTCCGCCGAACACCAGGCCCTTGATCCTGATCTCATAACCGACGCTGTCGGGCCCGACAGTCACGGCCGCCCCGGTGCGGCGGACGATGCTGCCGCCCCCGAGCCCGAGCGACACGACATCCGGCATCCGGAAATTGGTCCGGACCCCCCCGATATCGGCGGCCAGCGGGGCCTGCCGGGGAAAGCCGTGGCTCAGGATCCCGATATCTGCGGTCGTCCCGCCGATGTCGACCACGGCGGCCTCGCTCAGGCCGCTGAGGAACGCCGCTCCCCGCATGGAATTAGTGGGCCCGGAGGCAAAGGTCGCAACCGGGAACTTCCGCGCGTACTGGGCGCTCATGAGCGTCCCGTCGTTCTGGCTCATGAACAGTTCACCTGTGATGCCGACCGTCGCCAGGGCATCCTCCAGGGCCTGAACGGTGTCTGCCGCCAGGACCCTCAGGCATGCGTTGATGACAGTCGCGTTCTCCCGCTCCAGCAGCCCGATACGCCCGATGTCGGAGGAGAGCGTTATCTCCAGATGCGGCAGGTGCTCCCATAGGATGGCGGCCGCCTCGACCTCGAACTCAGCGTTAATCGGGGAGAACACCGAGGTGATCGCGACGGAGGCCACGGCCTGTGCCGCGAGCTGGTCGGCCACCTTATGCAGCGTGTCCCGGTCCAGCGGGGCGATTTCGGTCCCGTCGTACTCATGCCCTCCCCCGCACATGAACACCTGCTGGCCAAGGGCCCGGCCCAGGCCGGGCGGCCAGTCGACGAGCGGCGGGAGGCAGAGCGTGGCCGGCAGGCCGAGGCGGACAGCGGCGGTACGGGCCAGATCCTTCGCCTGCACGAAGGCGTTGACGAACTGCGTCGTGCCCACCATCACCGCCGTGACGTCACCGGGCCGGACCCGGTCGGCGTCCGGCTGGCTGCCCGGCGTGGTGTCCAGCAGGTACCGCAGCGAGCCGATGATCCCGTCGGCCACGACCGGAGTCGTCGGGCGCTTCACCGACGCGATGACCTTGCCGCCGCTCACGGCGACGGCATCGGTGTTGGTGCCGCCCACGTCAATGCCGATCCGCATGCCCCGGCTCACGACGTCACGTTCGGCCGAGCGCGCGGAGTATTGCCTCCGGCGTGATCGGGATGCGGTCGATGCCGGGACCCGCGGCGTCGGCGATGGCGTTGCCAATGGCAGCGGCGACCGGGATGACCGGCGGCTCGGCGACGCCCTTGGCCCCGAAGGGGCCTTCCAGATCCTGGTGCTCAAGCGTCACCAGCTCCACGGGCGGCACGTCGACGGCCAGCGGCAGGCCGTAAGCCTCGAGCGTCTGCTGCCGGTAAGTGCCTCCCTCCAGCTGCAGCCACTCCCACAGCGCGTATCCGAGACCCTGGGTGACTCCGCCCTGGACCTGGCCGGCGATGCCGACCGGGTTAATCACCCGGCCCACCTCCTGGACCACGATGTAGCGCAGGATCCGGACGTTGCCAGTCACCCGGTCGATTGCAACCTCCGCGACATGCACGTGATATGTCGGCGTGGGGAAGACCGGGAACAGGAAGCCGGTGGCGCACGACTTGTCGTAAGCCGGCAGAGGGGTGGTGTACGAGCCGCTGCCGGTGATAGGGCGACCACGGGCGGCCGCGGTCCTGGCGATGACCGCGAGGGAGACCCGGCCGGCCGGGTCGCCCCTGACTCCGACGCTCCCGTCTGCGACCTCCAGGTCAGCCAGGCTCGCCTCCAGCAGGTCCGCCGCGGTGCCGAGCACTTGCTGGCGCACCTGCTCCCCTGCGGCCCTGACCGCCCGGCCGACGACGCGGGTCGTCCTGCTCCCCTGAGACCCGGCGTCGTAACCGTTCAGGTCGGTATCCGGCATGGCCACGACCACGCGCGAGGGGTCCAGGGCTAGCTCTTCCGCGGCGATCTGCCGCAGGCCCATCGTGACGGCACCCGAGCCGTTCTCGGTGGCTCCGGTGACCAGTGCGAGTGTTCCGTCCTCGTTCAGGTTCAGGACGGCGCTGCCCGGCAGCGGGTTGGTCAGCCACACGCAGGCCGCCATCCCGACGCCCCGGTCCTCACCCTGGCCCAGCGTGGCCCACGGAGCTACCCGCTCGGCCTCCGCGAATGCCTCGGCGAGGATGCCCGCGTCGGCCAGCACCTGGCCGTTGAGCAGCTTGTCGCCTCCGCGCAGGAGGTTCTGGACGCGCAACTCGCGCCGGTCGCGGCCGGTGACTCGTGCGATGTGATCCATGTGGCGCTCGACCGCGAAGACGAGATAGGTACCGCTCACCCCGCGGAAGGCGCCTGTCGGCGCCGTGTTGGTGTACACGGCGCGGCACCGGACTCGCCCCCGGCCGACGCGGTACGGCGAGCCCGCGGTGAACATCGGGATGCTCGCGAGGAACGGAGCGTCGATCGCGTACGCCCCGCTGTCGAAGATAACGTCCATATCGCGGGCCAGGATCTCGCCGTCTCCGCTCACCGCCGACCGGATCCGCACGATGGCGTTTTCCCGGCAAGGAGCGGTAATGAGGTCCTCCGGCCGGGTGTTGACCAGGCGCACCGGCCTTCCTACCCGTCGTGCGAGCAGCGCGGCATAGGGCTCAGGGCCGGTGTCCAGCTTGGCGCCGAACCCTCCCCCGATGTGGTGGCCGACGACGCGTATCGCGGACTCGTCGACGCCCAGCGCCTGGGCCACCCGGCCGCGCACGCTGAACGGGAACTGGTGGGAGACATGAATGATGTAGCGCCCATGCTGGTACTCGGCCACCGCCCCTTTGGGCTCGAGGTAGGCCTGGTACTGGCGGTCGGCACGGTACTCGTCCTCCACGACGAACTTCGCGGTCGCGAAAATATCCTCCACCCCGCCGGGGTCAGAGATCATGTCGCAGACGACATTGTCATAACGCGGCCAGTCGGCACCATCGGCCGTCCGGTACGACACCAGCTCCGGATGCACCAGGACCGCGCCCGGCTCGAGAGCCGATTCTGTCTCCGTCACGGCCGGCAGCTCGGTGATCTCGATCCGCAGCCTGCGCAGCCCTTCCCGCACGGCCGAGATGGTCTCCCCGACCACTGCGGCGACGGGCTCGCCCGCATACCGGATCCGCTCCGACGCGAACAACGGCTGGTCCCAGAGCACCAGTCCGGTCGGATGATCAGGTGCCTGCGCCGCGCTGACCACCGCCAGCACGCCCGGAACTCGCTCGGCCTCGGCGCTGTCGATGGTCACCACCTGCCCGGCGGGGACCGGGGACCGCCATAGCCCGGCATGCACCATTCCCGGCAGGACGACATCGACTCCGTAGTCCGCCGTGCCGCGGACCTTGACCTCTCCGTCGCTCCGCGCGAAGCCAGCCCCGACGGCGGCGGTCACCGCGAGCTCCCGGCCGCCCGGCCGGCCGCCCTGACGATGTCCTGGTATCCGGTGCACCGGCAGATGTTCCCGCCGATGGCCTCGCGGATCTCGGTCTCGCTCGGACTTGCGTTCTCGGCCAGCAGGGCCGTCAGGGTCATCAGGAACCCCGGCGTGCAGTAACCGCACTGGACGGCGCCCGCTGCCACGAACTCCCGCTGCAGCGCGCTCAGCTCCCCGTCCGTGGCGGCGAGCCCCTCGACGGTCGTCACCTGGCGCTGAGCAGCGGCTGCCGCGAGGTAGATACACGAGTCGACGGGCTGGCCGTCGAGCAGCACCGTGCATGCGCCGCATTCGCCTTCGCTGCAGCCGTCCTTCGCGCCCCGCAACTGCATCCGGTCGCGCAGCACCGCGAGCAGCGTCTCGTCAGCAGCGATATCCACCCGGCGCGGACGGCCGTTGACCGTCAGCTCAACAATCATGCCCGCCGCTCCCATTCAGCCCGGCGCGGGACCGGCAGCACGCCACGGCCCGTTCCAGCAGACCGGGCAGGATTTCCCGGCGGTAGGACGCCGTCGCGCGGGAATCGTCGATCGGCGACATCTCGTCGCGCAGGGCAAGCCCCGCTGCGCGGATGGCGTCGGGGAAGGCTCCGCCGTCAGTCAAGATGTACTCTGCCTTTCTGGCGCGGACCGGCTGGGGCGCGACCGAGCACATGGCCAGGCGCGCGTCCGTGGCACGTCCTTCCTCGTCGAAGCTGAGCCGGGCGGCGAGCCCCACCACGGCGACAACCATGGCGCCCCGGCGGCCGGTTTTCAGGTAGACCTCACCCGACCGCGGGCCGATCGGGGCTGCGGCAATGCCGGTCACTAGCTCGCCGGGCCGACGGTCCACCTGCCGCCGTCCGAGGAAAAAGTCCGTCAGAGGGACGCGCCGCCGGCCGACGCAGCTGGAAAGCTCCACGACAGCATCGGCGATCAGCAGCGGCGCCGCGGTATCGGCCGCCGGAGAGGCGTTGCAGATGTTGCCGCCCACGGTGCCGACCGCCTGTGTCTGCCACCCGCCGACCGTGGCGGCGGCCTCCGCCAGCGCGGGATGTCGCTGCCGGATGACCGGATCGCGAGCGAGAAAACGATGGGTCAGGAGCGCGCCGAGGCGGCTTTCACGATCATGGCCAGCCGCCGCCAGGACCCGGAGACGCTCGATATGCACGAACACGGCCGGGGCGACCTCGCCCCGCGCATACTGCATCATGGCGTCCGTCCCGCCGGCGACCACGCAGGCGGAGTCCCCGAGGTCGGCCAGCCAGCCAAGTACCTGCTCCACGCTGGTGCCCTGCCGGAACTCCACCTGAGCCTCCTCCTATCTGGCCGCCTGCCGGCGGCCCAGACCGGAACGCTTGCCGGTGCGAGGTCCGGGTCCTGGGCTCGATCATAAACACGAACAGGGCAGTCTGGACAAGTAGTCCAATTAAGAGGATCTTGGAAGAGACCGAGGTCTTAGGAGATCAGAGCGTGTGGGAGCTAAGCGAGCAGGATCTTGGTTTCATCTCGACCGGGGCCGCCATACTGGGAGCCGGCGGAGGCGGAAATCCTCACATCGGGCAGCTCCGTGCAAGGGGATGCCTGCGGGCAGCTAAGCCCATCCGGGTCATCGCGCCTGGCGAGCTAGCTGACGATGATCTGGTGGCCGTCTGCGGCGCGATGGGGTCGCCGGTCATCAACTACGAAAAGCTGCCCCGCGGCGACGAGGAGATCTCAGCGCTCCGAGAACTCGAGAGCTTCGTCGGCGCCCCGGTCGACGCGGTGGCACCGTTCGAGATGGGCGGCGGGAACTCCATGGCCGCGATGGTCGTCGCGGCCGAAGCCGGAATACCGCTGGTCGACGGGGACGGGATGGGTCGCGCCTTTCCGGAGCTGCAGATGACCACCTACATGATCTATGGCGCGCCGCCGTGCCCGACAGCGATCGCTGACGAGCGTGGCAACCGCGTGGTCTTCGCCGGCGTATCCGACGGGCGGTGGCTGGAGCGGCTGGCGCGCTCGGTGACCGTCAGCATGGGCGGCCACGCTGGCGTGGCGACCACGCCGATGTCAGGGGAGTTCTGCCGGCGCGTAATCATCCCCGGCACCCTGACGCTGGCGCGCGACATCGGCCGCGCCGTTCAAGAGGCCGTCATGTCGAAGCTGCAGCCGTGCGACGCCGTGCTGGCGGTCACCCACGGCCAGCGTTACCTCCGGGGCAAGGTCGTTGACCTGGAGCGGCAGAACACCAGAGGCTTCGCTCGGGGCTCGATCACGGTCGAGGGAACTGAGGACTTCAGCGGCCGGCAGATCCGCATCGACTTCCAGAACGAGAACCTCGTGCTCTGGGAGAACGGGCAGGCTAGGGCAACTGTGCCCGACCTGATTACGCTCATCACGGCCGATCGCGGCGAGCCGCTCACCACTGAACTTGTCAGCTACGGGTGCCGGGCGGATGTGCTGGTCCTGCCATGTGCGGACCTCCTGCGCACCGGGCAGGCCCTGAGCGTCGTCGGCCCGCAGGCCTTTGGCTTTGACCTAGACCCTGTGCTCATCGGTCAAGGGCAGGTGCTTGCCGGTCAGTCGACCGAATTGTGAATAGGCATGACGTCGCGCGCGCCCGGTCAGTCGGCCCCTAGGAGGCGGAGTGAGCGTTCACTACTTCGAGCTCGATGTCGTCGACGACCCGGCGATCTTGATGCGCATCATGACCGTCTGTCAGCAGCGCACCTGCCGTATCGCATCGCTGCACTACCAGCGCGGCAACGGCGCCGTTAGCCTCAGTGTGGACGCGGAACCGGAGCGCGCGGCCCGGCTGGAGCTATGGCTGGACAGACTCGTCCACGTAATGGCCGTGCGGGTGACCGGCAGCAGCGACAGTCTGGACCGCTTCAGCGCCGCCTCGTCATAGTCGCTCAGGTATTCATCCAGGCTGGGTCCGACGGCCTGTACCTCCTGCCCGCCGGTGACGGGTCGTGGATCCGGAAGGCGCCGAGTGGTTCACGGACAAGAACGCCGAGCTCGGCTACAACCTGGCACCGCTAGCTGAACTGGCCGAGGCGCTTCGCTGAACCGCGCGACGGCCTAGCGGCTTCCGCGCGACTCGTGCCACAGATGCCTGGCTTACCCGGCGGCCGACAAGCACCTGGTCGGGAGGCACCGCCCGTTCAGGGCAGGTGCCAGCTCGCCGCGGCGATGGCGGGGGCGGCCCCGCCTTTCAGTGACGGCGGTCACGAGAAACTGCCCTGAGGCGGCCATGTAGCTGCCCGCTGGCGGACACGGGAATTGCCCGGCGGCGGCCAGCTGATCTGCCCGACACGATCTTGACCGTTCCCTGCCGGTTACCCAGCGGGGGTCCCCTTCCCGGCCTGGCTGAGCGGTGCCAGCCGTTACTCAGCTGGTGCCGGGAAGGGGACGAGTGAAGTCTGCCGAGGAGACCATGAGCATTCTGGAGGCTTACGACCTGACAGGGTCGCTGCGGGACGCTGCCGGGCTGGCGGGCTGCTCGCATCACACGGTCGCACGGTATGTGCGTGCGCGCGAGCAGGGGACGGGTGCCGGGCAGCGGTCCGGCGCGGCGGCCGGGGGTGATCGATCCGTTCCCGGAGAAGCTGGAGGAGAAGGCGGAGCGGTCGAAGGGGAAGATCCGCGCCGGCGTGGCGCACGACATGATCACGGCGATGGGGTACGCGGGGTCGGAGCGGACCACCCGCCGGGCGGTCGCCCGGATCAGGGCGGCCTGGCATGCGGGCCGGCGGCGGGTGCGCCGGCCATGGGTTCCTGAGCCGGGGATGCGGGCGCGGTACGACTTCGGCGACGGGCCGCGGATCGGCGACGCGGCGACGGTGCTGTTCTGCTTCTGGGTGGCCTGGTCCCGGTTCCGGGTGGTGGTGCCGCTGCTGGATAAGTCGTGGCCGTCGGTGGCCGGCGCTATCGGCACCGCGCTGCGCCGGGCCGGCGGGGTGCCGACGTACCTGCTGACCGACAACGAGAAGACCGTCACGGTGGAGCATGTCGCCGGGCTGCCGGCCCGTAATCCGGCCGCGGTCGCGTTCGGGCGGCATTACGGGCTGACCGCGGCGACGTGCGTGCCGTATGACCCGGCGTCCAGGGGCGGGTCGGAGTCGACGGTGAA
>DATKRH010000118.1:0-13637 GCA_035532295.1 Streptosporangiaceae bacterium
GGCGGCCGGCCGGCCGGATCGATCCGCTCGACCGTCCGGCCGGACCTGACGGCGACGGTCCGCGCCGCGGCCCTGGCCCGGCCCGGCCAGCCGTTCACGGTCACCCCGCAGGACCTGCGCCGCTGGCTGCGCCGGGGCCGGGAATCGAACCTGGTCATCCTGCTGCTGGACACCTCCGGCTCGATGGCCGCCCGGCGCCGTAGCGCCACGGTCAGCACCGTCGCGCTGTCCCTGCTCCGCGACTCCTATCGGCGCCGCGACCGGGTCGCGCTGCTCACCTTCCGCGGTCGCGAGGCCACCGTGGTGGTCCCCCCGACGCGGTCAGTCGGCCTGGCCGCGCGGCGGCTCGGCCGCCTTCCGGTGGGCGGCCAGACGCCGCTGGCCGCCGGGCTGGAGGCGGCGGGCGAGCTCGCCCGCCGCGAACACTGGCGCGAGCCCGACCGGCGCCCGCTACTGGTCGTGGTAACCGACGGGCGCGCGACCGGCGGCAGCGACGCCCTCGCCCGCGCCCGGCACGCGGCCCGGCGGCTGGCCGGCATCTCCAGCGTCGTCGTCGACGCCGAGGAGGGGCCGGTGCGGCTCGGGCTGGCCGGGCTGATCGCGCGGGAGCTGGGCGCCGAGCTGGCGACCGTCGCGGGCCTGGCGTCGGCGAACCCGGCTCAGCGCCAGGACGCGGCGCAGGTACTGGCGGCCATCATCCGCTCGAAGGAGGCGGCCTAGATGCCCCAGGGCCAGGTCACATCGGTCCCCGCAGACGGGCTCAGCACCCGGCAGCGCCGCGCCCAGCCGCTGCTGGCCGTGCATACCGGCGATGGCAAGGGCAAGTCCACCGCCGCCTTCGGGATGGCGCTACGAGCCTGGTCGGCCGGGTGGCCGATCGGCGTGTTCCAGTTCACCAAGAGCCCCAAGTGGAAGGTCGGCGAGGAAGCGGCGCTGCGCGCGCTCGGCGACGTGCACGTGACGACCGGCCAGGGCGGCCCCGTCACCTGGCACAAGATGGGCGAGGGCTGGTCCTGGCTGCGGACCCAGCCCGCGGATCACGAGCGGGCCGCCCGCGCGGGCTGGGAGCAGGTCAGGCGCGACCTGGCCGCCGGGACCTACCGGCTGCTGATCCTCGACGAGTTCACCTATCCGCTCAGCAACGGCACGCTCGATGTCCCGGACGTGCTGGCCACGCTCGCCGCCCGGCCAGGCACCCAGCACGTGGTGATCACCGGGCGCCGGGCGCACCCGGACCTGATCAGCGCCGCCGATCTGGTCACCGAGATGACGAAGGTCAAGCACCCGATGGACGCCGGGCGCAAGGGCCAGGTCGGCATCGAGTGGTGAGCCCGTGGCCTGTGGTGAACCCATGCTGACCCAGCCGCGCCTGGTCATCGCCGCCACCCGATCCGGGGACGGCAAGACCACCGTCGCCACCGGCCTGATGGCGGCGCTGGCGGCCCGCGGGCTGCGAGTATCCGGGCACAAGGCGGGACCGGACTACATCGACCCCAGCTATCACGCCGCCGCGACCGGGTCACCGGGCCGGAACCTGGACGTGTGGCTGACCGGCGAGGACCTGATCGCGCCCCTGTTCCTGCATGGCGCCCGCGGCTCTGACGTCAGCGTGATCGAGGGCGTCATGGGCCTGTTCGACGGCGTGGCGGGCCGGGGCGACCTGGCCAGCACGGCGCACGTCGCGCGACTGCTGGACGCCCCCATCGTGCTGGTCGTCGGTGCCGCCGGGACGGCACGCTCGATCGCGGCGACCGTGCACGGCTTCGCCACCTTCGATCCGCACGTGCAGGTCGCCGGCGTCGTGCTCAACCAGGTCGCCAGCCCCCGGCACGAGAGCATCGCGCGGGAGGCGATCGCGTCGACCGGCATCCCGGTACTCGGCGCGCTGCCCACCGAGGCGACCCTGCACACGCCCTCGCGCCACCTCGGCCTGGTGCCGGCCGCCGAGCGCGCCGAGCACGTCAGCGACTGGCTGCCGCGGCTGCGCGAGCTGATCGCCCGCCATCTGGACCTGGATCGCCTGCTGGCCATCGCGCGGGGCGCTCCCGCGCTGACCGGGCCGGCCTGGTCTCCCGGCACCGCGTCGCAGGCGGCAGGGCCGGGCTGGTCCCCCGGCACCGCAGTCGGGTCGCGGCCGTCGCGGCCAGTGGGGGCGGCGGGATCGCCGGGGCCGGCGCCCCGGATCGCGGTCGCGGCCGGGCGCGCCTTCACCTTCGGCTACGCCGAGCACCGCGAGCTGCTGGAGGCGGCCGGCGCCGAGGTCCTGGAGTTCGACCCGATGGCAGTTGAGCGGTTGCCGGCCGGCACCGATGCGCTGATCGTCGGCGGCGGCTTCCCCGAGGTATACGTGGACAAGCTGGCCGCCAACGCGGGCCTGCGGACGCAGATCCGCGAGCGTGCCGCGACCGGGATGCCGGTGGTCGCCGAGTGCGCCGGCCTGCTGTGGCTCGGCTCGGACCTGGATGGCCGGGAGCAGTGCGGCGTGCTGCCGACGACGGCGCGGATGACCGACCGTCTGACGCTCGGGTACCGGGAGGCCGTGGCGCTCAGCTCCGGCCCGCTGGTCGCGGCGGGGACCGTGGTCCGCGCGCACGAGTTTCACCGGACCGTCAGCGAGCCGGCGGCGGGCACCAGCCCCGCCTGGCGGCTCAGCGAGGGCAGTCGCGAGGGCTGGGCCACCCCCCGGCTGCTGGCGTCCTACCTGCACCTGCACTGGGCAGGCATCCCAGGCGCGGCGGCGCGGCTGGTGGCGACCGCCCAGGCCGCCCGGAACGCCCGGAACGCCCAGGCCGCCCGGGCCGCCCGGAAGGCACGCATATGACTACGCAGCTCCCCGCCGATAACGTCCAGGCCGCCGGGGGCGCCAGGGGCTTCGCGACCGCCGAGCCGGCCCCGGCCGCCGAGCCCGCCGAGCCCGCCGGGGCCGCCGAGGCCGCCGAGGCCGTCGACCTGCATCACCACGGCGACGCGGACCTTGACCCCGACACCCCTGACCAGCTCGACCTGGCCGTCAACGTGCGGCTGCCCCGGCCGCCCGCGTGGCTGCGGGCGCGGCTGCATGCGGCGCTGGATGACCTGGCCGCCTATCCGCGGCAGCACGCGGCGGTCGCCGCGGTAGCGGCCCGGCACGGCCGGGCCCCGGCGGAGATCCTGCTGACCAACGGCGCGGCGGAGGCATTCACGCTGATCGCCCGGACGCTGCGGCCGCGGCGCGCGGTCTGCGTCCACCCGTCCTTCACCGCGCCCGAGGCAGCCCTGCGCACGGCCGGCCACGACGTCGAGCGGGTGCTGCTCGCTCCGCCGTTCACGCTGGCCGCCGATCACGTGCCCGGCGACGCGGACCTGGTCGTGCTTGGCAACCCCACCAACCCGACCGGGCAGCTGCACCCGGCGCGGGTGCTGGCGCAGCTCGCCCGGCCCGGCCGGGTCCTGGTGGTCGACGAGGCGTTCGCCGACGCCGTTCCCGGCGAGCCGGCCAGCCTCAGCTCGCGGCGCGATCTGCCCGGCGTGCTGGTCGTCCGCAGCCTGACCAAGGCCTGGGGGCTCGCCGGGCTCCGGGTCGGCTACCTGCTGGGCGAGCCGGCGATGATCGCCGAGCTGGCGCAGGCCCAGCCGCCGTGGCCGGTCAGCAGCCTGGCGCTGACCGCGCTGGAGGCATGCAGCCAGCCCGACGCGGTCGCCTGGGCACAGCAGCACGCCGCGCGGATGGCGGGCTGGCGGCTCGCGCTGTCGGCCGCGCTAGACGAACTGCCCGGCGTCACCCTGGCGGCGGGCGGCCAGGCCCCCTTCCTGCTGCTCCGCGTCGACGATGCGACGGCAGTCCGGGAGCGCCTGCGCGGCCTGGGCATCGCCGTCCGGCGCGGAGACACCTTTCCCGGCCTGGGCCGGCAGTGGCTGCGGATCGCCGTGGCCGCCCCGGAGCATCACGACCGGATCATCGAGGCGTTCGCGCGCTGCACGGCCGGAACCGGAACCTCCGCTGGCACGCCTGCCCCCGGGACCGGCATGCCCGCGACCGGCACGCCCGCGCCGGCGGACTCACCTACGGCGCCGGCCGCGCCGGCCGTGGCGCCGGCCGCGCTCCCCGGGCGAGCGAGCGGCACCGCCGCCATTACCGAGACCGGGACGGTGACCCTGATCGGCGCCGGGCCCGGCGGCTGGGACCTGATCACGATGCGCGGCTGGCTCGCGCTGCACGAGGCCGACGTCGTGGTCACCGACCGGCTCGCCGACCCGGGCCTGACCGGCGAACTGCGGCCCGGCGTCCTGCTGGTCCACGCCGGGAAGTCACCCGGCGCGCACCAGCTCAGCCAGGAGCAGATCAACCAGGTGCTGGTCGAGCACGCGACCGCCGGCCGGCGCGTGGCCCGGCTCAAGGGCGGCGACCCGTTCGTGCTCGGCCGCGGCGGCGAGGAGGCCGCCGCCTGCGCCGCGGCCGGGATCGCCTGCTCGGTCATCCCCGGCCTGTCCAGCGCGACCGCGGGACCGGCGCTGGCGGGCATCCCGCTGACCCATCGCGAGCTGGGGCAGTCCTTCTCCGTGGTCTCCGGCCACCTGCCGCCCGACCACCCGGCCAGCCGGGTGAACTGGGCTGCTCTGGCGGCCGGCACCGACACGCTGGTCCTGCTGATGGCCGTCCGCAACCTGCGGGCCATCGCCGGGCACCTGCTGGACCTCGGCCAGCCGGGCAGCACCCCGGCCGCCTGCGTCGAGAACGCGGGGACGGCCAGTCAGCGCGTGCACCGCTGCACGCTGGCCGGGCTGGCCAGCCCGGCGACGGCACCCAGCATCAGCAACCCCGCCGTGATCGTCATCGGGCCAACCGCCGGCGGGCTGGTCTCATCCGGCTGACTCCGATGGTTGCTGACCGCGGCGGACGTGCGAACCGTTCCGGAGACCCGAAGGGATGCAACCGCTGACGTGCCGGGTCGGCCGGGTATCAGCAGGCTCATCCCGCTGGCACCGGCTGGGGTGCCGGCCGCGCGGCGGATCCGGCGACCCCGGCGACCCCGGCGGCCCCGGCGGCCTCAGCGGGCGTGTTCGGCCGGTCTGCGGGACGCCTGATCCGGCGGGCCAGGGTGACCGCCGCCACGACCAGCAACGCACCGCCATAGCCGAGCTGGGCCGCGTACGGCAGCGTCTGGTGCGGCAGCGGATGCAGGGGCGTCAGGTACCGGGCGGCGGCCAGCGCCAGCCATTCGGCTCGCCCGTCCATCGCGACGAACACCACGAGCAGCATCGAGTACCACAGCAGCGTCGGCGTGGTCACCGCCAGCGCGGCGCCGGTCATCACCATGGCGCCGCGCCAGGGCCGGCCGGGGTCGGCGTGGCGCAGCACGGCCACACCCACCGCGGCGAGCACGGCAACGGCGGCCAGCGTGCCCCACTTCCCCGGCACGAGCAGGCTCAGCAGCGCGAAGCGGTCGCCGGCGGTGTAGCCGTCCTGAGCGAGGTAGCCGGGCAGGAACCCGATCACGCGGCTGCCGACCACCAGCAGGTGCGGCACGTACACGGCGCCGACCGCCGCGGCGGCGGCCACCGCGACCGCTACCGGACGCCTGCGCAGCACCGCCGGCCCGGCGAGAATCGGGGTGATCTTGGTCGCGATGGCCAGGCCCAGCAGAACTCCGCCGCCGATGGCCCGGCGCCGAGCGTGCCGCTGGTCCCGAGCCGGCCGGGCCAGGATCAGCAGCGCGGCCGTGGTGAGGAACGCGGCCAGCACGTCGATATGAGCGTCGTTTCCAGCCTGCAGGCCGACGACCGGGCACCACGCCCAGAAGACCGCGAACCGTGGATCGCGGCCCAGCCGCCGCAGCCCGACGACCAGCAGGACGCTGGTCGCGACGGCCAGCAGCGCGCCGGCGATCTGGATCGGGAGGGTCCTGGCGCCGGGCGGCGATATCTCGGCGACGGCCGTGAAGTACGCCTCGGCGACCGGCGGGTAGATCGTGTGCACGCGAGGCCGGTTGATCCGGGTGCAGCCAGCCGGCAGGCCTCGCCCCCGCGCCGGAGACGGCCCCGCGGCGGCCGGCCCCGCGGCGGCCGAGCTCAGGCCCACGCAGTACGGCCCGCTCGCCGGCCACAGGAACGCATCCCGGTAACTCGTGAGCTGCGGCGCGGCCGGCACGTAGTGGTAGGGATCGATGCCCGCCGCCTGCACCCGGCCATCCCAGATGTACCGGTACAGGTCATCGCTGCCCTGCGGTCCCGCCGACAACGCCGCGACCTGGATCGCCAGGCCGCCGAGCAGGATCAGCGGGACGGCGCGGCGGCGGCTGACGCCCAGCACGAGCCACGCCCCCGCCGCGAACGCCGCCCAGAGCGCGGCGTAAGTCGGCAGCGGCGCCGAGTACCGCTGGACCCAGTGCGCGGTCACGCCGGCGAGCCCGGCCGCCGCCACGCCCGCCCCGGCGAACCGCGGCCACCCGGCCCGCTTCCGCCCGTCCCGCATCCGCTCCGCCGGCTTCCGCCCGTTTCGCAACCCCTCGGCCGGCGTTCCCCCGGCCGTCATCTGCCCAGCTCGCATCGATTGGCCACCCGCCGAACGCTGTCAGCCGAAACGGCCCTCGGACAGCGGAGCGGCCGGCTCGTAAGCATTCGTTAAGGCTCCGGGTCGGCGGGACGGCTGAGCACGGCGAACCAGCGACCGGAGTCGGACCAGCTCTCGGTCACCCGCAGGTCGGTCGCGGCCGCCAGCGTGACGAGCTGGTCAGCGCCGATCCAGGCCCACGGAAACCACGGCCCCGGGCCCGCCGCGGCGCGCAGCCGGACCTGCTCCGACCAGGACCGGGAGCCGGGCGGGCCGGCCTCGGCCACCACCGAGCCCTCGGGCCGCAGCAGGGCCCTGGCCCGGCGCAGCAGCGCCGCCGGGTCGCCGCCGATGCCGATGTTGCCGTCGGCCAGCAGGACCGTCGACCAGCGCCCGGTCCCCGGCAGGCGGTCGAAGACGTCGCGCTGCAACGCCAGCGCGCCCGATGATCGCGCCAGCTTGACCGCCTGCGGCGTGATGTCGATGGCGAGCGCGGGCACGCCGCGCTCGGCCAGCGCGACGGTCAGCCGTCCCGGCCCGGCGCCGACATCCAGCGTCGGCCCGGCGCAGCGGTCGAGCACCGACTCGTCGCCCGGCGTCGCGTGCAGCCAGCGCTGCACGGGCAGCGGGGTCGCGGTCCCGTCGGCGTGCTCGATCTCCGCCACGGCCGTGCCCGCCAGGGCCTGCTCATAGAGCTCGCCGATCATGCCATTGCCTGCCCCTCCGCGAGTACCCGCGCACGGCCGTCCCGCGGCCTGCCACGAGGCCGACAGCCTAATGGCGCCGCCGGCCCGGCGACCCTTACGAAGCCGTGACGTATCGCCAGATCGCCGTCGATACCGGCCAGGCCCATTACCGTGAGCACTAACGCGCGGGAACGCGCGGCCACAGGGGACGACCAGCTGTCCCGATAGCGAGGTACCCGATGCTCAGTAACCCGGACCCGCCCGGCCGGATCATGGTCGTGGATGACGACGCGACCCTGGTCGACGTGGTCGGGCGGTACCTGTGTCGCGACGGCCACCTGGTGGAATGCGTGCATGATGGATACGCGGCGCTGCGCCGGGTCGCGGAGGAGCCGCCGGACCTGGTGATCCTGGACCTGATGCTGCCGGGCATCAGTGGCCTGGAGGTGTGCCGGCGGCTGCGCGAGCACTGGCCGATCCCGATCGTGATGCTGACGGCGCTCGGCGAGGAAACCGACAAGGTCGTCGGCTTCGAGACCGGCGCCGACGACTACGTGACCAAGCCGTTCAGCCCCCGCGAGCTCACCATGCGCGTCAGGTCGGTGCTGCGCCGGGCCCGGGGCGGCGGCCTGCCGGGAACCCCGCCGCTGGGCCTGGTCAGCGATGGCGATCTCGAAGTCGACCTGGGGGCCCACGAGGCCCGGCTCGGCTCGAATCTCATCGCGCTGACCTCGCGCGAGTACGACCTGCTGGTGTTCTTCATGCGCCATCCGCGCCAGGCCTTCACCCGCGAAGAACTGCTGGACCAGGTGTGGAACTGGTCGTTCGGTGACACCTCGACGGTCACCGTGCACGTGCGCCGGCTCCGCGAGAAGCTCGAGCCCGATCCCACGCTGCCCCGGCGGATTGTCACGGTCTGGGGCGTGGGCTACAGGTATGAACCGGAGGAAGCATGATCTCGGGGGCCGACCTGTGGACCGTCTGCTACACCGTCGGCGGGGTCGCGATCGTGGCATCGCTGGCCGGGCTGGTCGCGCTCCGGCTGGTCGCGGCCCGCTCGGTCGCGACGATCCTGACCGTGATCGCGGCGGTCACGGTCGCGGCGACACTGGCCGGCGTGGTGGTCATCACCCGGGAGATGCTGATCTCCCCGATGGACCTCGACCTGGTCATGGCGGTCGTCGTCATCGCGGGCATCGCGGGCTTCGTCGTCTCCCTGCTGATCGGCCGGCGGGTGTCGGCGGCCAGCCGGCTGCTGCTCGGCGCCGTACAGGAGGTGGGCCGCAGCGGGGAGTATCACCGGCCATCGGCCGTGCTGCCCGCCGAGCTGGCCGGCCTGTCAGATGCCCTGGCCCAGGCGCATACCCGGCTGGCCGAGGCCCGGGACCGCGAGCGCGCGCTGGAGGCCAGCCGCCGGGAGCTGGTCGCCTGGGTCAGCCACGACCTGCGGACGCCGCTGGCGGGCCTGCGGGCGATGGCCGAGGCGCTGGAGGACGGCGTCGTCTCCGACCGCCACACGGTCGGCAGCTATCACACTCAGATCCGCAAGGAGACCGACCGGCTCACGCTCATGATCGACGACCTGTTCGAGCTGTCGCGCATCCACGCGGGCGCCCTGCGGCTATCGCGCCGGCCCGTCGGCCTCGGCGAGCTGATCGGCGAGGCGCTCACCAGCGCGGAGCCGCTGGCCCGGGCGAAGGGAGTGCGACTGCACGGGTCCTGGGGCGCCTGCCGCCCGGTCATGGCCGATACCGCGGAGGTCGGCCGCGCGCTGCGCAATCTGGTGACCAACGCGATCCGGCACACGCCGTCCGACGGCGCGATCGAGGTGCTGGGCGACGAGGAGTCCGGCATGGCGACGGTCAGCGTGTCCGACTCCTGCGGCGGGATCCCCGTCGAGCATCTGCCGCGGGTCTTCGACGTGGCGTTCCGCGGCGAGACCGCGCGCACGCCCGGGCCCGCCGAGGGCGCGGGACTGGGACTCAGCATCGCCAGGGGCATCATCGAGGCGCACTCCGGGCAGATCGCGGTGCGCAACGTCGGCGTCGGCTGCCAGTTCATGATCCGGCTGCCGCTGGTGTCCGGGGCCGGGTTCCCGCGCCCAGCCCGGCGGGCCGCGCACGCGCTAGCCCAGCCCGCCACGTTCGACCTGCTCGACCGGTCCGCCGGCCTGGTCGACCACTGAGGATCGGCGTCGACCACTGAGGATCGGCGGCCTGACGGCGGGGTCCCGCCAGGCTCGGCCGAGTTTCCGCCCGAGCGGCTAGCTGAGCTGCGGGGCGCGGGAGGGGTTGCGCAGCGGCGCGTGGGCGAACTGCGCCATCCCGTCGCTGAACGCGGTCTGCGCGCGGAAGCCCAGCTCCGCGGCGGCCAGCTCCGGCGAGGCCACGACATGCCGGACATCACCCAGCCGGAACTCGCCAGTGACCTGCGGGGCCGGGCCACCGAACGCGCCGGCCAGCGCCGCTGCCATCTGGCCGATGGTGTGCGGCTCGCCGCTGGCGACGTTGTAGGCGCGCAGGCGCCCAGGCTGACCGGATTCCAGGGCGGCCAGGTTCGCCGCGGCCACGTCGGCGACGTGCACGAAGTCACGCCGCTGCGCCCCGTCCTCGAACACTCGCGGCGCCCGGCCCGCCTCCAGCGCGGACCGGAAGATGGCGGCGACCCCCGCGTAGGGCGTGTCCCGCGGCATTCGCGGACCGTAGACATTGTGATAACGGAGCGCTACCGCCGACCCGCCGGTCAGGCTCGTCCACACCCCGGCTAGCTGCTCCTGGGCCGCCTTGCTGATCGCGTAGACGTTGCGCGGGTCCAGCGGGGCCGACTCGGGAACGGTGGCCGTGCGCAGGTCGGAGCCACAGCTGGTGCACCGGGGCTCGAACCGGCCCCGCTCAAGGTCGGCGCGCTCGCGGGCCGGCGGCCGCACGGGGCCGTGCTCCGGGCAGTCGTAGCGGCCCTCGCCGTAGACGACCATCGAAGACGCCAGGACCAGCCGCGGCACCTCGCGCCGCCCCATGGCCTCGAGCAGCACCGCGGTGCCCGTGACGTTGACATCGCAATAGGGCGGCAGGTCGGACAGGTTCACGCCCAGGCCCACGAGCGCGGCCTGATGGCAGACGGCGTCCACGCCGTCCAGGGCCCGCTCGACCACCCGCGGATCCCGGACATCACCGGTCACGAGTTCAGCCTCGGCCGGCCAGTAATCCGGGAGCCCGTCGTGCACGGCTGGGGTCAGCGAGTCGAGCCCGCGGACGTCATGGCCGGCGGCCAGCGCCGCGTCGGTGATATGCGAGCCGATGAAGCCGGCCGCGCCGGTGATGAGTATGCGCATGCCTGAACGCAAACACGGCCGGGCCTGCGGTCGCAGCGGGGCGCCTAGATCCGTCACATTTCCGTAAGGGTCGATGACGCTCCGCCGCCATTAGGGTGCCGATCATGCTGACCGACGTGATACTCCCCTGCCTCAACGAGGCCGGCGCCCTGCCGTGGGTGCTGGACCGGATGCCGCCCGGCTACCGGGCGATCGTCGCCGACAACGGCTCCGACGACGGCTCCCCCGAGATCGCCGCGCGACACGGGGCGCAGGTCGTGCACGTGCCCCAGCGCGGCTTCGGCGCCGCCTGCCATGGCGGCCTGCTCGCCGCGACCAGCGAGCTGGTCTGCATCATGGACGCGGACGGATCGCTCGACCCGGCCGACCTTCCGCTGGTCGCCGAGCCGGTGCGCAGCGGCTCCGCGGACCTGATGCTCGGGGCCCGCCGCCCGCAGGGCCGTGGCGCCTGGCCGCTGCACGCCCGGCTCGGCAACAGGGCCATCGCGACCGCGGTCCGCCGCCGCAGCGGGGTGCGGCTGCACGACCTCGGCCCGATGCGCGCGGCGCGCCGGGCCGAACTCGTCGGCCTCGGCATGTCGGACCGCCGGTTTGGTTACCCGCTGGAGATGGTTGTCAAGGCCGCCGCGGACGGCTGGCGGATCGCCGAGCTGCCGGTGCCCTATCGCCCGCGCACCGGCAAGTCGAAGGTCACCGGCACGGTGGGCGGGACGCTGCGAACCGTGCGTGACATGCGCAAGGTCCTGGCGACGGCATGACCGGCGTGCGCGGGACGCGCGGGATACGCGGGACTCGCGGGATACGCGGGATACGCGGGCAGGTCGTCGTTATCGCCAAGGAACCCGTGCCGGGGCGCGTCAAGACCAGGCTGACGCCCCCGTTCAGCCCGGGCCAGGCGGCCGGGCTCGCGGCGGCGGCGCTGGCCGACACGCTCACGGCGGCGGTCCGGGTGCCCGCAGTCCGGCACGTGATCGCCCTCGACGGCGCGCCGGGCTCCTGGCTTCCGGCGGGTTATGACGTGATCGCGCAGCGGGGCGGCGGGCTGGACCAGCGGATAGCCGCCGCCTTCAGCGAGGCGTACGCGCGGCTGCCCGTGCCCGTGGTGCTGATCGGGATGGATACGCCGCAGGTCACCCCCGAACTACTGGAGGCGGCCATCCGCCCGCTGGCCGACGGGACCGCGGACGCCGCGTTCGGTCCCGCCCACGACGGCGGCTTCTGGCTGCTGGGGCTGCGCCGGCCGGACCCGCGCCTGGTGCTCGGCGTGCCGATGTCCGCGGCCGACACCGGCGCGGTGCAGCTGGCCCGGCTGCTGGCGGCCGGGCTGCGAGTCCGCCAGCTGCCGCGGTGCCTGGACGTGGACACGGCGGCCGACGCGGTCGCGGTGGCCGGGCAGATCCCGCAGAGCCGCTTCGCGGCCACCCTGCGGGGCATGCTGGAGCAGCCGGCTGTCCATGCCTTACGACATTGTTACCGGCCAGCCCTCAGGCTGCGCTTCGGCCAGCATCCTGGCTAGCTTCAGGATCATGACGGGGAAGGCAACGCGTCGTGGCCGCCCGCGTCGCGACGACCGCGGCGGGACGCCGCTAGGCCGGATGACGGAGCTGCTGAGTCCGAGGGCGCTGGTGTCCCGGCTGCTGAGTCACCCGCCGCCGGGCCCTTTCCGCCCCAGCACCTGGCGCAGCCCGCTGCGCGGACTGTGGCTGACCTCAGTGCTGGGCCTGGTGCTGCTGGGCGGCCTGGCGGTGATGGCGGTGACGGGGCTGGCGTCCTACGCCTCCTATAACCCCCGGCTGCCCGGCAACGACCAGACGCCGGGCGGCCACCTGCTGAAGTTTTACCTGTTTTCCTGGCCCACCGACCCGGCCTGGCTGTACCGGGTCAACCAGGGGATCCACGTCACGCTCGGCCTCGCGCTGCTGCCCGTGGTGCTCACCAAGCTGTGGTCGGTCCTGCCCAGGCTCTTCTCCTGGCCGCCGGTCCGGTCGGCGGCCCAGGCCCTGGAACGGCTCAGCCTGGTCATGATCGTCGGCGGCGTGCTCTTCGAGTTCGCCACCGGGATCTTGAATATCCAGAACTTCTACGTGTTCCCGTTCTCCTTCTATACCGCCCACCTGTACGGCGCCTGGGTCTTCATCGCGGGACTCGTCACCCACGTGATCCTCAAGTTCCCGCACCTGCGGGCCGGGCTACGCTCTCGCAGCCTGCGGCGGGAACTGCGGACCCCGCTGTCGGCGACCCAGCCCGAGGCCCCGGACCCGGCCGGCCTGCGAGCGGTCGCGCCCGCGGCGCCCACCATCTCGCGGCGCGGGCTGCTGGCCGCGGTCGCCGGCGGCTCGCTCACCCTGGCCGCGCTGGTGGCCGGCCAGTCGATCGGCGGGTGGACGCGGCGAACCGCCCTGTTCGCGCCCCGCGGGCTGTCGGCCGCCCAGTCCGGCGACCTTCCCGTCAACCGGACGGCGGCCACCATCGGCCTGACCGACGCCGACGTCGGGCCCGCCTACCGGCTGGTGCTGGTCGGCGCCCGGCAGGTCTCGCTCACCCGGGAGCAGGTCGCGGCGCTGCCGCGGCGGTCGGCGGTGCTGCCGATCGCCTGCGTGGAGGGCTGGTCGGTGGCCGCGCGCTGGTCCGGGGTGGCGCTGACCGATCTGGCGCGGCTGGCCGGCGTGAACCATCCAGGCGGCGCTTTCGTTGAGTCGATCGAGCGGAAGGGGCCATTCAGGACGGCCGACCTGTCCGCGGCACAGGTCAATGACCCGCGGTCGATGCTCGCCCTGCGGGTCAACGGCGCGGACCTGCCGCGCGACCACGGCTACCCGGCCCGGACGGTGATCCCGGACGCGCCGGGCGTGCACAACACGAAGTGGGTTAACAAGATCACTTTCACGGAGCAGGCATGACCGGCCTGACCGGCCTGACCGGGCGGGTGCGCCGCTGGTACGGCGCGCATCCACTGCACTTGCTGGCTCTGCTGGCTGCCTTTACCCTGGCCGGTTACGCGGTCCGCGCCGTCGTCACCGCCGGGCAGTGGCGCGGCTTCGCCGTCTGGTTCGTGGTCGCCATCGTGGCGCACGACCTGCTGCTGTTCCCG
>DATKRH010000119.1:0-23168 GCA_035532295.1 Streptosporangiaceae bacterium
ACGCGTTGCAGCACAGTCGCTCCGCCCGGCCCGGCGGCACCTTCACTGTCCGCGCCTGGGTCTGCCCGGGTGCCTGGGCATGGGTCGAGGTGCAGGACGAGGGCGGTCCGTGGTCGGCACTGAAGGAGCGCTCGGGCGGTCGCGGTCGCGGCCTGGTCGTGGTGGATGAGATGGTCGGCTGGTGGGACATCCGGGAGGAGGACGCGAGCCGGGTCGTCTGTGCCCGGCTCGACTGGCCGCAGACCGCCTGACTCAGCGCGGCCGCGGGGCCGTGGTGCTGCTCGTCGCCGGCGGCAAGTCCGGGCAGCGGTCGCGGTTGACTGGTCAGACGGCGATACCGCAGGCCGAGCAGTTGCATGCCGGTTACCTCGCCGGGCGAGCGAAGGAGACAGGCCGATGAGCGATCTGCGGCGCTGGCGCGACTCCGGCCACCTGGAGCGCGCCGTCGGCACCGCCGGCGGCCAGGCGGCCTTCGACGCGGCGGTCTCCGCGATGCTGGAAAACGCGCGCGACTGGCGGCTGGCCGAGCTGCGCCAGCGCCCTGGGATCACCCAGGAGCAGGTCGCAACGCGGATGGGTGTCTCGGTCGGTGACAGCTGCAGCGCGCAGGCAGGTACAGCCGGCGGGCCGCCGGGTCAGGCTGGCTGAGTGAGTGCCGAGCTGGCGTCCGGGCATCGACGGTGTAGACGGCCAGGCTGCCGGACTCCACAGGTCTAGCTCTGCCCTGACCTGTTCCCAGGGCATCGATTTGCCCGGCTTGCTCGGCGACGGCTCGTCGGGGCGAACGCCTGTCCGACGAGCCGCTAGCAGAACCTGCGGATCGTCACCCTGAAGAGCCGAGGTCAGTGCCTCCAGAGCTCGCTGAGCGGCAGGATCCAGATATAGCCATCGTGCTGGTAGGCGTGCTCGCCGGTGTATAGGATCACGGCTTCTTCCAGGCGTGACCCGAGGCGGTCTTTGAGGAGGCGGATTCCGCGCAGATCCTCGCTGCTGATGCGGGTGCCTGCCTTGATCTCGAAAGCGATGACCTGGCCGTCATCTCGCTCTAGTACGAGGTCTACCTCCTCGCCTGCCTCGGTGCGGAAGTAGCCGGCCGATACCGGCGCGTCCGACCAGCTGACCTGCTTGAGGATCTCCCCGACGGCGAATGTCTCCAGGAGGTGACCGTACTCGGTGAGGGTCGCGGGTGCCGCCTGGGCGATCTTCTGCGGGGTGAGATTGAGCAGCCAGGCCAGCACGCCGGAATCGGTCATGTGGACCTTCGGGTGCTTGATGGTCCGGGAGCCAAGGGTGGTGCCCCAGGCGGGGAGCCGGTAAATGAGGAAGACGGCTTCGAGAAGCTGGACGTAGTTCTCCGCCGTCGACCGGTCCAGGCCGATCGCGCCAGCGGCGGGGGAGATGTTGAGCACCTGTCCCGACCGGGCGGCGAGCTGGCTAAGGAGCCTGGGCAGCATCTCGCGTTGCCGTACTCGGGAGATGTCCATGACGTCCTTGTCGATGACCAGGTCAATGTAGTTGGCAAACCAGCGGGAGCGCGAGCTGCCCGGGGCGCGGCGGAGGGCCACCGGCATGCCGCCGGGTGTCGATCGCCGGGCGTACTCGTCGCGTGTTGTCGCTGGCAGCTGCGACGGCGGCAGCTCGATGCCGCTGCCGTCAAGAATCTTCGCGACGAAGGTCTCCGGGACGCCGTCGATCTCGCCCTGGGTCAGCGGGAGTACGGGGATGATGTCCACCCTCCCGGTCAGGGCCTGGGCGGCCGCCGGGACGGAGGCGTACCGCGTCGACCCGGCGAGAACGTACCGGCCTGGCCGGAGGTCCCGGTTGAGCTGGGCCTTGATGGCATCCAGGATCTCGGGGACATGCTGGTACTCATCAATCAGCACGGGCTGGTCTGACTCTATGAACCGGCCGGGATCGGCACGGACAGCCGATCTCGTCGCGGGGTCGTCACAGTCGATCACGGTCCGCCCGAGTCGCTCGGCCAGCTGGCTGAGCAAGGTGCTCTTGCCCACAGTCCGCGGGCCGTTGAGGACGAGCACTGGCTCCTCGGCGAAACGGGCCGCCGCGACGTCGACGAGACGGCGCTTGGCCAGGCCGGTCAGGACTTCACGCATCCCTCGATGCTAGCTGAGGTTTTCCCGTATTCCGGTACCGCCGTTCCGCATCTCCGGAAGTTTTCTTCCCGTTCTCCGTCACCCGACTGCCGTAATCCTGACGCGCAGGCTGGCGCCGGCGATCGGCGGGCGAGCCAGCCGCCTGGCGTATATCCGCTGTGCGCTTAGGACCACGCGCCGCTGGTGATGCTGGCCGGGGCGAGGGTGCCGTCGGCGACGCGGCGGGAGACCTCGTCCCACTCGCGGACGACGCGGCAGCTGCCGTCGGGGCTGCGCGGCCAGGACTCGCGGGTGACCGGCTCGCCGTCGTAGACGGGCTCCCAGGTGATGACGTGGAAGCGGCCGATGCCAGGGACCTGGGTCTTGAGCACGTGGACGGTGCGGCGGTGGTACCACTTGGCGATCGCGGTGATGGTCAGGCCGGCGTCCAGGGCCTCGCGGATGAATGGCAGGGCGAGCTCGACGTTCTGCCAGGTGTTCGCTGACCGGTCCTCGACGCGGATCGCGGAGCCGGGGACGCCGCTGCCGGTGAGGATGCGGTGGAACTCGCGGGCCTCGTTGATTTGGTTATGGCGGTTCACGCCGCTGGTGGCGATGATCAGCGGAGCCAGGCCGCGGTGGTAGCGGTCGGCGGCGATGACGGCGGGCTCGGCCTGGTTGGTGCCGAAGATGAGGTGCGCGGCCGGCTGGCCGGGCGGCGGGGGCGCCTCGATGTCGATGAACGCGGTGATCTCGCCGACCTGGCCGGCCGGGATGTCGGCGGCGGCCATCAGTGATCCAGGCCGGGCCGCGGCCTGGGTCGGGCAGCGGTGGTGGCGCCCGCCTGGAGGTACTGGTCGTGGAAGGCTACGGTCTGGCGGGCATCCGCGAAGTCACGAGTCAGGACCTGGTCGAGCTTGCCGGCGAGCACTCTGGTCGGCCAGACCGGCGGGCTCCCGGCAAGGGCGGCATGGCCAGCGGCGGCGGCTTCGTCCACAGCACCCAGGCCGGCGTGGGCCAGGCCGAGGATGAGCTGGGCCCGGGCATAGCCCGACGGCCGCTCGGTGCGGGCCTGCGGCGAGTAAACGGTCGTGATCAGCGTGCTGGTAGCCGCGGCGGCCACGCTGCCCAGGCCGCCGGCGCCCGGAAGGCAGCCGAGCACCTGCACGCTGCCGCGCGCGACCATTCAACGCCGCCACGGGATCTCCGCCAGACTCGACCGCGGACAGCGGCAGAACGGGCGCAGCTGCGCTTCCCTCTGCCGCTTCGCCTCTTTCCGGCCCAGCCCGCCAGGCACGGCACCGGTCAGACGGCCCGTCCAGGCTCCCGAGCTCCACGTAAGACCCGAGGCCCTACCCGCTGACATGCGGGAGTACCGCCGACGAATTCCTGGATGCCGGGCGCCGGACCGGCCGGGAAGTTAGTCGACTAGCGTCGTTGGGTGTGTCGGGAGATGCTGTAGACGGCCGGGACCGCTGGATCATCCACGGCGACCGGCTGGTAGACGAGAATCCGCATATCCGGGTGAGCCTCGCGGATGTCGAGCTGCCAGACGGGACCGAGTTCACCCAGTACGTGTTCCGGCTACGGCGGTGCGCCATGATCGCGGTCCTGGACGAGCCGGGCAGGAGGATCCTGCTGCTGCGCCGCCACCGGTTCATCATCGACCGGTGGGTATGGGAGCTGCCCGGCGGCTACCTCGACGATGGCGAGGACGGCCCGGCTGCGGCGATCCGGGAAGCCGAGGAGGAAACCGGGTGGCGTCCTAAGTCGGCGAGGTTCGTGCTGTCGTTCCAGCCGATGATCGGCAACGCGGACTTTCCCCAGGATCTCTTCCTAGCGCGCGGCGCCGACCTGGTGCGGGAGCCGGAGACTGACGAGGCCACAGAGGTCAGCTGGGTTCCGCTGGATGATGCTGCCGTGATGATCGCTGACGGGCGGATCGCCGGGGCCGCTACCGTCATCGGCGTGCAGCACGCGCTGATGCTGCGGGCAGGCGCTGCTCCACCTGGGCGGTGAAATCCCGGACGGCGGGTACGTCGGCTGCGCCGCGCAAAGCGTGCTGCAGGTTCTTGATGTAGCGGACGCTCCGGGCTGAGCGCAGCCCGGCCGTCAAGTCTACGGCGTGCGCACCGACAGCGCAGGCCTGCTCGGCATCGCCTTGTTCCGCGAGGGTGGTAGCCAGCAGCGACAGGTTGAACGCCTTGCCGCGGACGAACCGGCCGTCCATGTCCAGCGACCGCCGGGCATAGTGCTCTGCATGCCGGGGCTCGCCCAGATCGCGGAAGCAGTGCGCCATCCGCGCGGCCAAGTAGGCCTCGTCGAAGTACCGCAGCCACCCTGGGTCATTGTGCCGGGCTGACCTGTCGAAGGCGGATTCCGCGTCCGACAGAGCTCGGGCGCAGGCCCGCGCGTCGTTCGCGGCGGCTTGGCCGTGCGCTTCCATCACGCAGCACTCGGCCAGCAGCGTCGGAAGACCGGCCCGGCGGGCAGTGACTTGAGCAGCTCGGGCCAGGTCTACGGCCTCAGCCGGACGTCCCAGATAGACCGCCTGGTGAGCCTTCGCGGCCAGGATCTCCGCGCCCAGCCCGTCGTCTCCGGCATGACGGGCAAAACTCAGCGCCAGCGTCAGGTACCGCTCGGCGTGCCCGTGCAGCTCTGTGTCGTAGGCCACCCAGCCGGCCAGCTGGGCAAGTTCCGCCGCGACACCGGCCAGTCGGACGCCGACGTTCGCGCTGAACTGGCCTTGCGCCAGGACCGGAGTGATCTCAGCAGTGAGGTACTGCATGACCGCGCTGCGTACCCGGCCGCCGCCGAGCCGGTTATCCATTTCCCTGAATGACTGCGCCGCCTGCTCCATCGCCGCCACGTCGCTGGCGCCGATCTTCCGCCCGCTAAGCCCGGACGGAGGACCTGCGGACGGGCTTACCAGCCATTGCAGCGCCACGGCGGAGGACGTCGACACTGCTAGTGCCGAGTCCTGGAGGAACTGCCGTCTTTCCACGTCTGCTCTCCATAGCGTCGTGGCAGTAGCTACGCACTCCGCCCAGCGCTCGGACAGCCGCAGTCCCGTGTCCGCCGGGACTGCGCTGGGCGCCATGCCCAGGTCCGTCACGGTCACCGGATGGTGCAGTAAGGCAGCCAGCACCTCGGCGATTAGTTCCGGAACGGGTTCGCGGGGCTGCTGGCCAGCTAGCCACCGGGCGACCGAGCTGTGATCGTAATTCAGGGCCCGCACGCCCCGCGCTGTTCCCAGGTTCACGACACGGCGGGCCAAGCCCTTACGCGATATCCGGGCATCATCCAGCAGTGCGGCCAGTTGGTCGTTAACGGGCTTCGCTGCTCGCCCCAATTCTTCAGCCTCCCGAAATAGGCCCCTGATGCGCTGAGTGTCACACACGGCGCGCGCGGCTGCCAGCGATCAGGCCGTGCACTCCCCCCGTGCACGCACCCGCCCCCCTGTACGCCCTTTCTGCGCATGCCTGGTCTCGCGTTTGATTGTCCATATGAGCCAGGCAAGCCAGACCACCACCACAGCAGCCGACCAGTTGCGCGCTGCGGCAGCAACCGCCCGTCAGATTGCCGCTGAGCGAGAGGCAACACGCGACCCGGGCCAGGAGCCTGCGCCGGGCGTAGCCCACGCCGACACACGGCCACTACCGTCGTCCCCGTCCCAGCACCTGCTGAGGCTGATCGTGGACGCGCTCCAGTTACCCGATCCGGCCAGAACACCGCAAGACGAGACGGCGTACCTGGCGATGGTCAGCCGCCGCGCCGGGCTGGTGCTGCAAGCCTGCCGGCGGGCCCTGGCCGGGCCATCGGAGGGCGCCGTGCTGTATGCCGCCCGCGACCTGTTCGACGGAGTGTCCAGTATGCCCGCGGTGACCTACCGGCACGCGCAGAGTGGCCCGAGGGCGTCGGCATGACCTTCGAGGTTCCTGGCACGCCCGCCCACGACTTGCAGGGCACCCTGCAGCAGTCCCTGAACGACTTGGTCGAGGTCAAGCAATGGCTGCCCGGCGTGAACGTCCACGAAGCCGAGCGTGCAGCCGACATCCTGGACCGGCTGTCGGAGGAGATGGCCGAAGCCGCTGCGATGACCCGTGCCCTGCCCGGTCGGCCGCCAGATCAGACCGGGCACACGTTCGCGGCCGCCGCCGCGTTCACCACCGCCGTCCGCATCGAGCCCGACTTCGCCCGCTGGCTCGCCGCCGTGCTGGCCGATGTCGCGCGGCAGCCCGGCACGATGCTCACAGCCAGCCCGCCGGGGAGTTGGAATGCGTGGCTGCTGCGCCAGCTCATCGAGGGTCTGCCAGCCGCACTGCCCGACACCCAGACCACCAGGGTGCCGACGGCCAGCACCGCATCCTGACAACCCCTGATCCCGAACTTCCGCCATCTGCCCGCCCGATGCGCCTCCCGGCACTGTGCTTGGCACTGTGCTGCCAGCGTCTTGGTCGACAGGCGCCGGTCCTCTAAGCTCCGGCCCGTGCCGGTCCGGACGAGTTCCGGCACGGGCCGGTTCCATTTCGGACCGGCCCGCTGGGGACGGTAGATGTCGCTTCTAAGCGGATCGAGCGCGCACAAGCCAAAGCCTATTAACCTAATTCTGGAAGGAAGCTACGATGACGGCTCGCTACGTGTCCACTGATGCTCAGGCAGCCTCTTGCTACTTTCGGACGACCACCGATGGTGGAGGCCGGAAGGCGTTAGTGCAGATTGACGAGCGCTGTAACTTACATTGCGCGCACTGCTTCGTCTCCGCGACCCGGGATGGAGCGACGATGCCCTTCGGGCAGATTACGGATGTGCTGATCCCGCGACTGGCTGAATGCCGCGTGGAGCGGGTCACGCTGACGGGCGGGGAGCCGACCATCCACCCGCGCTTCCTGGACGTGGTGCGCGCGTTCCGGCGAGCTGGGATGCAGGTCGGTATCTGCACGAATGCCACGACGTTGGACTGGCAGCAGATCAGCGAACTGCGGCAGATCGGCGGCGTGCACTGCAATGTGTCCCTGGACGGGTTCCGGCCCGAGTCGCACGGCAAGTTCCGTGGCGACCAGGGCAGCTTCGGGACCACCGTCGCCACGGTGCGGGCGTTGGCCGCAGCGGGACTAATGCAGGGACTGCTGTGCACCCCGAACTCGCTCGCCGAGGACGAGGAGTATCGCGAGCTGTGCGAGTTCGCCGCCGCCCAGGGCGCCGAGTATGTCCTGCTTAACCCGCTGTCGTCGATGGGCCGCGGGGTGAAGGCGCGCGGGCGGCTGGCCGCTACCGAGGAGCGGATGCGCCACATCTATGACCTGACGGCTCCGCCGCGGGGCACCGACCTGGAGGTTGTCCACATCCGGTTCCCCAGCACCGGCGAGCCCCTGGCCGGCTGCCAGGCGGGCACGATCATCTACGTCTTCACCCCAGGCGAGGTCACCGTGTGCCCGTACCTGGTCTTCGCCGCCCGGACTCCGCAGTCTCAGCATGACCCGGCCGAGTTCATCGTCGGCAACATCTTCGCCGACCGCGACATCGCAGCCCGGCTGGACGCTTACAACTTCGGACAGCGATACCCGATGGGAGGCAATCCCACCTGCGGCTCCTGCGGCCTCGCCAGCGACTGCGACAAGGGCTGCCCGGCTGCGGTCATCTCCGCCGGGGAGCGCATCGGCGCTGTCGACGCCGCAGTGTGCCCGGTCACCACAGCGGAGCGGCGGCTGCTGCCGCTGATGCCAAAGTGAGCACTCGCGGGCTTTTCGTCAGCCTCGACGGACCGGGCGGCACCGGCAAGACCACCACCGCGGCACTTGTCCGCGACCGGCTCAATGCTCGCGGGCTGCAGGTCCACTTGACAGCCGAGCCATCTCCCGCTCCGTTAGGCCAGCTGATCCGGACCAGCACCGACACCTACCACGGGATGGCGCTGGCCTGCCTGGTCGCCGGTGACCGGCATCATCACCTTGCCGCGGAGATCTGCCCGCGCGTGGAGGCGGGTGCCATCGTGCTCAGTGACCGGTACCTGCCGGCCAGTCTTGTCCTGCAGCGCATGGACGGCCTGGACTGGGACACCATCTGGCAGCTCAACACCCCCGTCGTGGTCCCCGATCTGGCCGTCATCCCGAACGCCGATCCGCAGATCCTCGTCAGCCGCCTGGCTGCCCGCGGCGCGCACAGCCGCTTCGAGCGCCTGGCCGAAGGCCCGGCCACCGAATCCCGCCTCTACCACGACACCGCCGCCCGGCTGGCTTCTGTCGGCTGGCCCGTCTGCCCTATCGATACGACCGCCAGCGCGCCGGATGAGGTGGCGGCTATAGTCACCGACCGTATCTTCACCTTGCTCGCCGACCGGAGCGCTGATGACAGCTAGCGGCCTGTCCGTCCTGACATTCAACATCGGTAACCCCTCCGAGCTGCGGGCGCAACGCCAGCTCGCATGGCTCGCCGGACGCCCCGAGCACGTCATGGTCCTCACCGAGACCAAGGACAGCGTCGGCTGTCGGCTCCTGGCCGACGAGTTCACCGCCGCAGGCTGGCACGTCACGTCCCCGGTCCCCGAGCCGGGCGGATACGGCGTCATAATCATCAGCCGGGTGCAGGCCGAGGCTGACCGCTTCGCCGCAGCCGTCAGCTACCTGCCGGCTCGCGCTGCCTCCGTGACCCTTCCCACGCCGGGCGGCCCGGTGCAAGTCATCGGCGCGTACGTTCCCTCGCGCGATGCGGGGCTGGAAAAGACCGAGCGCAAGCGGAAATGGCTGGCCGGCCTCGGGACAGCGCTGGCGGCCCGCGATCCCGCGATCCCGGCGGTTTTTCTCGGTGACCTGAACATCCTGGAGCCAGACCACCAGCCCCGGTACCCCTTCTTCGTGCCGTTCGAGTACGACTTCTACCGCGCCTTGGGCGCCGAGCACGGCTTCACCGACACATTTCGCCACCAGCACCCCGACGTGGCGGAGTACAGCTGGGTCGGGCGAACCGGCGACGGGTACCGCTACGACCACGTCTTCTGCTCCGCCAGCCTCTGCCCGCTCATCGCCAGCTGCCAGTACGTGCACGAGCCCCGCGAAGACGGCCTGTCAGATCACTCGGCACTCACTGCGGGCTTCACGCTGCGGCCATCGCCCGGCCTGCGGGCTTCCGACCCGGCCGCCTCCAGCATGCCGGCCACACTGTTCTGATCCAGCGAACGCAATGCCCGGCCCATCCGCGCCTGGGCCTCGTCGTTACCCGGCCTCATCGCGGCGCAGGCATGGCGAACCAGCCAGTCGTAGGTCTGCTCGGTCCGCTCCGCCGCCACTCCGAGCGATTCCACAAAGCGGCACAGCTCGGCCTGGACCGCCTCACCGGGCACATCGCCGGAGACCATGCGCTCCACTTCCAGGAACCAGCCCAGCTCGCTCAGCTCGTCCACGCACAGCAGCATGTCGCGGTAGGCCCCAGTGCGCCTCATCTTCACGATCCGCACGGTCGGGCGGAATCCCATGGCCACGATCGCGGCATGCATCTGGTCCCGGTCGGTGATGTCGGTCTCGTGCTCCTCGCACGACAGGAGATTCTCGGCCGGACGCTTGAGCGTGAAGACATGCCGACCGTCCGTGGTGCGCAGCCGCGCAAAGGGAACGCCCTGCCGGTCATCACCGTAAGACCAGCCGCCGGGCGCGTACGCCTGGTCGTCCTGGCCGATCGGCGGCCCTAACTCGATGCCGAGCGCTTTCAGCGTCGCCAGGAGCGCCTCGGGGTCCTGGATCCGGTATTTGACCTCAACCTCGCGCACCGCGCCTCCGCGTGAGCCGACCCTCGCTGGACCGTCTGTCACCCTCCCACAGCGGCCTGGGCGCGGCAGGATGACTCGCCGAAGGCGGCTCTATAAGTCCGGCATCGCCGCCACGCGACTCGTTGGTCCGGTCCAGCTCACGGCGGACCGCTCCGACTATTGCGGACCGCGCCGGACCATTTTTAGGACCGCTCTTGTGGTCTGGCCCAGTTAATTTCTGGCGGATCATGTGGCATTAGCCGGACGCTCGCGAACCCTAGTGAACTCCGCTGTCCTATTCGACGCCTACGACCCAACTGCCCTTAAGTTTCCTGGGTTTTGTGGCGTAGTGTCCGTCTTTCCTGGGTCTGGTCACGGTCTGGGTGCATGTTGGTCGCGGTGGCGTGACGGGATTCAGTGGTCCCTGAAATAGAACAAAGCTCCTGGTAGGAACGGGGTTGTCGAGGCCCTTTTCGTTCACCTGGAGCTTTGTTGGGTGCCAAGATTGCCATGATTGCCGTGCCTGTGTCCACTCCGGCTGCGCCGCCGGGAGGCGATGCCGGCGAGGAGGCCGCTGAACTGGCCGCCCGGCTCGCGTCCGGGCCGGCTTTCTGGACGGAGTGGCTGGCGGAGCTGAGCCGGCAGGGCCTGCTGGAGGAACTGCTCGCCGAGGACGTGATCGCCCGCGCGCTGCGGGAGGCGCCCGCGGGCCATAAGCACGACCGGGTGCTGACCGCGAAGATGACCGTAACCTGCGTGCTGGTCGCCTGCCTGTTCCCCGGTGCCGGCTACGACAGCGTGCTGGCGACCGCGTTCGGGCTGCCCGGGCTGCGGCGGCCGCCGGGCGCGGACGTCCCGACCGGCAGTGCGTTCTCCCAGGCCAGGAAGCTGCTCGGCGAGCAGGTCATGAGAAAGATCTTCGAGCTGGACGCCGCCGTCCCCGACGCGGAGCTGGGAATCGGCCTGCTGTGGAAGGGCCTGGAGGTCACCGCGATCGACGGCACCACGATGGAACTGGGCAGGAACGGCGTCCTGGAAGACGAGTTCGGCACCCCCGCGGACGGCGCCCGGCCGCTGCTGCGGGTCACCGCGCACGTCCGCACCGCGACCTTCCGCTGGATCGCCGCCGCCATCGGCGGCTACCACGACGGCGAGAACGCCCTGGCAGACCAGCTCCAGGACAGCTTCACGCAGGGCATCCTCAACCTCGCCGACCGGGGCTTCTTCTCCATGCACCGCTGGATCCGGTTCTCCGCCGCCGGCGCCGAGCTGGCCTGGCGCGTCAAGAACGGCGCGAAATCCGTCCCGCTCAAGACGGTGAGGACGCTGCCCGACGGCTCCGAGCTGGTCATGCTCCATGAGTCAGACGGCATGCGCGCACGGCGCAGGAAAGACACGGGCGACCCCGCCGCGGAGCGCCTCCCGGACACCCCCGCACGGCTCGTCACCTTCACGATCCTGACCGAGACCCGCGGCGGGCGCCGGAAAACCACCCGGATGCGGGTACTGACCACCCTCATGGACCACGAGCAGTACCCGGCCATGGAGATCGCTGTCCTGTACGCGGAGAGGTGGCAAATCGAAATCGCGTTCTTGCATTTGAAGAAAACCGTCCGCGGTCCCCGCCGCCCGCTGCGCGGCCAGTCCCCCGAGCTCGCCCGCCAGGAAGCCCGGGCACTGCTGCTCACCCGCAACATCACGGCTGCCGCCGCCGCCCGAGCCGCAGGATCCGCCGGAACCGACCCCGGCCTCCTCCCGTTCACCGCCGTCCTCGCCCTCATCCGCTCCCACATCGCCGCCGACACCTGCTGCGAGCACTGCGGCCGACGACCCGGCAACCTCCTGGCCAGCCTCAACACCGCGATCCTCGCCCTGCCCCGCCACCGCGAGGGCCGCCAGCGAACATCCGGCAGAACCACAGCCGAACGCCGAACCAGGCACACCGAAGAAGTCACCTACACCATCGACATCACAATGTCGAATCTCCCAGAATGGGACACAACTCCGGAAACTTAAGGGCAGTGGGGCCTGGCCGTAGGCGCCGACGGCCATCAGGGACGCGGTGCGCTGCCAGCGGACCCGCTGCATCCGCAGCGGGTCTCCCGACTGGCCGGACGCCCATCGGATCCGGTCGACGACCTGGCCGCGCAGGTCCAGGTAGCCGAGCAGGCCGGCGATGGCCGACGCCCCGGAATAGGCCTCGGCCAGCAGCCCGAACAGGCGCGGCCGGTCAGCTGCCGGGGCGGTGTGCACCGCCGTTCCCAGCTCATCGAGCAGCCCGGGAAGCTCGGCGCCGATCTGGGCCCTGGCCGAGAGCGGAGATCCGCCGGACGTCAGCGGCCAGCTCCGCGACGGGCCGGGGGGTGATGCTCTCGTCGGGCAGGTCATAGGTGTCCACGCTGCGCCGGATCGGCTCGATGGCCTCGTGCAGCCGGGCGGCCTGGCCCCGCGGCTCGGCATACGGCTGCCCGGTGACGCGCGGTACGTCCACCCGCAGCGCCCGGGCCACGGCGCCGATGAGCGCCGGGCTGGCCGGGGCGGCCCCGGACTCGACCTTGGCCAGCAGGCTGTAGGAGACGTGGGCGCGGCGCGCCAGTTCCTGCGCCGTCCAGCCGCGCGTCTTGCGGATCACCGCGATCCGCGCGCCCACCCGATCCTGATCAGCCACGTGACCCCTGATCCGAGACTTTCAGCAGCAGAACCAGGCGTCAGGCCAGCCCGCAGGCTCCAAGGTCAGCCGAAGAGTTCGCGCAGGACTGCTGCAGACCTGGGGGAAATAGATTCATCGGGGTAGAAGTCGGCGCAGATCTGCAGGGCCGCATCGGCGGATTCCACTCCGATGATTTCAGCGAGCCGACGGAGGTCGTCGACGTCACGTGTCCGGGCCGCGAGTGCCTTCATCGCGAAGAGTGATCGGGTGATGCTGCCATCACGCGCAACCCGGGATGGTCGAACACACGGCGCTTCCCGAGATCATCCTTCCCGGAGATGTAAACGGTGGCCTGCTCGTTCAGCCACCAGTAAGGCAGCCCGAGATCGTCGGCGACGCAGCGAGCCTCATCGGCGACGACTCCGTGCGGCACGAATCTCGCGTCAACGTCGCGAGTGACGCGGGTCGCGTCATACGCCATCGCCATGGCAGCGCCGCCGACTATGAAGATGTCCGCGACGACGCCCCGGCGGGACAAGCGGTCGCCCAGGGCCGTGAAGGCCCGTTCAAGCTCCGCCCGGCCGAGGAGGACATCGTCCGGCTCGGTCACGCGGCCACCAGGTCCCTGGCGGACAGGTAAACGCCATGCTTGCGGAAGGCGGCCGGCGCCCAGACAAGGGCGTCGGCCCGCTGGACCGCCAACTCTGCCGGGAACCACGGCCTCCGCAGGACGCGCAGGTCAGCCCAGTCCGGCGGCGCCAGGTCATGCTGCGCGGCCAGGTGCTCTGCTAGCGCGGCCAGGAGCGTATCCCAGCGCTCGTCCCCGGTGGCGGGCGGCTCGTCCTGCACCAGCGCCGGCTGCACGTCGTCTGGCTCCCACCGGTACTCCTCCAGGAACTCCCAGACCAGCTTCCACCGGAGCTTGCTGTCCGCCGTGCGCGCCAGGCGGACAGCAAGGCCCGCCAACGTCATAGGGCGATAGCTCGTCACCGCGAGTCCTCCGCTGCTCATCGATCCTTGACCCGAGGATACGGCCCGATTGCCGTCCGCGACGGTGTGCCGACATCGTGATCCCCCAGCGGACCAGATGACGGCTGAGCTGCGGCTTGTGTCAGACGTGGACCTGGACTCCACGGATCACGCAGATCTGCCGGCTGGCCGAGGCATGGGTCGCAGGCCTACGGCCCACGATCCGGGCCAGGGGACCGGACCGGCGGGATCGGCCACGCCTCCTCGGACCAGGCAGGCCCCCCTCGGACCACCTCGGGACGGGCAGCGGGAACTTCGACGCGGCGGCGGCAGTCGCCAATCAGGCCAGCATCGTCGACGGCAAGCCGCTGTCGGAGCGCAAGCTCGCCGCGAACAGCTACGACCGGGCCGCCCGCGCTCCGTACGGGACAATTCCCCGTCCCGCACCAGCGGGAAGAAACAGCCTGCGCCAGACGGCGCGGATGCTGGCCGCGGCGACCGCCGCTGGCGGAGACGACACCGCGCGGGCCGTGGTTGCGCTGATCCATCAGCTGGTCTTGGTCGGCCGGGCGGCACGGGATCTAGGTCACCGCGTCGGCCGCGCGGCCCGACCCGGTAAGCCGCCAGCGGCGGCAGAGTGGTCGTGCTCAGGGCGTCAGGCTCTGCCGTGCTGGGCGGGGCCGGATGTTCACGGAGGATGGCCGGACGCAGCCGATGCACCCGGTGCCGTGGCCGCTGGCGCTGGCGGCGGGCGGGCCGCCCAGGTCGGCGCCGAAGTGGTCGATGAACAGGGCGGTGGTGCGGTCGAAGTGGGCCTGCCAGGCGGCCCGGTCGAGCGACGGGCCGAGGACGCGCTTGGGTCCGCGGCGCTGCTGCGGCCGGTGCTCGCTCAGCTCGCAGTTATCGAGGACCTGGTGAAGCAGGTGCATGGAGCGTTGCGCCCGGCCCTGATGGATATCGCGCAGCAGTGGGCACAGTTCGCGGGGTGGCTGTGCAGTGACGCGGGGGATGTGTCTGGAGCGAGGGCCTGCTACGGGCAGGCGCTGGAGTGGGCCATCGAGACGGGCGACGAGACCATGACCGCGACGATGGACGGAGATTCCCAGGTGCCAGTCGCCGTGGTACGGCTGACGTCGCGAGGCGGGGATGACGCGGCCCATGTGTCGCCCGGTCAGGCTGTCGAGCATCAGGTCGACTCACCCGAATCCCGGCAGCACCGGTGGCGGGACGACCCGTACCGCCGTACTGAGCCTGCTGGCATAGGCCGCAGGCCTGGGTCTCATTCCGCATCTCCGGAGATTTTCTTCCCATTCTCCGTCGCTCGGCTGCCGCAACTCCGACGTGTCAGCAGTTACGTAGCGGCGCCGAGGCGGCCGAACCAGTCGGAGATCGAGCGCTTGTACCCGGCGGGCATGGCCAGTCCGCGGACCTCGGCGAAGGTGAACAGGCCGGCGCGCTTGTGCTCGCTGCTGACCTCTGGCGGCGCGGTGCTGGTGACGTGGCAGCCGTAGGTGACGATCACCACGTCCCGGCCTTCGCGGATGTGGTACTGCCAGCAGTCCAGGACCGGCCCTGCGGTCACCTGCCAGCTGGTCTCCTCGGCGATCTCCCGGACCACGCATGCGGGCGGGTCCTCGCCGAGCTCCAGCTTCCCGCCGGGCAGCTCCCATTCGGCGCGTTCGTTCTCCAGCAGCAGCACCCGGCCGTCCTGGACGGCCACGCCTTTCACCGACACCGCGAACGCCTGGACGGCAGGAACGGCGGGCACGGGCATGCGGGCATTCACTGCCTGGATCACTCCTCGGGCCGGAAGACCGAGCGACCTTAACATCCGGAAGCATCTATGCGCCGGAGCCGCACGCGGCTCCGGCGCGCACGCGACCTTCAGGGGCGCAGCCGGCCAGTCTGTTGGCGGCCATCCGGATCTGTCCGCTGGCGACCACGAAGAGGATCCATGGCCATCACAGAAAGTGACCGGATTAGCTAGTCGGCGCACCGCCGCACTGCCCCGAACGCCGACTCGGTTCGGCCGGATGGTGGTCGTCTCGATGCTCGGTGACTGCGCAGATGGGCGGGCTATGAGCCGGTCCGTGAGCCGTCGGCAGCACGGTGCCGGTCGCGCAGGCCAGGGTCCTGCATGCTGGCAGCAGGCAGGTGCTTGGGCTATTGGTTGCTCTGCCGCTGGCTCGTGTCGTCTGGATGGATGAACGAGACGTCGGCCTGCGTGAGGGGCAGCGCGTCGCGGCTTTCCGCGAAGCTCATCAGGAGCCTGCGGCGCCGGGTGCGCCCGCTGCCGCCTATCCGGACCGGCGTTACCAGGGCCAGGCGTCGGCAGGTTCATTGCGGTGCCCGTCGTAATGCACGCGCTGCACTTTCAGCGCGAGCTGGATCTCCACTCGGACGTCGCTGATCGGCAGCGGCCCCCGGTTGCACGCGGTGAACTGGTACACCCAGCCGGCGATGCCCTGGCCGTCCTGCGCGGCACGCGGAACCTCGGTCGGGACCCAGGAGACGGCCACGCCCTCGATCTCTACACGGCGCTTGCGCCGGTCGTGCGCTCGCGACCTGCGCAGCTCAGATCCGGCGAATTCCAGCGCCACCACCCGGCTACGACGACGGCGTCGCTGCGGGTGCTGGCCGGTTATCTGCGCGGCCACAGGGTGACGCTGGTGGCGATGGAGGCGACCTCGGTGTTCTGGACGGCGGGGCATGTTCACCTGATCATGGCTGCCCGCAGCAGACGCGTGCTGACTGGCATCGTGACCAGGCGGCGGCGACCTCCGCCATCATCGGTCGTCCCGCGTGTGCCTGCGGCCACCCTCGGGTATGGTTGCGAACGCTTCGCTTGTTGCGGATAATGCGACTGAGAGGGGGCTGGGTATGCCTACCCGCAGCATCGGCTCGATCAACCCAGGGGACGTTGACGCTGAGGTGGCGGATCGTGCCGCTAGGCGCATCAACGACTACCTTGAGGGACACCCAGATGAAGACCTCATTGAGGCCATCGGGGAAGTCGGAACCGAGGACGCCCTGGTCATCCCGCGCCCAACGGCCGTCATGTTCGCCCAGATCCTCGATCTGCTGGCGCAGGGTCGCGGAGTCCAGATCTTCCCGAAGGAAGTGGAGCTCAGCACGCAGCAGGCGGCAGCTATGCTCAACGTCTCGCGACCGTACCTGATCGGCTTGCTTGAAGCCGGCAGGATTCCCTTCCGTAAGGTTGGAAGACACCGAAGGATCAGGTTCGAGGACCTAATGGACTACAAGCGCCAGGACGATCTAAGCCGGCGCGTTGCGGCCGACAAGCTCGCCGAGCTTACTGAGGAGCTGGACCTGTACTGACCATGGCCTTCATCGTGATTTACGACGCCAACGTGCTCTACCCGAATACGTTGCGCGACCTGTTGATCCGCATCGCCCAGCAGCCTCACCTCGTACAGGCAAAGTGGACTGACCAGATCATTGACGAGATGCTCGGGGCATTGCAGAAGAACCGCCCAGACATCACGGAGGAGAAGGCAGCTAGGCTACGCGAGCTCATAAATGGGTCTGTACGCGATTGTCTGGTGACGGGCTATCAGCCCTTGACCGAGGCGCTTGACCTCCCGGACCCTGACGACCGGCACGTCCTGGCCGCCGCGGTCAAGGCCAACGCGCAGCTCATCGTGACCAGGAACCTGAAGGACTTCCCGCCGAAGACGCTCGCTCAATGGGACATCAGGCCGAAGTCTCCCGACAATTTCGTGCGTGACGTGATGGATTTCGACTCGCAGGCCGTGTGGGCTTGCGTACAGCAGATCGTCGATTCAAGCACCAGGCGGCCGGTGACCGTTGATGATGTGCTTGGCGAGCTTCAGCGCGACGGGCTAGTGGCGTCTACGGCCGCGTTGCGAAGTGGCCCTGGCGCACCGCAAGCTACCTGACTTTTAGCGCCAAGCAGGCCGCTTGCGGCATTGTGCTGAAAGGCGAATCGCTCCCGGGTGATGATCGCTCCTTTCGCTGTACATCCCTCTCGGTTCGACCCCGACGACCATTTCCTTACATTCGTCGCGAGGTGGCGATAGCCTACTGGCCGCTGCTCTGACCGAGACGAAACGGGTGATTATCGTGGAAGGCATGCGGCTCACTGGGGCCACCCAGCACGTGGTCTATGTTGGCTGCGAGCGTCTCTGCGATGCTCAGTCCGAGCGGCTGTCGACCACCTGGGCATGCGGTCCGTGTCGCTCATCGCGCACCTCCAGCAAGAATCATGAATTCCGTGGTCGATCATGTGCGTAAGCGGCGATTCCCCCAGGCGCACAGGTCCTCGGATGGCCTCCATCTGACCGGGCGGTCCAGGCCGGTCCGCCCGGTTCCCGGCCGCGCCGCCGGGTCGCGCCGCCCGCGCGGTCCCACCTGCTGAGTAAGACCCGCGGGTACCTAGATGGGCGGATGGTGTCGGGTGGTTACCGGGGTGCGAAGCGGGTGTTGAACACCCGGAGCTGCGGGACGGACCGGCCGATCGCCTCTGCGATCTCCGCGGCATCCAGTCCAGTTGCTCCTGAGCCTGGGCGGGCGAGCTTGCATTCCCAGCGGAGGACGTTGTCCCGCACGAGGGCGGCTCCGCGCTCGGGGCGGGCGGGGTTGGTGATCTCGACGTCCGCGCTGACTTCGAGGAATTCGGTATCGGCGATGACGTCCGCGAAGCGGGCCTGTAGGCCGCAGGCGCGGGCGGCGAGGCCGACGGCACTCTTGAGGGTCTGGCCCGGGAAGCGCAGTGGCGGGGGTGCGGTGTCGTCGGGAGTGTCGGCGGCGAGCAGGGTCATCGCCATGGCGGTGATCTGGGCGGGGTCGGTCCAGGGAGTGCCGGTGACGCGGTAGTTCCAGGTGAAGGTGCCGTTCGCGCCAACGGTCGCGTCGCACAGGGCGCCCCAGGCGTTGTTGGCCTTGAGGTAGTGGGCCTCGTCCCATTCCTGGCCGAGAATGTCCAGGCCGTGGTCGGTCAGCCCGTCGGCTATCGCGTGCATAGCGTCCCGCGCGCGGCGGTGTGCTTCGTCGTCGAAGAGATGGGGGTTCTCATCGCTCGTGGCTGCCATCAACATAAGTACGCCTCCGTGGTTATGCGTGCCGTGATTTCTTGTGGCTGTTACCGGGTTCCGGCTGCGGCTGGGAGCAGGGCCCAGACGACTTTCCCGCCAGATCCGGGGTGGTGGATGCCCCAGCGGGCGCTGAGGCTGGAGACAAGTTCGAGGCCGCGGCCGGATTCTGAGTCGATCGCGTGCGGCTCGCGCCTGGGGGCTTTGGTGAGGCTGTCCCAGACCTCGATGATCAGTGCGTGTCCATCGGACCTGAGAAACAGGGCTACCGGGTTGCTGGTTGCCCTGATCGCGTTGGTGGTCAGAGAATCCCTGACGATCAGCTCCGCGTCGTCGGCGAACTCGCGGAGATTCCATTCCCTCAGGACCAGCCGGGCGTGAAGCCGGGCGCACGGGATGGCGCTGGGGAACGGGCCTAGCTCCAGCTTGGTGACCAGCGGCCAGTCCTGGAATCCGGCGGGGTTGCTGGCGGACATGGTGGCTGGCGGCCTTCCTGATTTCCGTGCGCAGTGGGCTGATTGCACGGTTAATCCTGACCGCCCGGGGCTGCCGCTGGAGATACCGGTGCCGGATGGGGCTTATTCGCCTGGCGTATATCCGTTATGCGCTCAGGACCACGCGCCGCCGGTAATGCTGGCCGGGGCGAGGGTGCCATCCGCGACGCGGCGGGAGACTTCCTCCCACTCGCGGACAACCCGGCGGCTGCCGTCTGGGATGCCGGACCAGGATTCGCGGGTGACCAGCCGACCGTCGTAGACGGGCTCCCAGGTGATGACGTAGAAGCGGCCGATACCGGGGACCTGGGTCTTGAGCATGTGGACCGTGCGGCGGTGGTACCACTTGGCGATCGCGGTGATGGCCAGCCCGGCGCCCAGCGCCTCGCGGAGGAACGGCAGGGCGAACTCGACGTTCTGCCAGGTGTTCGCTGACCTGTCCTCGACGCGGATTGCGGTTTCGGGGACGCCTCTGTCGATGAGGATGCGGCGGAACTCGTATGCCTCGTTGATGTGGGTGTGGCGGTTCTCGCCTCCGGTGGCGATGATCAGTGGGGCCAGGCCGCGGTGGTAGCGGTCGGCGGCGATCACGGCGGGCTCGGCCTGGTTGGTGCCGAAGATGAGGTGCGCGGCCGGCGGGCCGAGTGGCGGGGGCGCCTCGATGTCGGCGAACGAGGTGATCTCGGCGACTCGTTCGGCTGGGATAGCGGAGGCGGTCATCAGTGATCCAGGCCGGGGCGCGGCTGGGGGCGGGCAGCGGCCGTGGCGCCCGTCTTCAGGCACTGGTCGTGGAAGGCCACGGCCTGGCGGGCATCCGGAAAGTCACGGGTCAGGACCTGGTCGAGCTTGCCGGCGAGCACCCTCGTCGGCCAGACCGGCGGGCTGCCGGCGAGCGCGGCATGGCCAGCGGCGGCGGCCTCGTCCAGAGCACCTAGGCCGGCGTGGGCCAGAGCAAGGATGAGCTGGGCACGGGCATACCCCGACGGGCGCTCGGCGCGGGACTGCGGCGGGTAGACGGTGCCGATCAGCCGGCTGGTCGCGGCGGCGGCCTCGCTGTAGCGGCCGACCAGGAGCAGCGACGTCGCGGTGTAGGGCGGGTCTTCCCCAGCCGGGACGGAGAAGGCACCAAGACCCCCAGTGAAGGCCGGGATGAGCGTCATCTGCCGGGCTGCGCGGCGGCGGGCGCGGGTCATGTGGCTGGCGTCGCCGGTCATCGCGGCGGCGCGCATCTCCTGCGCGGCGAGCTTGACCCGGATGGCGGTCCCAGCCGGGGCCAGCTGCTGGCCGCGAGAGGCCAGGCTGGCGGACTGGCGGGGCTGGCCCTGGTAGTAGGCGACCAGTGACCGGGTCAGGGCGGCCCATCCGGCGATGTCCGGGTGGCGGGCGTCCTGGCTGTGCCGCTCGGCGTCCGAGCACCAGGCGCGGGCGGCGGCATGCTCGCCCATGTCGCAGGCGGCGATCGCGAGCAGGGCGGACAGCCAGCCGGCCGCGGTGGTGAGGTCGGCGCGGCGAGGCGCGTTCCCGGCCCGGTCCATGACGCCGTTGGCGTAGGACCGCACGGCCAGGATGTCCTCATAGACGTCGGCGGGCGGCAGCGCGCACACGGCGGCGGAGTAGTGGTCCACCAGTTCGCCGAGGCTGTCGGCGACGTCGCCGAGCTGGCTGCCCCCGATCACGTCGAGGGCCTGGATAACCCGGCGGCCGCGGTCGCTGCCGCCTGGGCGGGGTACGGAAGTGGATGTCATGCCGGTGTCCAGAGAGGTGTCACGGCCGGGAGCGGGTTCGTCGTCCAGCTGGAACCACAGCAGTCCGGCGGGGATGCCGAGCACCCGCGCGCAGTGGGCGAGCCGGTCGAGGTCCTTGAGCGGGGCGCCGCTTTCCATCCGGGACAGCTGGGCCTGGCTGATGCTCAGCCACCGCGCCACGCTGCTCTGCGGGATGGCGTGCGGGCCGTGGAACGGGTGCAGCCGGTAGGACTGGATGATGTGGCCCATGTGCCGCCCGGCCAGGCTGTCGCGCATCAGGTCGACCTGCCAGAAACCCGGCGGCACCGGCGGCGGGCCATCTCGCACCGCCGTATTTAACGCCCGCTGGCACGGGCCGCAGACCCGGCCCCGGTTGTCGGTGGCCAGCCGGGTGCCGCACCGGCCGCAGTACCGCGTGTCTCCGCTCACGCTCATAGTGTTACGAAGTGTAGAGACATCGGGCGTCTCGGCAACTGTCCGCGCGCCGTTCCGGGCCGGACCATGGCCGGGCCGGGGCTGGTCCATTGCGGACCAGCGCGGACCACGGCGGGCCAGAATTGCGGGCCGTATTCCTGGCCCGGACCGAAATTATTGGTACGCATTCAATGGCACCTCCTGGTACGTGGTGAACAAGGCCGGGATCTAGCGAACGAATCGGGCAGGTTGACGCGCTGATCGCTCGCATTCATTCCATTTGACACATCCGCGGACTGTCGGCCTAACCTGAACTCACCGCCGCATAGATCCAGGCGAGCGCGGCGAGTGGACACCGGCGTACGCGCTGGGCCATCCCACTTTGGCGAGGCAGGGGAAACGGAATGACAGACCAGCTGCACACCGTCGCCGAGGCGGCGGAAATCCTAAGAGTCCGCGAATCGTGGCTCAAGTCGAAGGCCGCCGCGCGGCAGATCCCGTGCACATTCATCGGCAAGCACCTGCGATTCAGCGACGCCGATATCGCCGGCATCATGCAGGCCGGCGCCCGGCAGCCCGTCACCAGCCGGCAGCGCCGGCCGCGCGGCGGAGCCTAAGCCGGTGGCCTACGCCGAGAAGCGCGGCAAGGGACCGCGCCCGTGGCGGGTCAAGTACCGCGCACCGGACGGCGAGGAGATCAGCGAGTCCGGCTTCGAGACGAAGACCCCCGCGCTCAACTTCGGCCGCGACCAGGAAGCACGCATCCGCGAAGGCCGCTGGACCGACCCCGCCGCCGGAAAGATCACTCTCGGCGAGTGGATCGACCGCTGGCTGGAGGTCCAGGACGTCGGGATCAGCACCCAGGACAGCCGCGAGTACCAGATCCGCCGCTTCCTGCGCCCCGCCTGGAACACCACCCCGCTGGCGTCCATGAGCAGCGACGCGATCACCCGCTGGGAGAACGCCCTGCCCGCGCGGCTCGGCGTCTCCCGCCGCACCGCCAGGGACGCCCGCAGCCTGCTGTGCACCATCCTCGGCGACGCCGCAGCCGCCCGCCCGCCGCTCATCCCCTACAACCCGGCCCTGCGCCCCCCCAACCGCGGCCGCCGCACCGGCCGGCGACTAGAGCGCTCCCCGCAGCGCGCCTGGGCCACCCCGCTGCAGGCCCTCCTCCTCGCCGAGCGCGCCGCCCTCCTGTCCGGCCGCGACGAGGAGTTCACCATGCTCGTCACCGTCGCCTACACCGGCCTGCGCTGGGGCGAGGTCATCGGCCTGGAGCGCGACTACCTCCACCCCGACCAGATCCACGTCGAGTGGCAGCTCCGCGAGCTGCGCGGCCGGTTCTACCGCCTCCCGCCCAAGGACGACTCCTACCGTTCCCCCGCCTGGGAACCATGCGTTCCCGTCGACCTGCCCCCGTTCCTCGCCAAGCTCCTCGCCCGCCAGGTCCACGACCACCCCTACGACACCTGCCCCTGCCAGCCCGTCCACGGCGGCACCGGCCGCTACGTCTTCCGCAGCCCGGACCGCGCCCACTACCGGCGCAGCAACTACGGACGCCGCGTCTTCCGCCCCGCCTGCGACGGCCGCATCGACGCCAGCGGCGCCAACCCCGGCCGCCTCGTCATCGCCGACGCCACCACCTGGCCCGGCCAGCCGCTCGCCTTCCACAAGCCCGCCCAGCCCGGAGTCGCCTACAGCCCGCCACAGGGGAGAGGCATCAAGCGCATCCCCGAGGACACCCCGACCGCCTGCTGGCTCCCCATCAAGCCCGGCCTGACCACCCACGGCCTCAGGCACGGCCACAAAACCTGGATGGCCGAAGACGGCATCCCCGAGATCCTCAGCGAGCAGCGCCTCGGCCACGAGGTCCCCGGCATGCGCGGCCTCTACGCCCACGCCTCCGACCGCATGCGCGCGCAGCTCTCAACCGCGCTCCAGGCCCGCTGGGAAGAGTCCCTCGGAGAGCGCAGAGCCATCCACCCCAACT
>DATKRH010000120.1:0-32869 GCA_035532295.1 Streptosporangiaceae bacterium
CGGCCGGAGCCCCGAGCAGCCGGTAGTAGATCAGCGTGACGATAAGCGCCAGGTATGGGGCGACCAGTGTGCCCGACACCACGGTGCTGATCCCGTTACGCAGCCCGAGCGGCAGGGCCGCCAGGAGCAGCCCGAGGATCAGGCTGAGGACGATGGTGATGATCCACACGAGCACGAGCGTGCCGAAGACATGCCATCCCCGGCCGCGGACCAACTGCTGGCTGCGGCTGAAGGACTGCAGCGCGCCGGACCGCTCGATCACGATGACGGGCACGATGACGGCCCAGATGGTGATCAGGAACAGGCCGGGGACGATGAGGATGATGAACCCGATCGTGATGGCGATGGCGGCGAGGATGCCCGCGATGGCCACCGGTGCGACCGAGGGAAGTGCCGCCGAGACGGTCTCGCTCCACGAGAGGTCCACCCGGCCGTCCCGGATGTCCTGCACCGCCTTGACCAGCGCGGCCTGCACGAGGAAGCCGGCCAGCAGGCTGATGATCGAGCCAATGACCGTGACGACGAATCCGCCCGCCAGAGAGATGAGCCCGTCGAGGATGGCGGCGGCCAGGTAGATGACGAAGGCGATCACCATCAGGTGCAGGGCGTGCGCCCGGTACATCCGCCAGGCTTCGCCAAAGACACCTGAAAGTGGATTCATGAGCGCGATGGTACAGCGCCGAGATACGCAGGCGCGGGGAACCGCGTGAGCCCGTTGCCGAGCCCATGGGTGAGGCTGGCCGAGCAGAAGCCGCCGTTGCGCCCAGTACGGCACCGGCCGGGCCCCGGCCAGCGGCGGCTGTGCCTGCCCGCTCACGGCTGTGCCTGCCCGCTCACGGCTCGATGCTGCTCATCACGTGCTTGACGCGCGTGTAGTCCTCGAACCCGTACATCGACAGGTCCTTGCCGTAGCCGGAGTTCTTGAACCCGCCATGCGGCATCTCCGAGACGAACGGGATGTGGGTGTTGATCCAGACGGCGCCGAAGTCGAGCTGCCGGGCCATCCGCAGGGCCCGGCCGTGGTCGCGCGTCCAGACGCTGGCCGCCAGGCCGTACTTGACGCCGTTGGCCCAGCGCAGCGCCTCGTCCTCGGTGCCGAACTGCTGGACGGTCACGACCGGCCCGAAGATCTCGTCCTGGATCATCTCGTCGTCCTGGCGCAGCCCGGCCACGACGGTCGGGGCGAAGCAGTAGCCGCGGCCGCCGACGCGGTGGCCGCCGACCACGACCGTGGCATGCTCCGGCGCCCGCTGCACGAAGCCCTCGACGCGCTCGAGCTGCGCCGGGTTGTTGAGCGGGCCGAAGTCGGCATCGAGCATGTCCCGGCCGCCGGTCCGCAGGCCCGCGGCCCGCTGCGCGAGGGCGTCGGTGAGGTCCGCGGCCACCCGCGGGCCGGCCAGCACCCGGGTGGCCGCCGTGCAGTCCTGACCTGCGTTGTAATAGGCGGCGTCGGCGATCAGCCGCGCCGCCCGCTCGACGTCCGTATCGTCGAAAACGATCACCGGGGCCTTGCCGCCCAGTTCCAGGTGCACGCGCTTGAGGCCGGCCGCCGCGGCCTGGGCGACCTCGATGCCCGCCCGCACCGAGCCAGTGATCGAGACCATCTGCGGAATCTCGTGCGCGACGAGCGCGCGGCCGGTGTCGCGGTCACCGCAGATGACATTGAGCACGCCGGGCGGCAGGAACTCGGCCGCGATCTCGGCCAGCAGCAGCGTCGACACCGGCGTGGTGTCGGACGGCTTGAGCACCACGGTGTTACCGGCCGCGAGCGCGGGAGCGAACTTCCAGACGGCCATCATCATGGGATAGTTCCACGGCGTGACCTGGGCGCACACCCCGACCGGCTCGCGGCGGATCATCGAGGTGTGGCCGCGCAGGTACTCCCCCGCCGCCTTGCCCTCCAGGATGCGCGCGGCGCCGGCGAAGAACCGCAGTTCGTCCGCCAGCGGCGGCACCTCGTCGGACCGGGTCATCGCGACCGGCTTGCCGGTGTTGCGGGACTCCGCCTCGACCAGGTCCTCGGTCCGGGCCTCGATGGCGTCGGCGAACCGCAGCAGCGCCAGGCTGCGCTCGGCCGGGGTGGTGTCCCGCCAGACCTCGAACGCCTGCGCCGCGACCCGCAGGGCCGCGTCCACGTCCGCCGGGCCGCAGATCGGCGCCCGCAGGTAGGGCTCGCCCGTGCTGGGGTCCACGACCTCGCTGGTCCGGCCATCCAGGGCGGGGGCGAGCTTGGCGCCGACGAAGTTCCGCAAGGTCGTCACGCTACGACCCTGGCAGAGAATCCGACCTCACACAAGTGAATCAGTGACGAAAACGGCCTTGTACTACGGAATCAGTTGACAGGGGCCGATTGCGTGGCACGATTGAGGGTGCGAAGGAGGCCGACCATGGCGCATACGCCGGGCACTCCGACCGCCTCCGTCGCACGGCATCGCGGCAACGCAGGCGGCCGGGATACCGACAACCTGAGGGTCGTTCTGGACGACGTCTCGAAACAGATTATCGAGCAGCTGCAGCAGGACGGCCGGCGGTCATACGCGGCCATCGGGAAGGCAGTGGGCCTGTCCGAGGCGGCGGTGCGCCAGCGGGTCCAGCGGATGATCGAGGTCGGCGCCATGCAGATCGTCGCGGTCACCGACCCGATGACGCTGGGCTTCCGGCGGCAGACGATGATCGGGATCCGCTGCACCGGCGAACTGGAGCGGGTGGCCGGCCACCTGGCGGGCATGGACGAGATTGACTACGTCGTGATCACCGCCGGCTCGTTCGACCTGCTGATCGAGGTGGTCTGCGAGGACGACGACCAGCTCCTGGAGATTCTCAGCCGGGTGCGGTCGATCCCGAGTGTGACCATGACGGAGACCTTCGTGTATCTCAAGCTGTGCAAGCAGACCTATAGCTGGGGGACCAGATGAGCGGATACGACAAGCAGGAGATCGCCGAGCTTCAGGAGGCGGCCCGGCGTCATCTGTGGCTGCACTTCACCCGCATGTCGGCCTACACCGACGCCGAGATCCCGGTCATCGTGCGCGGCTCCGGGCAGTACGTGTACGACCAGCACGGAAAGCGTTACCTGGACGGGCTGGCCGGCCTGTACGTCAGCCAGATCGGGCACGGCCGGACCGAGGTGGCGCAGGCGGGGGCGCGGCAGGCCAGCGAGCTGGCGTACTTCCCGCTGTGGTCCTACGCGCACCCGCAGGCGATCCGGCTCGCCGAGCGGCTGGCCGGGATGGCGCCCGGTGACCTGAACCGGGTCTTCTTCACGACCAGCGGCTCGGAGGCCGTGGAATCGGCCTGGAAGCTGGCTAAGCAGTACTTCAAGGCAGTCGGGCAGCCCAGTCGTTACAAGGTAATTAGCCGCGATATCGCCTACCACGGCACCTCGATGGGCGCGCTGGCGATCACCGGGCTGGCCGGGATCAAGGAGCCGTTCGAGCCGCTGCCGCCGGGCGGCGTCCGGGTGCCGAACACCAACTTCTACCGGGCGCCGTCGTTCGTGGCCGACGACCGGGCCGCGTTCGGGCAGTGGGCCGCCGACGAGATCGAGCGGGCCATCCTGCGCGAGGGGCCGGACTCCGTGGCGGCGGTGTTCCTCGAGCCGGTGCAGAACTCCGGCGGCTGCTTCCCGCCGCCGCCGGGCTACTTCCAGCGGGTCCGCGAGATCTGCGACCGCTACGGCGTGCTGCTGGTGTCCGACGAGGTGATCTGCGCCTTCGGCCGCCTGGGCTACTACTTCGGCTCGCAGCGGTACGGCTACCAGCCCGACATCATCACCTTCGCCAAGGGGGTCACCTCCGGCTACGCGCCGCTGGGCGGCATGCTGGTGCGGGACGAGCTGATGGAGCCGTTCGCCAGCGGCCACGCCAGCTTCCTGCACGGCGTCACGTTCGCCGGCCACCCGGTGTCCTGCGCGGTCGCGATGGCCAACCTGGACATATTCGAGAAGGAAGACCTGCTCACCAACGTCCGGACCCACGAGGGCGCCTTCCGCGCCACCCTGGAGAAGCTGAACGACCTGCCGATCGTCGGCGAGATCCGCGGCGACGGCTACTTCTACGGCATCGAGCTCGTCAAGGACAAGGCCACCCGGGAGACGTTCGACGACGACGAGTCCGAGCGGCTGCTGCGCGGCTTCCTGTCGCCTGCGCTGTTCGACGCCGGGCTGATCTGCCGCGCTGACGACCGCGGCGACCCGGTCATCCAGCTCTCCCCGCCGCTGACCTGCGGCCCGGAGCAGTTCGACGAGATAGAGCAGATCCTGCGCGCGGTGCTGACGGAGGCCTGGACCAGGGTTTGACCCCGCGGCCGCCGGACGCGAAGACCGATGATCAGCTGATCGAAGTGGACAGCGGCCAGGGCGGATCCGATTGTTACAGCTTTGTAACCCATCCCGGCATATCCGATCGGCGGTCTCAAGGGTCTTAACAAGTGGACGTGCGCAGCGCCTGCGCGTCACGGGGACATCAACTTCGCCGCACGCGTGGGAGGGCACATGCCGAGCAGCACTCCAGACTGGAGCGCCCTGGCGAGTCAGAACGAGAGACTGGTGGACAAGCAGCCGGGCGCGGGGCCGTCCGGCTGCGATTCGCCGGGTCAGCCGGGTCAGCCAGGTCAGCCAGGCAGGCATCGCGCCGGGGCGGGAGCGGCGCACCAGCCGCGGTGGCGGTATCGCGCCGGTCAGCGGCGTGTCGGCCTCATCCTGCAGTACAAGAGCTGACCAGCGGGGCGTCAACCGCGGGTCGAGCAGCTGCCGACGTCAGGCCTTCGGGCCGACGCCGGCAGCTGTGCTCCTGAGGCCGGCCGGCCTCAGGAGCCCCGGGACTACTTTCCGAGCAGGGCGCGCAGGTGCGGGACCGCGTCCGCGACGGCCACCCGCTCCTTCTCGCCGGTGGCCCGGCTGGTGATCTCCACCAGTCCGTCGGCCAGGTCGCGGCTGCCGACGGTGAGCCGGAACGGGATGCCGGTCAGCTCGGCGTCCTTGAACTTGACGCCGGGCCGCTCCTCCCGATCGTCGATCGCGGCATCGACGCCGGCGGCCAGCAGTCCCTGGTAGAGCGTCTCCGCGGCGGACCGGGCCGCCTCGTCGCGCGTGGACAGCAGGATGACCGTGGCCTCGACCGGCGCCATCGCCACCGGCCAGGTGAGCCCCGCGTCATCGTGGTGAACCTCGGCGATGGCTGCGACGGCCCGCTCGACGCCGATGCCGTAGCTGCCCATGATCGGCGTGATGGCGCCACCGTCCGGTCCGAGGACGGAGACGCCGAGCGCCGTGGTGAACTTGCGGCCGAGCTTGAAGATGTGCCCGACTTCGACGGCCTGGATCAGCTCCAGCGGCGTGCCGCACCGCGGGCAGGGCTCCCCCGCCGCGACCTCGCGCAGGTCCGCCCACGTGCCCACGTTGATGTCGCGGGCCACGTCGACCCCGGCGAGGTGGACCTCGTCGGTGTTGGCGCCGGTGGTCATGTCCGTGCGGCCCTGCAGCGCGAGGTCGGCGATCACCGGCAGGTCAGTCACGCCCACCGCGCCGAGGCTGCCCGGCGAGGCGCCAAGGGCGGCCACGATCTCATCCGGCTGAGCGGGCCGGATGCTCGTCGCGCCGGTCGCGTCGATGAGCTTCTGGTCGGCCAGCGGGTGATCACCTCGCAGCAGGACCAGCGTCAGCTGGCCGTCGATGACCTCGACCAGCGTCTTGATCTGGCGGTCGGCGCTGACCCCGTGCCGCTGCGCCAGGTCGTCGATCGTGCGTACGCCCGGCGTCGGCAGCTCGGCCGGCGCCTCGGGGCCGGGCTTGTCCGCCACCGTCGGCAGCGCCGAGGTGGCCTTCTCCAGGTTGGCGGCGTAATCGCAGTTCGGGCACCGGGCGACCAGATCCTCCCCGGCCGGCGTCGGGCACATGAACTCGACCGAGTCGCTGCCGCCCATGGTCCCGTTCGAGGCCTCGACGGCGAACGCAGGGATGCCCAGCCGGGCGAAGATCCGCTCGTAGGCTGCGCGGTGCGCGTCGAACGACACATCCAGCCCGGCCTGGTCGATGTCGAAGCTGTAGGAGTCCTTCATGGTGAACTCGCGCACCCGGATCAGGCCGCTCTTGGGCCGCGGCTCGTCCCGGAACTTGATCTGGAACTGGTACCAGAACTGCGGCAGCTCCCGGTAGGAGGACAGCTCGGTCGCGAGCGTGGCGAAGATCTCCTCGTGGGTCACGCCGAGCACCATCTCGGCGCTCTTGCGGTCCTTGAGGCGGAACATCTCCTCCCCCATGACCGCCAGCCGCCCGCTCTTCTCCCAGATCTGCGCCGGCTGCATCGACGGGAGGAGGAACTCCTGCGCCCCGATCCGGTCCATCTCCTCGCGGATGACCGCGATGACCTTGGCCCGCACCCGCATCCCGAGCGGCAGCATCGAATAGTGCCCGGCCATGAGCTGACGGATGAACCCGGCCCGCAGCAGCAGCCGGTGGCTGGCCGCATCGGCGTCGGCCGGGTCCTCGCGGAGGGTCGGGATGTGCAGCTGTGACCAGCGCATGTTGAAGCCTTTACTTGACGAACGGGTGAGTGAGCGGTGGATGAGCGGGAAGTTGAGCGGAAGACCGCATTCTAGGGCGTCAGCGGGCCTCCGGCGGCCCGCGAACGCGGGAACGGCCGCCCTCCCCGAGCGCCGCCGGCCTGCGAGACGGGGGCGCGGGCGACGAATAGTTATGGCTTGCGCGGGTTGTCCGCGGGCGGCAGCGGTCACCCGCCGGGCCGAGTTTGCGCCGCACAGGACCGGGGATCTTCCTGCCATGCCGACGGTCAGGTCGCCGCGCCGAGGGGCCCGCAAGCTGGGAGCCCTCAGGTTGGGGCCACGGGGGGTGCTGGCCGTCACGATGGGCATCGCCGCCATCTTCGACCTGACCGGCGCGACGGTCTACCGGACCATGCGGGGCGTGCTGCCGCCCGCGCCGCCGGCGCAGGACGACGGCAGCGACCCGTTCCGGGCGGCCATGGGCACGATCCTCAGCGCGCATCACGACGCGATGGTGGATGCGCACGACGAGAGCGGCATGGCGTTACCCGCATGACCGATGCCGAGCGCGCGACGGACGGATCTTCGCCCCTCCCCGCGAGCACGGACGGCCCTGCTGCCCGTCCCGCTGGCGGTGCGGACGGCATGGGCGGGGAGCGGGGGGCGGCTGATCGTGCCGGCCTGGGCGACGGCACCGACGTTACCGGCCCGATGCGCGCAGTGCAGTCGCGCGGGCCGGCGGGCGAGATCTCGGTCGAGCAGGCTATCGCCCTGCGCGACCAGGCACCGGAAATGTATGACCTGTGGCTGCGGATCGCGCAGGACAAGGCGGCCACGGCCAACTACGTGGAGCGTGCCCCGTATGAGGTGCCGGAGCGACTGGCCCAGTCCGGGCGCCCGCGGGCACTTGGCGCCCTGGTGATCGTCCTGTCGTTCTGCGGCTACCTGGCCTGGCTGGGCGGCCCCGGGCCCTACATCGGCGGCCTGATCGCAATACTCGACCTGGGCGTGATGTTCGGCATGTTCTTCGGCCTGCGGCCCGAGCGGCTACCCGATCCGAGCCGGCTGGAGCGCCGCGACCGCGGCCGGTTAACGCGCTCAGCTAGCTGACGGCGGTAGCTGCCAGTCTTGCTGGGGTCGCGCCCAGTCCTCCGGCGGCTGCGCCCCGCCTCGGGTGGGTCGCGGGTCGGCCTGGGGTGGTGGCTGGCCGTCCGTGATCCGCTCCATGAGCATGGACTCGCCCCTGAACATCGGCGTCCGCCGGACCTGCCGCTCGATGGCCGCGGCCGACATCGTGTAGCCGAGGAACAGGAACAGCGACAGCGCCTGGATGATGATCGGCACCCAGAGCGAGGCAAACGCCCCCGCACTCCAGTCATAGAGCCCGTGCAGGACCGCCGGGACGGCGATGCCGAAGGCGATGAGCTGCATCCGGCGCCGGGGATAGTTCACCGCTATCCCGATGAAGAACGCCGAGACACCCGCCCACATCGCGTGCTGGAAGCCGTCGACGAAGACCCGCTCCGCGAAAGCCAGGACCTCGACGATCGCCTGGCTGTTGGCCCGCGCCGAGGTGATCCCCTGGATGTCCTGCAGGGTGTATCCGGCCTGCTCGGTCACGCCGAACGCCAGGCCCACGATGGTCCCGAGGAACATCCACATCCGCACGTCCAGCTTGATCGAGCGGTATTTCAGCAGCAGCAGAGCCGCGAGCAGGATGGGCAGCGCCTTGGTGATCTCCTCGTTGATGCCCACGCCGATCGCGCCGAAGAAGGACAGCGGCTTGCCGGGGTGGCCCATCAGCCCGTTAACGTGCACGGTGATGACGCGGATCCAGATGAGGGCGAAGACGATGGCCGCGATGCCGATCAGCACCTCCCGCCGCTCGACCTGGCCGGGCCGGATCAGCAGCCAGAACACGATCGCCCACAGTGGCGCGATGTACAGGCTGTAGGCCCAGCCCGGCGTCGACAGGTCGCTGGACGAGGCGAACAGCGCGATGAAGATCAGCGGAAGCAGCCCGTACGGGATGACCAGGAGTCGCAGGAACTGCCGCCAGCCGGGATCGTGCAGCCAGCTTCGGATCGGGACCAGGATGTGCAGCGCCGTCGCGATCTCGTCGACGGGCTGCGGCGACTGAACCGGCCTGATGCGCGGCACTTCCCGGCCGGGATAGCCGGCACCGTCGGGGTAGCCGGCAGTCCCGGCTGCGGAGCCGGCAGTCCCGGCTGCGGAGCCAGCGGTCCCGTCGGCTCCGGAGCCAGCGGTCCCGTCGGCTCCGCCGGAAACCTGGGTATGGCCCGCGCCGTCCGGATAGCCGGCCCCCTCGGCGCTGCTCCGGTCGCCCGGGTAGCCGGCAGCGCCGGAATACCCACCGCCCGCCGGAAAGACGGACCCGGCCAAGTAGGCCGGGCCCCCGGGATACGCGGGGCCATCGGGGTAACCGGCGCTGTCGGGGCTGCCAGAGTTGCCGGGGCTGATGGGACTTTCGAGAACGCTGGTGTGGTCTGGTTGAGGCTCGACCCCATCCAGTTGACCGGGCTCCATCGCCTGGCCAGGGTAGCCAGGCTGGCTCGAATGATCGGGCTGAGCTGCGTAATCGGGGTAATCGGGCTGAACAGTGTAGTCAGGGTAATCGGGCTGAGCTGTGTAGTCAGGGTAATCGGGCTGAGCTGTGTAATCACGCTGGCTCGCGTAGTCAGACGGGCCAGGGCCTTCCGATCCGCTAGAGTCCTCGGGCAGGCTAGGGAGGACAGGCGACCGGAACTCGGCCAGCGTCTCCCCCGCTGGAGGCAGTCCTGGTTCCGGGAACCCGGACTGCGGAACGTCAGCTAGCGGGACCCCGGGCAACGGCAACTCATACTGAGGGAACGCTTGCTGCTCGTACTGGGGCTGCTCGTACTGGGGCTGCTCGTACTGGGGCGACGCGGCGGGGCTGGGATAGTCGTGCCAAGCCGAAGGCCCTGAGTAGCCCGCCGTCGCCGACTCGCCAACATCACCCGGCGTGCCGAGGCGCGGCGTGACCGTATCACCCAGCGTGATCGACAGCACCGGTCCCCGGACCGAAGATAGCTGGACTTGGGCGGGGCCGGTCAGCACCGCCTGCGTCACCGGCTCTCCGTCGAGGAAGCTCAGCGCCCGGCCGACGTTCTCGAACTCCCAGCCGCTCGGCCCCAGACTGAGCTGGGCGTGCTGGCGGGAGACGGTCGGATCACTGACGACGATGTCGTTGTCCGGGCTGCGCCCGATCCGTACTGTTTCATCGGCGCCGAAGCTGTAGCTGCGGTCACCGAGAGTGACATGAAGCTCGTTCATCCCCATTGATGTTGCCACGTCTATGGGACTCGGCTTACCCATGTCCGCATGACCCCCTTAAGTCGGCTGTAGATTGCTGGCTCGCGGGAGGGAGAACCGGCCAGTTGCCAGTGAGCCCGGCGCCAGTCCTGAGCCGCCGCCGCGAGGTCGGCGAGGCCAGTGCGCGGTCGCTGCTGACGACAGTGCTCGGCGAGTACGGGCTGCCGCGCCGCCAGCCGGTGTGGATCGCCGCGCTGCCGCGCGCCCTGGGCCTGCTCGGCGTGGCGGAGAAGTCGGCCCGCCAGGCGCTGGCCAGGTCCGCCGCGGAGGGCTGGCTCAGCCCGACCCGGCACGGCCGACGGTTGCGCTGGGAGTTGACCGGCCCGGCCAGTTGCTGCTCAGCGACGGGGCCACCCGGATCTACTCGTTCGGCCGCGGTGAGCGGCACTGGGACGGCCGCTGGCTCCTCGTGCTGGTCAGCGTCCCGGACAGTAGCGAGATCTGCGCCACCGGCTGCGCACCCGGCTGGCCTGGGCCGGGTTCGGCGCGCTGTCGGCCGGGGTGTGGGTGTCTCCCGATCCGGCCAGAGAGGCCGAGGCTCGGGAGATCCTGGCCGGTCTCGGCCTGGCGGACGCGGCTATGTCCTTCCTCGGCGGCTACGGCTCGATCGGGACTCCGGGGTCGGTGGCCCGGCTGGGCCTGGGACCTCGACACGGTGAGCGCCCGTTACCAGGAATTCACTGATGCTTTCGCGGACGTGCGGCCCGCGACCGGAGCGGACTTCCTCATCGCCCAGACCAGGCTGGTGCACGCCTGGCGGCGGTTCCCGTTCCTCGACCCGCAACTGCCCCGCTGACCTGCTGCCCGAGCACTGGCCCGGCATCACGGCAGCGCGGCTGTTCCATTCCCGCCATGCCGAGTGGCAGGGGGCGCAGCGGCACTGGGACGCAATGCTGGCCGAGACTGCCTTGCCATCAGCGTGATCGTGCAGCCTTTTGGTGGCTCTAGCCCCCAAAAGGCTGCACGATCACGGCCCGGCTCCCGATTGTCTACAGATAGCTAAACCTTGCCTAAATTGATGTAGCACGTAAGGATGGAATGACCGGCCGTTACCCCGTCGGCCGGCTGTCGGAGGGAGCCGACGATCCGAGGGAGCAGACGATGAGCGTCACTCACGAAGACCAGGCGGCTGCGAGCACGGGCCAGCAGAGCACGGGCCAGCAGAGCACGGGCCAGCCGGGCGGGTCCGAGGAGTCGGTTCCCCGGGTCCGGTTCGACACCGAGCCCGGCAGGTACCGGCACTGGAGCCTGTCCGTCGAGGGCGCTGTGGCCACGCTGACCCTGAATGTCGCCGAGGACGGCGGCATCACCGGCGGCTACGAACTCAAGATGAACAGCTACGACCTGGGCGTGGACATCGAGCTCTATGACGCCGTCCAGCGCCTGCGATTCGAGCATCCCGCGGTCAGGGCCGTGGTGCTGACCAGCGGACTGGACCGGATGTTCTGCGCCGGGGCCAACATCCGCATGCTGGCGCAGGCCTCGCACGCCTGGAAGGTCAACTTCTGCAAGTTCACCAACGAGACGCGCGCCGGCATCGAGGACGCGACAGCCTGCTCGGGCCAGACCTACATCGCAGCGCTGAACGGGACGGCGGCCGGCGGAGGCTACGAGCTCGCGCTCGCCTGCGACCAGATCGTGCTCGTCGACGACGGGTCCTCGGCGGTGGCGCTGCCCGAGGTGCCGCTGCTGGGCGTGCTGCCGGGCACCGGCGGTCTGACCCGGCTCGTCGACAAGCGGGGCGTGCGCCGGGACCGGGCGGACGTTTTTGCCACGACGGCCGAGGGAGTCCGGGGCGAGAAGGCCGTCGCCTGGCGCCTGGTGGACGAGACCGTCAAGGCCAGCGACTTCGACGCCGCGGTGCGGCGCCGGGCGCAGGCAGCCGCACAGCGCTCGGCGCGAGCCGCGGGCGTCCAGCCGGGCAGCACACAGCCGGGCAGCGTCCAGCCGGGCGGCACACAGCCGGGCGGCGTGCGGTTGACGCCGCTGTGCCGCGAGACAGCCGACAACGTGACGCACTACGACCATCTCCGGATCGAGCGCGACCGGGACGCCGGCACGGCGACCATCGTCATCGCCGGGCCCGCCGGGCCCGCCGGGGCACCGGCCAGCCTCGCCGAGCTACATGAGCAGGGCGCCGGGGCCTGGCCGCTCGCGACGGTCCGCGAGCTAGACGACGCGATCTTGTCGTTGCGGGCCAACGAGCCTGGCCTGGGCACCTGGCTGCTCAAGACCGAGGGTGACCCGGCCGCGATGGCGGCCACCAGCGAGTTCCTGCTCGCGCACCGCGCCGACTGGCTGGTCAACGAGATCATCCAGTACTGGAAGCGTACGTTGCGGCGGCTGGACGCCACGTCCCGGAGCCTGTTCGCGCTGATCGAGCCGGGGAGCTGCTTCGCCGGACCGCTGCTGGAGGTCGCGCTGGCCGCCGACCGGCAGTACATGCTGGAAGGCACGTTCGAGGACGACAACCCCCCGAAACCCCCCGCGGTGCCAGCCCGGGGGGACAACCCCCCGAAACCCCCCGCGGTGATCCGGGTCGACGAGTTCAGCCTGGGGCTGCTGCCCACGGCCAGCGGCGTGACGCGGCTGGCCGTGCGGTTCTGCGGGAGCGAGGCCGACCTGGGCGCCGCCGAAGCCGCGGCCGGGCAGGACCTGGCCGCGGCCGGCGCCGTCCGCCTCGGCCTGGTCACCGAGGCGCCCGACGACCTCGACTGGGCCGACGAGATCCGCCTGGTCATCGAGGAGCGGGCCAGCTTCTCCCCCGACGCGCTGACCGGCATGGAAGCCAACCTGCGCTTTGCCGGTCCCGAGAACTACGAAACGAAGATCTTCGGGCGGCTCTCCGCCTGGCAGAACTGGATCTTCCAGCGGCCCAACGCGGCCGGGCCGCGGGGCGCGCTGCGCCGTTACGGCACCGGCCAGCGGGCGGATTACGACAGGAAGCGAGTCTGACCATGACGGCTAGCGAGGACCACGGCGACATCGTCGGGAACGCTCCCGCGCCGGACGGGCCGGTCAGCGTCATCGACTACGGCGAGCGGATTCCTAATAACGTGGGCCTGGCCACCGACCGGCGGCTACAGCGGGCCCTGGAGTCCTGGCAGCCCAAGTTCCTGGACTGGTGGGCCGCGCTGGGCCCGTCGCTGCCGACCAGGGATGTCTACCTGCGCACCGCGACCGCGATCGGCCGTGACGGCTGGGCCAACTGGGCCCGGGTGCCGATGGAGCAGTACCGGTGGGGCATCTTCCTGTCCGAGCCCACCCCGGGCCGCACGATCGGGTTCGGCCAGCACAAGGGTGAGGCGGCCTGGCAGGAGGTACCCGGCGAGTACCGCGCCGACCTGCGGCGGCTGCTGGTCATCCAGGGCGACACCGAGCCCGCTTCCGTCGAGCAGCAGCGGCACCTGGGGTCCACCGCGCCGAGCCTGTACGACCTGCGCAACCTCTTCCAGGTCAACGTGGAAGAGGGCCGCCACCTGTGGGCCATGGTGTACCTGCTGCACGCTTACTTCGGCCGGGACGGGCGCGAGGAGGCCGAGCAACTACTGCGGCGGCACTCCGGCGACCCGGACAGCCCGCGCATCCTCGGCGCCTTCAACGAGGAGACCACCGACTGGCTGTCGTTCTTCATGTTCACCTACTTCACCGACCGGGACGGCAAGTACCAGCTCGGCACGCTGAAGGAGAGCGGCTTCGACCCCCTCGCGCGGACGTGCGAGTTCATGCTCCGCGAGGAGGCGCACCACATGTTCGTGGGCACCACCGGCGTGCAGCGGGCCGTCCGGCGCACCGCGCAGCTGCTCGCCGAGCATGACACCGGCCGTGGTTCAGGTGACGACAGTCTGTGGGCATACGGCGCCATCCCGCTGCGCGTGATCCAGAAGTACCTGAACTTCCAGTTCTCGGTCTCGCTGGACTTGTTCGGCTCGGAAACGTCCTCGAACGTGGCCGGCTACTACACCGCGGGCCTCAAGGGCCGGTGGATGGAAACCCGGCGCCCCGATGACCACCTGCTCGCCGGCTTGACCATGGAGGTCCCCGTGCTGGCAGACGGGTCGATCACCAGCAAGACCGTGCCGCTGCTGACCGCCCTCAACCTCGACCTGCGCAACGAGTACGTCGAGGACTGCGCCCGCGGCCTGCGCAAGTGGAACTCCGAGCTCGAGAGCGCCGGCCTTCAGCAGCGCCTCACGCTGCCGCACGAGGGCTTCAACCGCCGGGTCGGCTCGTTCGCCGGGCACAGCATCAGCCCGGTCGGCGAGATCCTGACCAGCCAGGAATGGGCGGACCGGGCCGCGGACTGGCTGCCCACCGCGGATGACCGCGCCGCGGTCGCCGAGCTCATGGTGCCCCGCCATGAGCCCGGCGAGTTCGCCAGCTGGATCTCCCCGCCCAGCGTTGGCATCAACGAGCTTCCGGTTGAGTACGACTACGTGCGATTCTGAGCAGCATCCCGCTCTCCCCGCTCTCCCCGCTCTCCCGCTCTCCCCGCTCCCCCCGCTCTCCCGCTCTCCCCAGGTATCCGCCCAACAGAGGGGACACCGTGAACACGCCACAGCCAGCCGCGCGCGAGCCCTTCAACGCCGCGCAGTGGCTGCTCGGCCGCCATGCGGCCGACACGCCGGCCCGAGTGTCGGTGACCGCCGTCGACGCCAGCGGCATGGCGACCGACCTCAGCTACCGCGAGCTCGATGACCTGGCCCGGCAGGCGGCCGGGGCGCTGGTGGCCGCCGGGGTGCGGCCCGAGGAACGACTCCTGCTGTGCATGGCCGACTCCCCCGAACTGCTCGCCCTGTTCCTCGGCGGCCTGTACATCGGCGCCGTCCCGGTCCCGGTGAGCACGATGGTGACGGCCGCGGACCTGGCCGCGCTGGCGACCGACAGCCGGGCCGCTCTGATCGCGATCAGCTCGGAATTCATCGGCGCGGCGCAGGACGCCGCCGGCCTGCCGTCGGTGCGCGAGGTGGTCGTCGCCGGGGAGACCGCGGACCTCGAGCCGCTGCTGATGCCGTCCCGGGGCGGGCCGGGCCCGCGGATCAGGACGCTGCGCGGGTTCCTGGCCGCCGCCGGCCCGGCCGACCTGGCGGTGGCCGGCACCGCGCTGCCGACCCTGGCCGACAGCCCGGCCCTCTGGCTCTACACCTCCGGCACCACGGGAACGCCCAAGGCGGCCATGCACCGGCACGGCGCGCTGCGCGTGACCGCGGAGACCTACGCGGCCGGCGTGCTGGGCATCCGGCCCGACGACGTGTGCTACTCCGCCGCGAAGTTCTTCTTCGCCTACGGCCTGGGTAACACGATGACCTTCCCGTTCTCGGTCGGGGCGCGCGCCATCCTGGACCGGGCGCGGGCGACGCCCGCCCGGCTGGCCAGCGTGCTGGCCAGCCAGCGGCCCACCCTGTTCTTCGCCGCGCCGACCGCCTACGCGGCGCTGCTCGCCGCCGACCTGCCCGCCGACATCTTCGCCAGCGTGCGGCTGGCCGTCAGCGCCGGGGAGTCGTTCCCCGCCGACCTGTATGAGCGGTTCACCGCCCGGTTCGGCGTCGAGGTCCTCGACGGCATCGGGTCCACCGAGGCCCTGCACATCTTCGCCTCCAACCGGCCGGGCCGGGTGCGGCCGGGCACGACCGGCGAGGCCGTGCCGGGCTATGAGCTGCGGATCGAGGATCCCGACGGGCAGCCGGTGCCCGACGGGGAACCCGGCAGCCTGTATGTGAAGGGCGACTCGATCGCGTCCGGCTACTGGTGCCGCAGCGAGGTGACGCGCCGGGTGTTCCGCGGCGAGTGGCTGCGCACCGGCGACATCTACGCGCGCAACGCCGACGGCTACTACACCTGCCTGGGCCGCAGCGACGACGTGCTCAAGGTGGCCGGCATGTGGGTGTCACCGGCCGAGGTCGAGGGCCGGCTGCGCGCTCATCCCGATGTCGAGCAGGCGGTGGTGGTCGCCGTCCCCGACAGCGACGGCCTCGACAAGTCGGTGGCCTGCGTGGTGGCACGCCGCGGGACCGATCCCGGCGCGCAGGAGCTGATCGAGTTCTGCCGGGCGGGGCTGTCGGCGTTCAAGCGACCGCGGCAGGTGCTGTTCCTGCCGGAGTTCCCGCTCACGGCGACCGGCAAGGTCCAGCGATTCCGGCTGCGCGAGCACGCGATGGCCGTGCTCGCCGGGCAGCCCGCTCGGCGGGGCTGATCGGAGTGCTGGAGGGACGGCTGCTGGTCGACGCGCACGTGCATGTGGCCAGGCTGGCGACGCTCTCGGCGGACTGGCACGGCTGGCTCCAGGCCTTCGGGGACGCCGCGCTGATCGGCGAGCTTTACGAGCCCGACGGCACGCCGCGACCGACCGCGATTAACGAGCACTTCGCCGGCCAGGGCGTCGACCACGTGCTGCTGTTCACCGAGCACAGCCCCAAGGCCACCGGGATCCAGCCCATCGAGGACGTGCTGCCGCTGGTCACGGCCAACCCGGACCGCTTCCGGCCGGTCGCCAACATCAACCCGCATCTGCATTACCCGGTGGCCGCCGAGCTGGCCCGCCAGGTCAGCCTGGGCGCGGTGGCCTGCAAGATCCATCCCGTGCACGGCGGGTTCGAGGCCGGCGACCGGATGCTCTACCCGGCCTACGCCTGGGCGGAAGCTCGCGGCCTGCCGATCATCGTGCACTGCGGCACCTCGACCTTCGCCGGGTCCGCGAACGCCTACGCCGACCCGGTCCTGCTCGACCCGGTCTTCCGCGACTTCCCCGACCTCACCGTGGTGCTGGCGCACGGGGGGCGCGGCTGGTGGTACGACCAGGCCGCGTTCCTGGCGATGATGCGGCCGCAGGTCTGGCTGGAGGTTTCCGGGCTGCCGCCGCTGCGGCTGCCCGACTACTACGGGCCGGCGCTGCCGCGGCTCGCCCGCAAGATGATCTTCGGCACCGACTGGCCGGGCGTGCCGGGGGTCCAGCGCAACGCCCGGGCCGTGGAGAAGGTCCTGCTGGAGGCCGGCTGCACCGCCGACGATGTTTCCGGCGTGCTCGGCGGCAACGCGGCCGGCGTTTTCGGGCTCAGGGCTGGCCACCAGTAGCAGCGCCGTCGTCACGGCCGAGCAGGCGCCGGGCGTTCCCGCCGATCAGCGCCTCCAGGACGTGCTCGCGCAGGCCGCCGGCCCGCCACTGCGCGAGGGCCGTGTCCATCGGGAAGACGGGCCAGTCGGTGCCGTGCAGCACCTGGCGGTGCAGCAGGCTGTTCATGAACCGGAACATGACCTCCCAGCCGGTGCTGGCCTCGCAGACATACCGGGGGGCCAGGCCGCCGAACTCGGCGTAGACGTTGGGGTGCTTGCGCAGCACTGCCACCATCTCCGGCACCCACGGCCAGCCCGCGTGGCAGGCGATCAGCACCAGGTCCGGGAAGTCGCAGGCGACCTGATCGAGCTGGATCGGCTGGTCGTTACGGATCGGGAAGGTCACCGTGTAGTTGATCCCGGTGTGCAGCGCCACCTGAAGCCCAAGCTCGCCGGCCTTCGCGTACACGGGGTAGAGCACCCGGTCATCGATCGGGATCCCGGAGAACGAGGGCTGCAGGCTCAGCCCGGTCAGGCCGAGGTCCGCGACGCGCTGCACCTGGGCCAGCGCCCGGGGGATCTTGACCGGGTTCATCGAGATCGTGCCGTAGCCGGAGAACCGGTCCGGGTGCTCGAAGACCATCTTCGCCACGGCGTCGTTCAGCGCGTCGGCCACGTCGCCGTACTCGTACTCGGCGTGGACCACGGCGTGGGCGGTGCCGCTCGCGTCCATGTCCGCCAGCAGGTCGGCGAGACTGCGGTGCCGGTTGGCGGACAGGTCGAGCACCCGGTCGTACTGGGCCAGGTAGTCATCGGGCAGGTCCTCCGACGGCCGCAGCTCCAGCGGGAGCCGGACCCGGAAATCGATCACCTCGGACATGAGGCCTCCTTCTGTGGTAGCTACCAGCCCAGTCCCGTCGCCCGGTCCCAGACCCGGGACGGATCGCTGGAACGATCGAGGCTCTCCTTCTTCACCCGCATCGACGGTGTCCGGTCGAAGTCGTCGACCCGGTACTCGAGGAAGCGCGGGACCTTGTACCGGGCCAGCCGGGCAGCGCTGAAGGCGATGAGCTCGGCGGGCGGCACGGAGGCGGGAGTGTGCTCGCCGGCCAGCAGGACGTGCACCTTGACCTCCTCGCCCAGCAGGGTGTCGGGCACCGGCACGGCGGCGACCTCCAGCACCCCCGGATGCGACCGCAGGACGGTCTCGACCTCGGCGGCCGCGATGTTCTCCCCGGCGCGCCGGATGATGTCCTTCATCCGGCCCTGGAAGTACAGGAAGCCGCGGCTATCGCGGCGGCCCAGGTCGCCGGTGTGCAGCCAGCCCCCGCGGTAGGTCTCGGCGGTGGCCTCGGGCCGGTTCAGGTAGCCCCGCATCAGCCCGGGCGCCCGGACGACGATCTCCCCGATCTCGTCGCCGGCGACCTGCGCGCCCGCGGAGTCGACGACCGCGACCTCGGCGCCGGGGCACGGCAGCCCGATGGAGCCAGATCCGAGCATCTCCTGGGCGAACTCGGCCGGCATGGCGACGATGAGCCCGGTCTCGGTGAGCCCGTACGCCTCCACCCATGGCACGCCCCAGCGCGCGACCAGGTCCTTGTGCAGGGGCGCGGCGATCCCGACCTGGATGGCCAGCCGGACCCGGTGGTCGGTGTCCTCGTCGCTGGCCGGCGCCTTGAGCAGCAGGCTCGCGGTGGCCGCGATGCCGAACAGCACGGTGACGTCGTGCTCGCGGACCACCCGCCAGTAGCGCGACACGCTGAACCGGCGCATGACGACCAGGGCAGTCCCGGCGCGGAGCGCCACCAGGAGCTGCCACGGCGGGTCGTTATAGAAAAATTGCAGGCAGCACAGCATCCGGTCGGCGACCGTGATGTCGTACAGCTCAATCACCAGGTCCGCGAAGCGCAGCCAGTAATCGTGGCCGACCATGCAGCCCTTCGGCGGCCCCGTGGTACCGGAGGTGTAATACACATTGGTAACGTCTCCGGCCGCCTCCGCCGCTCGCCCCGCCGGCGCCGGCGCCGGCCCGGCGTACTCGGCCAGGCCGACCGGCTCGGTGCCGCCGGCCACGACGATCTCCGCCAGCGCGGGGCAGGACGGCTGCAGTTCGCGGAACAGGGCCTCGTGCTCGGGGTCGACGACCGCGATCCGGGCCGCCGAGTCCCGCAGGATGTGCCCCGCGTCGTGGCTGCGCGCGGCCGGGTTAAGCGAGACGAGCACCGCGCGGCAGGCGACGGCGGCCAGCCAGGTGATCATGAACTCGGCCCGGTTCGCCATCATCACCGCGACCCGGTCGCCGGGCCCGGCCCGCGACCGGAGGTACCCGGCGAACGACTCCACCTGCGCCCACAGCTGGCCACGGGTCACGACGACGCCGTCCTCGAAGATGAGGATCGGCCGCTCCGGGTCGGCCTGGCACGCGGCGCGGACGAGGTCGAGCAGGTCGCCCGGGCCGTCGGTCTGGCCGGTCACGGTCAGCTCGCTCACTCGTACCACTCCCCGGGAGCGAGCTTGATCGTCTCCTCCCAGTGAATATCGTGAGTAACGATGAGCTGCGCGTCATGTCGGCGCTGTAGCTCCTCGATGCGCTCCCAGCTCTCCACCAGCGCGTCCGGACTCCACAGCAGTCCCGGCAGGCACCGCGCCGTCATCTTCTCCTTGTCGTACACGGCGTCCCCGGTCAGGATGTAGGCCTGGCTGTCCAGCCGCACCAGCAGCGACTGGTGGCCGGGCGTATGACCGGGCGTCGGAAAGATGACCAGGCGGCCGTCGTTGAAGATGTCGTACTCGCCGCGCAGCGGCTTCCAGTTCCGGACGCCGTCGAAGTCCTGGCGGACGTAGACGTCGCGCTGGTACACCGGCGGCCAGTACGCGAACGAGAGCTCCTCCCGCTGCACGTACACGGTCGCCTCGGTCAGGAACTCCAGGCCGCCCGCGTGGTCGTAGTGCAGGTGGGACTGGACCGCGTGGGCGATGCCCTCGGGCTCCACGCCGAGCGTGTGCAGCCGGGAGACCACGTCGTCGCCGGGCGCCATCACGATGTCGTAGAGGTCGGCGGCGTCGCCGAGGCGGCTGCGCGGGTCAGAGATGAAGGCGGGGTGCGCGCCGTTGTCGAACAGCACGTCGCCCTCGGGGTGGCGGATCAGGTAGAAGAAATACGGCGGGTGAATCATCGACCCGCAGTCGGGGTCGAAGGGGTCGAAGACCGACCGCAGCGTCTTCTCGCCGCCACAGTGGAAGGCGTACATCTTCATCTTCTGCTCCTGCCTGCTCGCCTAGTCGCCCGAGTCGCCCGAGTCGCCCGAGTAGCGCGGGGACCGCTTCTGCGCGAAGGCCTGCAGTCCCTCCGCCTGATCCGGGGTGGCGTCCACGCGGCTGTAGTACTCCTGCATCAGCCGGAAGTACTCGGCCGGCGACGCCTCGAGCCCGTGCTGGACCAGTTCCTTAGTCATCCGCACGGCCATCGGCCCGTTCGCGGCGATCTTCGCGGCGAGCCGCGCCGCGTGCGCCTGCAGGTCCTGCGCCGGCACGATCCGGCTCACCAGGCCGATCCGCTCCGCGGTGGCGGCATCGATGAACTCCCCGGTCAGCAGCATCTCCATGGCGTGCGACAGCGAGATAATGCGCGGCAGCCGGTAGGCGCCGTAGCCGTGCAGCAGGTTCCACCTGACCTCGGGCGTGCCGAAGATCGCGTTCGGCGACGCGATCCGGATGTCGCAGACCAGGGCCAGTTCCAGGCCGCCTGCCAGCGCGTACCCGTTGATGGCGGCGATAAGCGGCTTGGACGTCGTGGCCCCGAAGTCCCACCGGTCCCGCCGCCACGGCGACCACCGCCCGAGGTCGGCCTGGTCCGGGGCACCGGTGTGCATCAGCTTCAGGTCGGCCCCGGCGGTGAACGCCCGGTCCCCCGCGCCGGTCACGATGCCCACGGCGATGGCGGGGTCCCGCTCGATCTCGGCGAACGCCTGCGTGATCTCGTCGTAGGTCGCCGGGTCGAGGGCGTTCATGACCTCGGGCCGGTTCAGCGTGATCTTCGCGATCCCGTCCTGGCGTTCGAAGATGATGGCCATCTAGGCGCTGACCTCGCCAGTCCCGTAGCGCCCCGGCCCGGCCAGCGCCGCCTCCTCCTCGACCTCGATGTCGGCCAGCAACTGGCCGGCGCGCAGCATCGCATCCGGGCGCCGCCGCTCGATCCAGTGCGCGATGCCGATGCTCGCGATGATGACGCCGATCGTGGCGTAGATGAACCAGCGCAGCGGGGCCGGCGGATACGGGTGGATGTTGCCGTAAAGCACCCAGACCATCGCCGCGATGGAGATCACCGGCAGCGCGGCGTGCCGCAGCCAGCTGAACTCCGACCGGTAGTCCCGCCAGATGAAGCGGATGAGACCGCCGCTGATGAGCAGGTAGGCCGCGATGAAGAACAGCGTCGCGAAGTAGGAGAGCCAGGAGGCGAACGCCTCCGGACCGTAGGCCTGCCCGAAGCCGACCGAGGCCACCAGCGCCAGCCCGCCCGCGACCAGGCAGGCCACGTGCGGCGACTGCCGGCGGTTCACGCGGCCGAAGGCCTCCGGGAGGAGTCGGTCGCGGCCCATCTTCCACAGGATGCGGCTGACCGCGATGACTGTGACGATGTTCAGGGCGCTGAAGCTGGAGATTACCGCGAGGTTCACGAAGACGCTGAGCACTCCGTTGCCGAAGTGATCGGCCAGGGTGTTGAACGGCGTCGCGGCGGTCGCGAGCGCGTTGACCTGCTTGGGGGCGAGCCCGTAGCCGATCGTCACCGCGTAGGACACGACGACGAAGAAGACGCCCACCACGACGGTCGTCAGCATCACCGCGCGCGGGATCGTGCGCCGCGGCTCGCGGGCCTCGTCGCCCAGGGTGGTCGCGGACTCGAAGCCGACGAAAGCGAAGATCGTGTAGACCACGGCGGTCAGCAGCCCGCTGGACCCCTTGAGGCTCGACGACGGGTTGAACGCCTCCAGGGTGTTACCGCTCGCGCCGCCCTTGAAGATGATGACCAGCGCGAAGACCGTCAGGATCGCCATCTCGATCCCGAGCGCGATCAGGCCGGTGCGCAGCGACGGCTTCACGCCCAGGACGCCGAGCGTGGTGCTCACCGCGATCAGCAAGACGGCGAAGACGATCCACGAGATGTGCACGTTGGAGGTGGCCAGCAGCGAGGAAACGAAGTTCCCGAAGAAGTCCAGCTGGAACGGGAACAGCAGCAGGTAGGCCCCGAACAGCATGACACCGGTGACGAAGCCGGTCTTCGGCCCGAACGTCCGGGTCAGGTAGGTGTAGAACGACCCGGCGCTGGGCAGTCGCTTGGCGTACTCGCCGATGACGAGCGCGACGCAGACGCAGACGACGAGCCCGATCAGGAAGGCCAGCGGCGTGGCGCCGCCGGAGTACCCCACGATGAAGGCCAGGCCCGCGACCGAGCCGGCGGCCGGGCCGATGAGCGCCGCGGACTGGGCGGTGACGGCGGGCAGGCCGATGGCGTGGTGCTCGAGCCGCTCGGCGTTCTGGCTGGCAGCCGGCGGCTGACCTGCGCCGGGCCCATGCAGTTGCGATGACATCGGACTCCCTATGGTCGGGCCGATCCGCTTTCGGTGATGTTATCGATCGATCGATCGGATGGCAATGGCCCAACTGTCCCTCTTGGCGCATTCGCCCCAGGGGAGCTTAGGGAGCTAGGGCAGCCTCGCTGGCGTCCGCGGCTCGCAGCTCGTTCTCAATGAGCGCCAGGACCTCGCTTGTCGGCAGGGAGGGCAGGTCATCGAGGCGCAGCGGCCAGCTGTCGCGGCCGGCGCCAACCGTCGCGAGGGCCAGGTCGGTGAACGCGTCGGCGATCTCGCCCGGCCGCATCGGGCCGGCGTCGGAGTACCAGCGGGCGACGCCATTGCACATCTCGAGCAGGGCGAGCCGGGTGACCCGGGCGTCAGCGAAGCTGAAGATGCCGCCGCTCAGCCCGCGCTCCAGGGTGTCCGCCCAGAGCCTCTCGTAGGCGTCCCGAAGGTCCATCACGCGGGCAAACGTCCCCTCGGACAGGGCCCGCAGCTCGTCATCTGCGACCAGCGACCGCTGCGGGTCCAGGGTGTGGAAGCCGACGTGCACCCGGACCAGCGTGGCCAGCTCGGCCGCGGGCCCGTCGGCGGCCGCGAGCGCCTGCCGGGCCACCCGGGTGAGCTGGGTCATGCTGACCAGCATGAAGTCGATGAGCAGCTCGTCCTTGCTGCCCATGTAGTGATAGAGCGCCGCGGTCGAGAAGCCGGCCCGCTCGGCGATGTCCCTGATCCCGGTGGCCTCGAAGCCCTTGGCCGCAAACAGCTGCAGCGCTGCCTGCTCGATGCGTCGCTTGGTCGACAGGCTCGACCAATCCGGGGAACCTACCGCACTCGCAACTGGTTGCCGCCTTGGCACGACGTTTCGTCCTCACCTCAGGGCGACCCGAGCTACCGAACGGCGCCGACGTTCTCCGTGGCGCCACGACCTGCCAGATCGGAGTCCAGCTGACCTTCGTCGTCGAAGTCTGCCTATCGATCGATTGAGAGGCTGAGTCTAACGAACCCCAGGGCCATCCGTGCCGGCGGATCTTCGCGCTCCCATCGGCTCACGAAACGGCGTGGACGGCAGCGGCCGGGCCCTGTCCGGCGAACGGGATTAACTCCCCCTCAGCGAAGGGCCGGCCGGCGGGCCTGGCTAGCCTGAGACCGCCGTGCAATCTCATCCCGCGGGAGGACGCCTGATGGCGGTTATCGAGATCACCCGCGAGGAGACTCGCCAGCGCGCGCGGCTGCTGCACGTCGAGTCCTACGAGGTCTGGCTCGACCTGACCCGCGGGCCGCTAACGTTCGAGTCGCAGGTGCTGGTCCGGTTCGGCTGCGGGGAGCCGGGCGCGGCGACCTATATCGATCTCGTCGCGGAGCAGGTCCGCGAGATCACCCTGAACGGCGCCCGCATCGACCCGGCCGTCGCGGCCCGGTCCGGGCGGATCGAGCTGGCCGGACTCTCCGGAAGTAACGAGCTGCGCGTCGTCGCGGACTGTCGTTACTCGGGTGATGGCACCGGGCTGCACCGTTCGGTCGACTCGGCCGACGGCAAGGTGTACCTCTACACGAAGTTCGAGCCCGCCTACGCCCGGCGCGTCTTCGCCAACTTCGAGCAGCCTGACCTCAAGGCCCCGTTCACCTTTCACGTCACCGTGCCCGGCGACTGGACCGTCCTGTCGAACCAGCCCGCGCCCACCGTCCAGCCGGCCGGGGAGAGCGCCGTCTGGCATTTCCCGCCCACGCCGCCGATCTCCAGCTATCTCACCGCCGTCGTGGCGGGCGAGTACGCGGTCGTCCGCGACGCCCACTCGACCCCCGGCGGCCAGGAGATCCCGCTGACCCTGGCCTGCCGCGCCTCGCTCGCCGCGCACCTGGACGCCGGGGACGTGCTGGCGACCACCGCGCGGGGCCTGGACTTCTATACCGGGCTGTTCCGCGGCGACTTCCCGTTCGACCAGTACTGCCAGGTCTTCGTGCCCGAATACAGCGCCGGCGCCACCGAGAATGTCGGCTGCGTCGTCATCACCGACCAGCTGCTGTTCCCCTCGAAGGTCACCGACGCCATGCACGAGCTGCGCGCCATGGTGATCCTGCACGAGATGGCGCACATGTGGTTCGGCGACCTGGTGACCATGAAGTGGTGGGACGACCTGTGGCTCAACGAGTCGTTCGCCGAGTTCGGGGCCACGCTCACCAGTGCCGAGGGCAGCCGGTTCACCGACGCCTGGACGACGTTCGCCATCGGCCGCAAGACGTGGGCATACCAGCAGGATCAGCTGCCCTCCACCCATCCGGTCGCCGCCGACGTGCCGACGCTCAGCCAGGCCGTCGCCAACTTCGACGGGATCAGCTACGCCAAGGGCGCCGCCGTCCTCCAGCAGCTAGTCGCCAAGGTGGGCCGGGAGAACTTCCTGGCCGGGATCCGGGCCTACTTCGCCGAGCATGCCTTCGGTAATGCGACGCTCGCGGACCTGCTGCGGGCGCTGGAGAACAGCTCGGGGGTTCGCCTCACGCAGTGGTCGGCGGCCTGGCTGGAGACGGCCGGGCCCAATACGCTGCGCGCCGAGTTCGAAACCGGCGCGGACGGGAGGTTTACCTCCTTCGCCGTGGCGCAGGAGGCGCCGGCCCGGTATCCCACGCTGCGGCCGCATCACATCGCCATCGGCCTGTACAACCGGACCGCCGACGGCGAGCTGGCCCGCACGCGCCAGGTCGAGGTCGACGTCACGGGGCGGCGCACCGAGGTGGCGGAGCTGGCCGGGCAGCGGCAGCCCGACCTCATCCTGCTCAATGACGATGACCTCGGCTACGCGATCGTCCGGTTCGACCCGCGCTCACTAGGCACGCTGACCGAGTCGATCAGTGCCCTGCGCGACTCGCTCTCGCGCGCCGTGTGCTGGACCGCGCTGATCGACATGGCCCGCCAGGCCGAGCTGGCGCTGCCCTCGTTCACGCGGGTCGTGACCGCCGCGATGGGTCAGGAAAGCTCGATCTCGATCCTGCAGGTCCTGCACTCGGTGACCGCCCAGCTGCTCAGGCTGAGCGGTGATCCCGAGGGCGCGGCGCGGAGCAAGACCGAGCTCGCGACGGCCGGCGCCCGGCTGCTGCTCGCCGCGGCACCCGGCAGCGACCAGCAGCTCGCCTGGGCCCAGCTGCTGAGCTGGACCGCGACCAGCCCCGGCCAGCTCGACCTGGTCGGCGGACTGCTCGACGGCGACGTCGAGCTGCCCGGGCTGGCCATGGACGCCGACCTGCGCTGGGCCCTGCTGCGGCGGCTCGTCGCGACCGGCCGGGCCGGGGACGCGCAGATCGACGCCGAGCTCGCGCGCGACCCGACCGACGCCGGCCGGCGGTACGCCCTGAGCTGCCGCGCGGCCGTCCCCGACGCCGCGCACAAGGCGGCCGCCTGGCACCTGCTGGCGCAGAGCGATGAGCTCGGGGTCGCGGGCGTCAGCGAGGTGATCAGGGGGTTCGCCCAGTCCGAGCACGCCAGCCTGCTCGCCCCCTACACCGAGCGCTACTTCCAGGCGCTCCCGGAGATCTGGGCATCGCGCGGCGAGCATTTCCGCGCCATGCTCGGGCAAGGGCTGTTCCCGTCCATGGCGGCGTCCCCGGAGTTGCTGGAGCGCATCGACGGCTTCCTCGCCGCGCAGGACCGCGACTCCGGCCTGGTGCGCATGCTGATCGAGCAGCGCGACATGGTGGAGCGCGCGCTGCGGTCCCGGGCCCTGGGCAGCTGAGGTCGCTGGTGAGCCGCGGGGCTAGCGGAAATCCCGGCTGCGGGCGGCGGCCACCACCCGCAGCTTCCGCAGCCGGGTCGCGAGCAGGCTGACCGCCCCGTCCAGCCGTTCCACCCGGCCGTGGATGAGCAGCGCGTTAGCGTCCACGCCGATCTTGCGGTAGCGCCGCCACACCCCCGGCGGGCAGATGATGTTAGCCATCCCGGTCTCGTCCTCCAGGCTCAGGAACACCACGCCGCCCGCGGTCCCCGGCTGCTGCCGGTGCGTCACCAGGCCGCCGACCGCGATCATCGTGCCGCCCTGCGCCGTGGCCAGCGCCTGGGCGGGCAGCGCGCCCTCCGCCGCGAGCAGCTCCCGGATGTGCTCGATCGGATGCGTTCCGTACGTGCCGGTCGCCCACAGGTCGGCGAACGTCTCCTCAGCCGCGGTCATCGGCGGCAGCGACGGTGCCGTCAGGCCCAGGGTGGTGCCCGGCAGCTGCCCCGGCCCGATCGTGGCGACGGCACCCGCCGCCCAGAGCGCTTCGCGCCTGCTCAGGCCGAAACAGCCGAACGCGCCCGCCATCGCCAGCGCCTCCAGCGCGGCGACCGGGAGCGCGGTCCGGCGAGCGAAGTCCTCCAGGTCCGCATACGGCTGGCCGGCCTCGATGGCGGCGGCCGCCGTGCCGAGGTTACGCACCTCGGATAGGCCCAGCCTGATCGCCGGCTGCCCCGGCACCGCGCCGCCCAGCCCCGCCGCTGGCTGCCCCGCCGCTGGCTTTTCCAGCACCGCCAGGACACCGCTGGCGTTCACGTCCACGCCGCGCACCTGCACGCCGTGCCGGCGTACGTCGCCGATCAGGCTGGCGGGCGCGTAGAAGCCCATCGGCTGGGCGCGCAGCAGCGCCGCCGTGAACGCCGCCGGGTAGTAGCGCTTCAGCCAGGCGCTGGCGTAGACCAGGTAGGCGAAGCTGATCGCGTGCGACTCCGGGAAGCCGTAGCTGGAGAACGCGAGGACCTTGGCGTAGATGTCCTCCGCGACCTCCAGCGGGATATCCCGCGAGATCATCCCGTTCACCAGCCGGCCGCGCAGTTCCTCGATCCGTTCCGGCGCGCGCTTGGAGCTCATCGCCTGCCGCAGCCGGTCCGCCTCCGGCGCGCTGAACCCGGCGCAGTCCATCGCGATCTGCATCATCTGCTCCTGGAACAGCGGAACGCCCAGGGTCTTGTCCAGCGCCTGCCGCATCGACTCGTGCGGCAACTCGGGCACCTCGTCCCCGTGCCGGCGGCGCATGTAAGGGTGCACCGAGCCGCCCTGGATCGGCCCCGGCCGGATCAACGCGACCTCGATGACCAGGTCATAGAACTTCTCCGGGCGCAGCCGCGGCAGCGTCGCCATCTGCGCGCGAGACTCGACCTGGAACACCCCCACCGTGTCCGCCGCCCGCAGCATCTCGTAGACGCCGGGATCCTCCTGCGGGATCGAGTGCAGGTCCCAGCGGACCCCGTGCGCCGTCTCCACCAGCTCGAAGCAGTCCCGCAGCGCCGTCAGCATGCCGAGGCCCAGCAGGTCGAACTTGACCAGGCCCGCGTACGCGCAGTCGTCCTTGTCCCACTGCAGCACCGTGCGGCCCGGCATCCGCGCCCACTCCACCGGGCACACCTCCCCCACCGGACGGTCACAGATCACCATTCCGCCCGAGTGAATGCCCAGGTGCCGTGGCAGCCGCTGCATCCGCCCCGCCAGCTCGATCACCGACTCCGGAACCCCCGCGTCCGGCGGGACCGGCTGGCCCGGCGCGTAGGACCGCGGCCCGACCTGCCGGGCCCACTGGTCCTGCTCCTGCGGCGAGTAGCCGAGCGCGCGGCCCGCGTCCCGCAGCGCCATCCGCGGCCGGTACGAGATCACGTTAGCCACCTGCGCCGCCCGCTCCCGGCCGTAAAGGTCGTAGACGTACTGGATGACCTCCTCGCGGCGCCGGTGCTCGATGTCCAGGTCGATGTCGGGCGGGCCGTCCCGACCCGCGGACAGAAACCGCTCGAACAGCAGTCCGTGCTGAACGGGGTCAACGCTGGTAATCCCGAGCGCGTAACAGACGGCCGAGTTCGCCGCCGATCCCCGGCCCTGACAGAGGATCCCCCTTTCCTCGCAGAACCGGACGATGTCGTGCACGATCAGGAAGTAGCCGGGGAAATGCAGGTCCTCGATGACGTCGAGCTCCCGGGCGATCTGCGCGTAGGCGCCCTCGACGCGTTCGGCCCCGGGCGGCCCGTAGCGGCCCGGAGCCCTTTCCCGGACCAGGTGCCGCAGCCAGCTCGCCTCCGTGTGATCGCCCTCGACCGCGAAGTTCGGCAGCTTAGGCGCGACCACCTTGAAATCGAAGGCGCAGTCGGCGGCTAGCTCCACGGTCCGCTCGACGACGCCCGGGTATCGGCTCAGGCGGCTGGCCGCCTCATCGGCGGACCGCAGGAAACCGCCACCTGACGCGGCCAGCCAGCCATCCATTTCCGCCAGGCTGCCGCGGGCCCTGATCGCCGCCAGCGCCTGGGCCAGCCGGGCGTCCTGAGGACCGGCGTAGTGCACGTTGCTGGTGGCGACGGTGGCCACGCCGGCGGCCGCCGCCAGTTCCTGCAGCGCGTCGTTCCGCTCATCGTCGGCAGGCTGGTGACCGATGGTCAGCTCAACCTTCACGTTCTCCGTGCCGAACATCCCGATCAGCGCGCGCAGCTCGCGCCGGGCCGCCCGGTAGCGAGCGGCCCGGTCACTGACGGACGGAGTGCTCGTGGCGCGCGGGACGCGCGAGGGAGGCCGGTGGGCACTGGCTGGATCCGCGGCGGCGGCGAGCGCCGGGTCAGCGGCGGCGAGGGCCTGGATATCGGCGGCGAGCGCCGCCGGGACCGCGCCTTTCCGGCATCCAGTGAGGATGACCCAGTGGCCGTCATGGGAATCCGCCAGCGCCGCCTCGTCATAGACCGGCCGGCCCTTCTCTCCCCCGGCCAGCTGCGCCTCGCTGATCACCCGGCACAGCCGCGCGTATCCCTCAGGGTCGCGGGCGAGCACCAGCAGGTGCCGGCCAGCCGGGTCCGGAACCCCGGCGCGCGGAGTCCCGCGAGATCCGGCTCCGGCCCGGGAGGTCCTGGCGGGCCGTGGCCTGGGGCTCTGCGCGGCCCCCAGATCCAGGCCGAGCTCCGCGCCGAAGACCGTGCCGAGCGTGCCGCCGCTATCCCGGAGGCGCGCCGCGGCCTGGGCGAACTGAGCTGCCCCGTACATGCCGTCGTGGTCGGTGATGGCCAGCGCCGTCAGGCCTCGTTCGGCTGCCTCGGTGACGAGCTCGCCCGGGCTGGACGCCCCGTCCAGGAAGCTGTACGACGAGTGGCAGTGCAGTTCCGCCCAGGCCAGCTGGCGGTGCTTGCGGCGCCTGCTAGCCGGCCCGTGATGATCGCGGTCATGGCCGGCCTGGAGATAGGCCACGGGGGGGAGTTGCCGCGCCTCGGCCGCATTGGCCGCATTGTCCCCGGTGGGCTCCCCGCGTCCGTCCTCGTCGGCGTCGGTGCCCTTGGCCGGCTTCGTCCCCCAGGACAGACGCCGTTCGAGCTCCCGCCACGGCACTGGCGGGTTGTCCCATCCCATGGTCTCTCCTCCCCGTGCGCGGTCCCCCGTTAGGCAACGTGACTGTCCGGAGTGGCGAGATAGGAACGGCCGGACGAGGTGGTCCACCGGAATACGCCAGGCTCCAGCTGGCTCAGTTGCCAGCCAGGATGCTGCTTGAGCCGATGATGGTGGCGGCACAGTCCGCCGAGATTGCAGGTACAGGTCTTGCCGCCCTGGTCATAAGGCACGGTGTGATCAAGGTCGCCGCGCCAGGCCGGCTGGCGGCAGAACGGGAACCTGCAGGTCAGATCCCGCGCCACGACATACTCCCGCAGCCGGGGCGGAGGCCGGTAGCCCAGCGCAGCGACGGTGTGCGCGCAGCCGGTCTCGGCAGCCGCGTCGGCGGCAGCGCGGGCGGCTGCGGCAGCCGCTTCGCGGCCAGCGGCGCGCAGCGCACGGGCGAGGATGCCATCGGATGTCATCTCCGACGGGGGTGGGTCAAGCAGGATGTCCTCGGGGATGGTCAGGGTGACCCGGCCAACCAGGCCGGGCCCGTCTCCGTATCCGGCAACCGAGGCGTATTCGCCAACCGAGGCGCCGCGCCACGTCGCCGGACCGGCCCGAGCGCGGGCGCGGGTGACGGGAACGCGGGTGACGGCGATGGCCTGACCAGTCCGGCTGGTCAGGATGATCCGCCACCGGACGGATGGGTCGCCGGCCGCCGCCTCGGCGATCTCACGGGCCTGGTAGGGCGTGATCGGGCCCAGCCGACCCAGGTAGCCGGGCTCTGGTGAGCAACCCGCCAGGGTTGCCCACGGCAGCATGAGATCGAGCGAGCCGCCCGGCGGAGGCCCCGGTCCGAACCCGGCCGACAGCCGATCTGGCCCCGGCCCGGCGCCCGAAGGCAGGATCAGGGTCGGCAGCGCCGCCCAGGGCGGGGCAGATAGAAGAGACTCGGTACTCCAGTGGTCGTCATCATCGCTTCGGCCCCCGCCGAGCGCTAGCGGGACCGCCCAGGCCGGATCCCCTCCGAGCGGATCGGTCAGGAAGTCATCGCCGGGCGCGTCCTCGTCGGATGGGGCGGGGACGTCTGGATCAGGAATGTTGTCTGGCGGAAGCGCGGATGCGGCATCATCTGGACCCGCACCGTCTCCTGGCCGACCACCGGGACCCGTGCCGTCTCCTGGCCCACCGGGGCGACCCGCGTCACCGCGCGGCTGACCACCGCCACTCGCACCGCCACGCGGCTGACCACCGCCGCGCGGCCGACCACCGCCACTCGCACCGCCACGCGGCCGACCACCTGGATCAGCGTCACCGCGCGGCCGACCGGTGGGCGGGGAATGGTCGTTTGGCCCAGTCTCGCCGGGGCGCGGGCTGGGCGGGCCATTCTCGTCATCGTCATCGGGGGGCGGCTCGTCAGGCGCGCCGTCGGGCGCCGGGATGTCGGGCATGGTGCCCAGGAGCAGTCCGATGAATACCTGGGCCCGGAGCAGGTCAATTCCGCCGCCGGCGCCAGACGCCTTGAGGGCCTGGGCTAGGGCACTGATCCGGGCTATCGCCGCGGCGGCGCGGGTACCTGGCAAGTTCTGCCCGGTCAGCGACGCGGTCCCTTCCTCGTCCGGGTACAGGATGACCCTGGCTTTCCGCTCGGCCTCCTTGCGGCGCTGCTCCGCACCCTCAGGATCGGCGGCGATCACCGCGCGTCGCAGCGCCGCACGCAAGTGGCTAGTGGTCTGGTCCCCGGCACCGGGCAGCACCGTGGCCTCTACAGCTCGCGCCGTGTCATCGTCCAGCACCCCGGTCGCCTCGGCTATGACCCGTGCCCGGGACAGATCGATGTGACCGGCCGCCAGCGCAGCGCCAGTCGCGGCCAGTCGCCAGGTCAGCGTGGTCGCAAGGTCGGTCCACCAGGACGCGCCGTTCCGCGTCATCGCCAGTGCCAGAGAAACCTGGGCGGTGGCCTCGTCGGGAACCCAGGCCGGACGGCCCTCGTCATCCACCCCGATCTTGGCGTCGGCTGCGGCGGACCGGGACGCTATCTCGGCGACCGCGGCGAGTTCTCCGGCCTGCGCCCAGGAGGCTAGCCGCCGGAAGGAAGCAGCCACTCCCGGCAGCGCGCCGCTCTCCAGTTCCTTAGGGGAAGTCGTGGCCAGCCAGCCGGCCAGGTCCGGACTTGGCGGCAAGGATTCCGCGACGCGGCCGGCCACCGCCGCCAGAGGGATCTCGCGGGTCTTGCCCGCCAGGATGGCGTCAAACAGCGCCTCGTCCTCGGCCGCGGACGTGCCGCCTTCCGCGGCACCGTCCTCCTGAGCCGCGGCACCGTCCTCCTGGGCCGCGGCGCTGCCCTCCTGGTCCAGGGCACCGTCTTCCTGGGCCGCAGCGTTACCCTCCTGGACCGCGGCGCTGTTCGCTGCTTCCGCTTCGCCTCCTGCCGGAGCAGTCGGAGTCGGGGTGCCGCACGGTGGGCGGTTCCACGGCGCGGGCTCGTTCAGCACCGATATCAGCGTTTCGAAATCGAGCTCCCATGACCAGGACAGGCCCTGCGGCGCATCCGCGCCTGCCCCTTCATCCGGCAGTGAGGCGCCCTCCTGTCGGGCTGGCTGGTCTGGCCCTGGCTGGTCTGATCCGAGCTGGTCTGGTTCTGGCATCGCGGTCACCTCCTAGCGCCCCGCACGATCTGCCCGCCCACTACGGGCCTGCGAGCTGCCTGATCACTCAGGCGAATCTGCTCATCTTCGATCAGTATAGCGATGGGCACTGACAAAATCGGCATAACTCGAATAGATTTGCTAACGAGAGCGCGCAGCGCAGCAGCGACACCGACGAGCTAGGAGTGATCGCGCACGGCCCCGACAGCAGGAAATGCGCTGCCCGCGCCGCCGAGCTCCTGCACCAGTGGAATCGCGACCGGCCTGCCCAGCCCGTCATCACCGCCCAGCCGGCGCCAGCGCCCGATGACCAGCTCCCGCACGGACACCGCATCAGCAAGCCGCACACCGTGCTGACCATCACGTGGTGACCGGGCATGGAGGAGACCAGACCCGGCCAGGACGCCCCGGCAGCGGACCTCCGCGACCTGGCGGCGCAGCG